>CAYONM010000373.1:0-2509 GCA_964405325.1 uncultured candidatus Brocadiaceae bacterium | reverse complement strand
CTCGCTCTTCGCGCCTTGAAGGATCGACAAAATCTCTGCGCGATCTGCTACCTTTTTTTCTTTCCGCACCCTAAGAGTCAAAACCGGGCGCCAACCGATACGATTGAATCTCTGGGTTCCGGGCGGCGCCCGGTTTGTGTTCTGGCTGTGGTCTGCCCGAGGTTTTATTCGACTGCGACCAGCTCACCATTGACCATATAGGTGATGGGGCTAACCCGCTGCTCGCCCAGGAGACGCAGCAACTCAGCAGCAGCCAGATCGACCACCTCGTCAATCTTCACCACCACCATGTCGGCGCGGGCATGCCGCTCCAACTGGTGGTCATCGCCAATCAGGATCACATTCAATTTGCTACCACCCAAGGCCTTACGGGCCTGAACGGAGCTGACGTCCTCAGCTGCGGGCATGATCACCGCATCGGGCATTTCGCTCAGACGAGCGGCACGCTCCTGAACCTCGTCCACATGCGCGAAGGTGAACTCGTCGCGCAGCTGCAGCCCCTCTTCCTGAAAGGCACACTGGACGCCAGCACGCTCTTTGAGGCTCTCGGGCTCGGGCAGCACCACTTGCCGAATCTTGCGCACCCGCCCAATGTAGGCGATGCGCCGGAAGCCCTTGCGGATCAGGTGACGAGCCGCCAGGTAGCCGGAACGGAAGCTGTTGGGGACGACGGACGAAGCATTGCACCGACTGGGGACATGACCAATCAGCAACATGGGCCGGCGCAATTCGGACAGGGCCTTGAGATGCGGCTCGTGATGCAAGCCGATGCCCAACACCACGCGGCCGGGACGACGGACCCGGTCGACATCGGGACCATAGCTGGGATCGTCACGGGTGATGTGGTACCGTTCGATCTCAATGCCTTCGGCAGCCAGACGCTCACGGAGGCGGCTTTCGATCTGGCCATTGAAATCGGACACCGGGGATGGTTCTTCGGAACCGACCAGCAGGGTCAACTTCCGAGTTGGCAGGGAGCGGACGAACAGGCCGACACCACGCCTGGCTGTGCACAATCCCGATTCCATCAAGCGGCTGACTACTTTCGAAATCGTATTCGGACTGGCATTGAATCGCTTGGCCAGGGTCCGCACCGAGGGCAGACGAGTCGAGGACGGATACTTGCCGTTCTCGATGTCCGACCGCATCTGGCGGTAGATCTCTTCCTGACTGGCCTTGTCCTTGCCCATCGCGTCTCCCCGAAAGAAGGTCGGTTTATCGGCCAGCGCGGAGGGCGCAATGGGACACTTGCCGAAGAATGGGCCTATCGCTGCTTGCCGCCGCAGAAAGAGCCTATTTTAGTGCTTAGTTTGCCTTGACTACGTGCCGCTGATGCTGCGAATGCGCTCGAAGGGCACCAAATGACCGCCAATCAACAGGGCAACCTCGCCTTCTTCGTTCCAGGTCAATTCGTCGACCATACCTGCCTGTTGCTCGCCCTCGTCATCCAGAAAGCTGACCCGTCTGCCCAGCAACTGATCAGCGATCCCAGTGTAGTAGGACTCCTGTGGCGCCGCTGGTTCCACCGCCTGGACATTGTCGATGGGATAGTCCTTCTCGCCGATCCGAACCCAGACGCTCTCCCCCACGGTGCGGAAGAACTGCACTTCGCCAAACACCGTGCCATAGCCACGGTCGGGAGCCAGACCGCGCTCCACATGGGCTTCGTACTCGGCATCACCCATGCTGACCTGGCCGGCCACCACCCGTTGTCCCATGAGATTCTGGCCCCATGACACATCGTCCCGGTACTTCTCGTAACGGGAATTGGCCAATTGCTGCAACTGCTGCATACCTTTGACCAGCTCACTGGTTTCGGATGGATTCATTGGGTCCTGCTGGGTGATCTCGGCCAACATGATGGCCATGAAGTCGGCATCCCGGTAAACACTGGACTGATTCACATCGCCGAGGGGATTACCACCCGCTGCTCCGATTGCTGCAATGGAAGACATGGCACGCTCCTCGGTGAGGGAGACGCATGGCACGTGCCAATGAGCAGAAGCGTTGTCGCTCTTTCGGCGTCAGCCACGCTCCGGGCATGCCTGCACTCATTCTCGCTCTGGCCCTACTGACAGGCCTGGCAGTGGTCGCTCTGGAAACCATCTGGATGCGGGTCCCGGCCCTGGACATGGGCTCGAGCATGCGAGCGGTCAGTCTGGTGGTGGCCTTTTTCATTGGAGGTGCCGTGGAACAGGACCTGGGCGCCAGGGCGCAACAGCGCGGCCTGCCCGACCTCCGTTGGTTTGCCGGCACCATGACCCTGCTCAGCACCCTGGCCTGGCTGCTGCGACCGATGATCGCCCCCCTGCTGGCCAGTAGCCCACTGCCAGCCTGGTGCAGCGACAGCATACTGGCCCTGCTGATGATCGGTGCGCCAGCCCTCTTGGCCGCCGCTGGTTTTCACGCCCTGGTTCAAGCGCTCATCCGAGAACTGGAACAGCGCGGCCGTCTTGGCGGCTGGCTGGCGAGCATGGATCGGTTGGGCGCGGTGCTCGGCGTGCTGCTG
>CAYONM010000372.1:0-2604 GCA_964405325.1 uncultured candidatus Brocadiaceae bacterium | reverse complement strand
GGGAAGGTTCGGAGGGGGCGGAGCGGAATGCTCGGGAAAATCGAGCGAAGCGAGCGAATCCCGACCGAGGCCGTGGGGGTGTGCGACGGATGTCGCGAGGGGGCAACGCTCCCTCTGAGGGAAGCGTCTTAGAACAGCGACAACTGCTCGCCATGCGCCTGATCCAGATCGATCTCGGTGGCGTAGGGCGCGTACACCTGGGCCACCTTGCGCTCATACAGGATGTCAGCAAAGGCCATCAGGTTGGTGCAGTCCGCCTTGCAGTAGACCACCAGACGGTCGTAGGCAGATCGATCGCGCCGATTCTGCCACTGGCCCCAAAGCGTAATGGCCTCGGAGCCACGCATGTCGGCAATGCCCTCGTCTCTGGCGATACCGACCTGCTTCTCCATGTCCTTCAGACCACCGCTCAGCCCCAGGGAACGTGCCAGCAGCATCAGGTCCAAATGCGGCTGTTCACAGCGATAGTTGGCCGAACGAAAATGTTTCTCGATGAATGGGATATCGAAACCGATTCCATTGAAGGTGACCAGGAGACGATAGTTGCGGATCGCTTCGACATAGCCAGCCAGCGGCTCGTCCCCCTCCTGTGGCTGATCTGCAACAAAGGCGCGCTCATGCGTACCATCGGACAAGCCGATCACCGTGATCTGATCGAAACCAGGTGTCCGACCGGTGGTCTCGATGTCCACCAGAGCCCGCTGCTTCGGCGTGCAGAAGCCGCGCCACAATCGCCAGAGCTCCTTTTCCGGCCAGTGCACGCGGAACCAGTTCAGATCGCCAGCATCCAAGGCAGCCTGCGCTTCGCCAATCGCCCCCAGCAGCTTCTTGCTCCGAGTCTCGCCAATCACCTCGGCCACCTCGCCGGGATGCTTGCGCAGAATCTCCCAGCTCAAAACGCCACGTCGCCAGATATCGCGCTCGATTTCTTCTGATATACCAGATGCGAAGATGAAACTCTGTGTCAGCATAAATATCTCCGAGGCCGGCATGGTGCGGCAGAAGGCATGAGGACAAGCAAGCATGACCATCATGCCTGACGCCTCCCTCAGAGGGGGCGCTGCCCCCTCGCGACCTCCGTCGCACCCGCCAGCCGGGCTCCGGTCCCACGCTCCTCCGTCGCGACGTGCCCGCTTCGCGGACATTTTTCCGCGCGTTTCGCGCTTTATCGCCGAAAAACCGCCGCTCGGTCGGACGGCTTCGTGCTTGGACGCGCTCGCTGGGGTACAACTGGACTAAGCTCGGTTCAGACCTCTGAGGGACCCATCATGCCTGACTCGCCACTCGCAGACTGCGAGTGGCTGACCACAGTGCCGGCCAAAGGATTCCGACCATGGCAACGTTTCCCGCCTTTTCCCTGGCCAGCAGCGACGGCAGCACGGTCAGCCGTAAAGATCTGACCGGCCAGAGCTACGTGATCTATGCCTATCCCAAGGACCTGACCCCCGGCTGCACCACCGAAGCCTGTGATTTCCGCGACAACAGGTCTCGCCTTCAGGCCAGAGACCTACGCGTCTTCGGCCTGTCACCCAATCCGCTCGAAAAACACCGGAAGTTCATCGACAAGTACGAGTTGGGCTTTCCGCTCTTGGCAGATCCAGACAAAATCCTGCTCCAGAAGCTGGGCTGCTGGAAGGAAAAGAGCATGTACGGTCGCACCTACATGGGGGTCGAGCGCTCCACCTGGCTGGTGGGGCGGACCACCGCATTCTCCGCGTATGGCGCCAAGTGAAGGTGAAAGGCCATGTGGAGGAGGTGCTGACGGCGACCGAAGAACTCTTGCCCCAGTGATGCCCTTGCCTTGCCCCGGAGCGCCGGAGCATCTCGACCATGAGTTGTGACCTTCTCGTCTTCGCCCCCCACCCCGACGACGCTGAAATCCATTTCGGCGCGAGCATTGCACATCAAACCCAAGCCGGGCAACGAGTCGTGGTGGTGGATGCAAGTCGGGGGGAAATGGGTAGTCGTGGAACACCGAAAACCCGCGCCGCCGAAGCCATGGCAGCAGCTGAGATCCTGGGCCTGCACGCGAGAGAGAACCTGGCTTTGCCCGATGGGTTCCTGAGCGCCAACGACCCCACCGCCCGTGAAGGCCTGATTGCCGCCATCCGTCGCTGGCAACCCGCCCTGATCATCGGCCCAAACCCACATGCCTTGCATCCGGACCATCAGGCCCTGGCCACATTAATGCTGCAGGCAGTCAAGGCCGCCGAACTGCATCACATGCCGCCCACCGACCAGTCAGCCTGGCGCGGCGCACGCCTGCTGGCCTACGAGGGCGAACTGCCGGTAACTCCCCAGCTGGTTCTGGCCTGCACCGAAGCCGACTGGGAACGCAAGCTGGCTGCGATTGGCTGCTACGGCAGTCAACTGCATCAACCGGGTAGCCATGAACCGGAGACCTCCATTGCCCAGACCGGCTTTCTGCGCTGGGTGGAAAGCCGCGGTCGGGCCTGGGGACATCAGGTCGGGACCCCCTATGCCGAAGCCCTCACCGCACCGCTCACCGTCGCCCGCATTACCGATCTGGCCTGCCTAATGACAAAGCACTAAGGGCCCGTCAATAAATAAACATTACATTTCGCTTGATCTTTTGCCGCCCTT
>CAYONM010000371.1:0-2640 GCA_964405325.1 uncultured candidatus Brocadiaceae bacterium | reverse complement strand
GGAGGTACGGCGATCCTCGTGGCCCATCGCGTCCATCACCAAGCGCTCAGGGTATCCGGTGGCGGCCAGCAGGCTGGCGCAGCTGTGGCGCAGATCATGTATGATCCGGCCGCCGCGCTCGATCCCAAGCTTGTGCAGGTACTCTTTGAATTGGCTTGATGCCTGATCGGCGATGTGCTTGGACCACTCACGGTCGAGAATTCGTCCGGCGCCTACGCCTGCCAATGGCTTGAGGATCGCACCGAGTTCAGGCTGCAGCGGAATCATGCGATCCGTAGCGGTTTTGTTGAACTCGGCCGGGACCCGGAAGATTTCTCCCTCCCAGTCAATCCAGGACCATCGTGCTTGGCTGATTTCCTTCGACCGCATGCCCGTGTAGATGGCCAGTACTGCGAACATCCACATTGGCTCTCCACAATGCTCAGCGGCGATCAGCGTTCGCAGCTCTTCCAGGCTGTAGACCGGCCGTATTTTCCTCAACTCCTTTACTGGCTCGACCTGAGTTTATAGAGGTGCCCATAAATCGGGCGCCGACCGATATGATTGAACCTCTGAGTTCGAGGCGGCGCCGGTTTGTTTACTTTTTCGGTGCAGCGTGCCGCCTGCGTTCTGGGGTGTGGGCCTTCCTTACAGGACAACCGCTTCTTGTGGCGGCGCTGTGAGACCCTCTCATAGCGACCATGTTGCTCGATAATCAGCCCTATACCTTTGATCGTGTTTTCCGTTTGACCGTGTCCATTGCGACGCTGGTCTTTCTGGTTTGGCTGGCCGATCGGCTCAGTGGTGTGTTGGTGCCGTTTGCGGTCGCTTTCCTGATCGCTTTCCTGCTCAATCCCCTGGTCAATCTGGTGCAGCGGAAAATCCCCAATCGTGCCGCAGCGGCCTTGCTGGTGATGGCCGGCGTCGGCGTGCTGGGCGCCTTGGGGGTTTGGCTGTTGTTGGAAGTGATGGTCAGCGAGGTGATCGGCTTGGGACAGGCCTTGGGCGCCTTGGTCACCGAGCAGAACCTTCCGGAACAGGTGCGCGGCTTGCTGCCGGCCGATGTTTTGGATCAGATACGAGGTTTTTACGGTGACTGGAAGCAAGTCGAAGATCTTGTCCGGCAGGAGCGCTTCTGGACCCTGCTGGGCAAGGTGGCACCCGTGCCGCTGAGCATTTTGCAGGGGCTTGGCGGCCTGGTGGCTTGGATCTTCGGGCTGTCGGTGATCCTGATGTACATCGCCTTCATGTTGATCGATTTCGACTGGCTGCGACGAAATTGGAGTTCGTGGATTCCGGCTGGGCGAAAAGAAAAAGTCGAAGAACTGGTTGCCGATTTCAACCTGGCCATGGGTCGCCACTTCCGGGCCCAGGCGGTGGTGGCGGGCATGGTTGGCGGCCTGTTCGCGACCGGTTTCAGCATCACCGGCTTGCCGATGGCGATCCTGTTCGGGCTGTTCGTCGGGCTGCTGAACATGGTTCCCTATCTGCAACTGGCAGCCATCCCTCTGGCTGGCTTCCTGGCGCTGATGCAGGTGGTGCGTGATGGTGATTCCCTGTGGTGGGCTTTTGGTGGCGTGGCGATGGTTTTCATGCTGGTGCAGCTGATCCAAGACGCGCTGCTGGTGCCGCGGATCATGGGCAAGGCATTCGGCCTGCGGCCAGTGATCATCCTGCTGGCGGTCATGGTCTGGGGCGAGTTACTGGGTCTGCTGGGCTTGGTGATCGCGCTACCGATGACTTGCCTGGGTTACGCCTGGTACCAACGCTTGGTCCTGGAGCCGGCCCGGGCAGCATCCGAGCATGCAACCTGAGCACGTCTGGTATGCCGTCTACGGCGCCAATCTGTTGGAAGAGCGTTTCCGATATTATCTGGAGGGTGGCGAGATTCCCGACCTGGGCATCAGGCAGGTTGGGGCTCGTAATCCAGCGCCACCGCAAGCGGATCGTGCGCTGCTGTTGCCGCATCGCCTGCGTTTTGCCCAGCAGCATCGTTGCTGGCACGGTGGCGTGGGCTTTATCGATTCCGATTCCGATGCCACCGTCACCACGTGGGGTCGGGCCTGGTTGCTGACCAGCGAGCAGTGCGAAGACGTGCTGCGGCAAGAAAACCGTGACCAGGATTTGCAGATTCCCTGGCCGGAATTATTGGCGAATGGTCAGGTCGATTGTCCCAGTGGCTGGTATCGCCGTCTGCTGCTGCTGGAAGCCGATCGCGAAGGCTATCCGGTGATTGCCGCCACCGCCCCAGGCAAGGAGCAGCCGCGCCCGCCCGGTGCGGATTATCTTGGTACCGTGATCGCCGGCCTAGTGGAGACCTACCATCTCGGCAAAAAAGGCCTGGTCGATTATTTGGCAGCAGTGCCGGGTATCCGACCGAAGTGGAGCAAGGGTGCCCTGGGGCGCATGTGGCAGGAGGTGGTGACCGCCTTCGGTGAGGAGCAGGACATCGAACAGAATTGATGCGTCCCTCAGAGGGGGCGTTGCCCCCTCGCGCCTCCGGCGCACCCGCCAGCCGGGCTCCGGTCCCACGGCCTCGGTCGGACCTTGCCCGCTTCGCGAGCATTTTTCGGCGCGCTTCGCGCATTATCGCCGAAAAACCGCCGCTCGGTCGGACGGCTTCGCGCTTGATGGCGCAGTATGCCGCTGGGCGCGGAACCG
>CAYONM010000370.1:0-2655 GCA_964405325.1 uncultured candidatus Brocadiaceae bacterium | reverse complement strand
CCTCAATCCCGGTAGCCCCTTCAACATCAAACAGCAATCCAGCTCCATCGGCTGCTTCAGCCGTGCCGATGTGCACCGACTGTTCGCTCAGCGCACAAGCGAGCGCGGCCAGACCATCGATGAGAACGCCCTGGATCTGATATACGATCTGACCCGAGGCCAACCCTGGCTGGTCAACGCCCTGTTCCAGAAATGCATCTGGGATCTGACCGACGACGATCCCACGATCCACCTGAGCGTGGACCACATCCAGCAGGCCAAGGAACGTCTGATCCTGAAGCGAGCGGTGCACATCGACAGTTTGGCCGAGCGCCTGAAAGACCCCCGCGTTCAAGGCGTGATCGAACCGATCATCACCGGCGCCGTCATCCCCGACCTGGCGAGCACCGACGCCTTCCGCCTGTGCCAGGATCTGGGCCTGGTCAGCCTGGAGGGTGGCACCCCGCAGATCGCCAATCCCATCTACCGCGAGGTCCTGGCGCGCAGCCTGTCCTACAGCATGCAGCTGGGCATTCCCGCGCCGGAATTCCGCTGGCAGACCGACGACAATGATCTGGACCTCCAGGCCCTGCTGACGGAATTCCAGACCTTCTGGCGCTGGAACTCGGAAGCCTGGGAGGAACGAGCCGATTACACCGAGGCCTTTCCGCACCTGCTGGTGATGGCCTTCCTGCAGCGCATCGTCAACGGCGGGGGCAGGATCGAACGCGAGTACGCCGCCGGTCGCGGTCGCGTCGACCTGACCGTGTTCTGGCAGGACCGCATCCACGTCATCGAAATCAAATTGGTGCATCCCGGCAAGGGTCCCGATGCCAGCCAGGCCGAAGGCCTGCAGCAGCTGGCCCGCTACGCCGACCGCCTGCACGCCACCAGCCGCTGCCTGGTCCTGTTCGATCGCCGCACCGAAGCCCGCGCCCGTAGCTGGGAACAGCGTCTCAGCCAGGAGACCCTGCCCGACGCCTCGGGACAGCCGGTGCTGGTGGTCCGGGCGTAAGCGGCGGCTCGCTGGCCGATCCGCGCATTCACACCCGATCCGAATGCTCAATCGGATGCGAGCCGTCGCCCAATGATCTGGACCTCCAGGCCCTGCTGACGGAATTCCAGACCTTCTGGCGCTGGAACTCGGAAGCCTGGGAGGAACGAGCCGATTACACCGAGGCCTTTCCGCACCTGCTGGTGATGGCCTTCCTGCAGCGCATCGTCAACGGCGCTGGTCAGCAGGCGTGTTGCAAGGCTGATCACTGCCTTTCACGGTACGGTCAGCTCATGCACCGCGTACCAGGGCAGAATGGACACCTCCTGCGGCCCGCGCATTGCCTGCTCGCCACCATACACCAGGTGGGCTGGTCCAGCCATGGATCCGGCATAGCGACGCCAGGTCTGCAGGGAAGCAAACCAGTCGCTCGCGATCGTCGCGCCGGCCTTGATTTCCACCGGAAGCAAGCGGCCACCGTGTTCCATCAGGCAATCGATCTCCGTGCCGCGCTGATCACGCCAGAACCACAGCACCGGTTCTTCGCCGCGATGGCAGTAGGAGCGCCGGATCTCAGCCAGCACCCAGTTCTCATACAGCGAGCCCCACAGGGGGTGCAGGGCGAGCTGTTCCGCATTTCGGATGTTGAGCAGGCGCACTGCCAGCGCCGCATCCGTGAAGTAGAGCTTCGGCGCCTTGATCAGCCGTTTGCCAAAATTCTGATAATGCGGACGCAACAGGAATATCAGATGCGCCGCCTGCAGGGCCGAAAGCCAGCGGTCCACGGTTTCGGCGGATACGCCGGCATCGCTTCCCAGCGACGCCCGATTGATCAGCTGCCCGACCCGACCAGCGCATAGCCGCACGAAGCGCTGGAACGCATCCAGGTCCCGCACCTGCAATACCTGGCGCAAATCCCGTTCCACCACACTGCTGAGGTAGGCCTGATACCACGGCACCGTCGGCAGATGCCGCGCCAGAGGCTCGGGATACCCGCCTGCAAAAACCGCTGCAGCCGGTTCACGCTTGGCCAAGTTGGCTCCAGCCAGCTCCCGCTGCGAACAGGTCATCAATTCCAACAATCCGGCACGCCCGGCCAAGGACTGCGTCACGGTCTCGACCACATGAAAATGGCTGCTTCCGATCAGGATCCACCGCCCAGCTCGCTGATCGGCATCCACCAGACCTTGCAGATAGGAGACCAATTCCGGTACCCGTTGAATTTCGTCGAGGATCGCACCGTCATGGAAACGGGCCAGGAAACTGCGTGGATCCATGCGCGCCAGCTCCCGCTGGTCCGGATCCTCCAAGCTGCAATAGGGTTTATCGGGAAAGGCCAAACGGCAGACCGTGGTTTTGCCTGCCTGTCGTGGTCCGGTGATGACCAGGACCCGGAAGATACCGGCCCACTCCCGCACCGTCTGCAGAATCTCACGAGCGATCATGTGTCAAATCGTCGATTGAATATGGGATCTGTCAAAGCGCCGCTGCCTGTAATCACTGCAACCGCCAATCGGCAGGCGCACCGATGCGGACGTCACAGCCCAGCTTCAATCAGAGACCGATCGCAGGTCTCCCGCAAACAATCCACAGCGATTCTGCAGCCACCGCAAACCACGCCGCGAGGCCTCAGCCACACGAGCCGCCACACCACCAACCGCCGCGCCCAGGAACTGCCGCCA
>CAYONM010000369.1:0-2684 GCA_964405325.1 uncultured candidatus Brocadiaceae bacterium | reverse complement strand
CCTGCCCCTCGATGTAAGAGCAAAAACCGGGCGCCGACCGATACGATTGAGCCCGGATGGGTTCCGGGCGGCGTCCGGTTTGTGTCTTGCGGCCGACCTCATTGGCCGGTCGGTTTGGTTTCTGGGGCTGAAAGGCCACAAAAAACCCCAGCCAGATGGCTGGGGTTTTTGAATGCCTGGTTGTCTATCCGAGGTTAGGGGATGACGGCAAGGAATTCGACGAATGCGCCGACCTGGTCTTCAGCGCCATCGGTAGCGATGGTGTTGTATTCCAGTTCGTAGTTGATGCCGAAGTTCTCGTTGCCAGTCGGGGTGGTCAGAACCGCAACGGCGACTTCCATGATTTCATCGTCGTCCTTTTCGTCGTCCTGCTCAACATAAGAGATCATCAGGGTGCCGCTGGCATTTTCGACGAACTGATAATTACCGCCAACCATGACGCCCATTTGGTTAAAGGCCTCATAGGCACGATAAGCGAAATCGCCGAAGACGGTCAGCTTATCGACGCCGCTATAGTCGCCGCTCAGGTTGATGCCAATCAGCGGATCATTCTCATCGGCGGTGCCAGTGGCGGCCATGTCCATGCCCAGGTCCACGTCGAAGGTGTAGGTCTCGGTGGCATAGGTCAGGTTGGCGCCAAGGCCTACGGCATCGCTCTGCACCTGCTCATCAGAATAGACGCCGTCGGCGATGTACAGATCGATCGTCAGCTCTTCGTTGGCAGCGATGTTGACGTTCAGGCCTTCCACCAGGACGCCATTCAGATCGAAGACGGGGCTGGTGTTGACGCGGTACAGGCCGGTGGCATCCCAGGCCTCGTAGCCGATCAGGCCTTCCCATTTGCCGAGCTGCAGGGTGACCATGTCGGTGGCCTGGAAGGCGACGTAGGCTTGCTGTAGGCCAACGTTGGTGACGTCGCGATCGACGTCGAATTCAACGTCGACCTGGGCCTTGGCGCGATCGCCAATCAGGGCACCAACTTGGAGTTGATGATAACCAGCGAAGTTGACGTCGGGATCAACGTCAGCATAGCCGGTGTTGTCAACCACCGAAGCGATGGCGTCGACATAGCCGCCGACAGTGACATTGCCAACTTCGAAGGCAGAAGCGCAGCCGATGGCAGCAGTGGCCAGGCCGAGGGTGGGAACGATGGTGCGAAGATGCATGATCTTCTCCTCATGGGTACGGGTCGACATCCACGAGATGTGACCGCAAGGGTGTTCTGTATGAAGATGGTGTGAAGGCTATGACAAGTGTGAGGGTGTCAATTCGCAGGTGGCCGAAATTTTGTGGTTCTGACGAATGCGCTATGGGGAACGCGGTTGTAAACAAATATGACTTTTAACCATAACAGGTCTTGGAAGAATGGAAAGAGGGTGGTTGGACAAGCGGTTTGATCGTATCCCTCGGCTTCCGATATTTTCGATGATTATGACAGGTAGACTGCTGACGGTCTTGGCTGCAGAGACACTCTACGAATGGTCGATCCCGGGACATTTTCGTTACAGAGCATCCCTGTCAGGCAGTGAATGGTCGCTGGAATGTTGGCGGTAAGGAGGGGCCAATGCCCGGTTGACCATGCTGTCTCCATGAGGCATTCTTCCCTGATCAGCTGATCAGTGCCAAGGGGGTATGGGCATGACCGTCTCCTTCAAGATTCAACGCGACACCGGTATCGCCATCATCAGTGTGCTCGAGACCGAATGCGGATCCCTGTGGGAGGCCATTGCACCCTTGGTCAGCGAGGAGGCTCGCAAGGCCATTGTCCTGGATTTCAGTAAGGTCGCCTACCTCAACTCCATGAATATCGCCTCCATCATCAGCCTTCGTAATAAGCTGTTGAGCCAGGATGTCGGTCTCCTTTTGGCCAATGTCCAAGGCAATATCCAGTCGGTGTTCCGCATACTCAAGTTGGAGCGTTTGTTCAACCTGGACCTCAACTTGGAACAGGCGGTCACGGCTGCCAAGTCGCGTTGATCTGATATCCTAAGTTGCTTGCTGGTAAACACTTGCGGTTTTTTTGACCGGCGGCCAGAGTGCTGGCCTGTGTCTCAGCTGCTCGGTGCTGATCGGGTCGGTGCTTGTGCCGTCCTTGGAGGAGCCACAGCATGCCGCGCCAGGGGGTACTATGCGCGCAGGTGGCTGTCTTCTGGTTCTTCTCGGCCTGGTTGGCCTGGTCGGCACTGAGCTTTGGGCTTTTCTGACCCTGGTGGAGCTGTTTGACCGTGAATACTTCGGAACCTTGCTCCTCCTGGTCGTGTTGTCGGCCGTGGGGGTCGGGTTGTTGCGCTGGCGTATGCGTGGACTGCTTCAGGCAACCCTGGGGGGTGCCAATTTCGGTACCCAGGCGGTGGCGATCCTCGGTTGCATCCTGCTGATTGTGCCCGGTTTCATTACGGGGCTCATCGGTCTGTTGGTGCAGCTGCCGTTTATCGGGCGTTTGTTTGGGCGCTTTGCTGGAGTCATCGTCGCTGCTGGTTTGCGGCAATATGCGGCGCGTATGGGGGGGCAGGTGCCGCCGGGTTTTCCGCCAGGTGGCATGCCTACAGCAGGGAAGCGGCCTGGCCCGACCGGGTTGAAAGCGGATCAGCGACTCCAGGGCAAGCGCATCTTCGATGTTGACGCCGAGCGTTAGGGTGCGGAAAGAAATAAACGTTACAGATCGCGCAGAGATTTTGTCGATC
>CAYONM010000368.1:0-2729 GCA_964405325.1 uncultured candidatus Brocadiaceae bacterium | reverse complement strand
CCCGCAAAAACTTCGAGTAGAAAAAGTTGTTTTTTGCGGGCTCAGCTTCGGGGTCTGAGGGGCTTGCCCCTCGATGTGAGAGCAAAAACCGGGCGCCGATCGATACGATCGAGCCCGTGGGCTCCGGGTGGCGCCCGCTTTGTGTTCTGATGCAAAAAATGCATCAATGCTCGAGTCAGGCGGGTGCCATGTTCGGAATCGTGCCGCGCACCAGCTGATCGGCCCAGGCATTCGTATAGCCGCTGCCGAGCTGGTGGATCCAGCGTTTGGCATCCTGTGGATAGCCAGCGGTCGGTTGCAGCCAACGCAGTTTGCTGCTCCAGTAGCTATTCAGCAGATGCATATGAAGCTCGCGGGCGTATTTGGCGATGCAGCTGGCGAGGCTGCAGAGGGCGCTGAGCTGGTCGCCTTTGACTTGAAAGCTGATGCGGTGGGGGTGGGTGCCATCGATGCGGTAGGAACTACAGCCGCGAATCTCGTCCAGGATGGCGATACGCTCGTGGTGGACGATACTGCCCAGTAGCTGCTGATAGTAGCGTCGGCCACCAAGGCGATCGACCACGGTTTCGGCTTCGGCATCATCGGGAATGTCCGCCAGCAAGCGGGCGACGTGCTGGGCTTCCACGACGGCTTTGTTGTCGCCAGCGCGCATGGCGGCATTGAGTTCGGCCGGATGCACCAGGGCACCCGCCAGGCCGACCGCTTGGCAGTTGTCTGGCTGCCAAGTGGGAATAGATGCGGCCTTGAGCGGCAGCTTCAACTGTTCGGCGCCCTGCATCCAGGGAATATCGCAACGGTGTTCAGGCGCTTCCCCCAGCAGATTGAAACACTCGGCCGCTGTGCGCGGTAGCTGGCCGCTGAGCCAGTGCATTCCGGCCAGGGCGACGGTTTCCAGACGATCGAGCCGGCCGCCCTGGTAGAGCTTCTTCGAGTCCTGCAGGGCCAATCCGGCTTGGGTGGCTGCTTTGGCAAAGTGGGCAAGGTTCGGGCAGCGGGTGGTGGTACGGACGATCACCAGCGGTCCCAGCAGGGGGCCGTAGCCGGCTTCATCCAGGCCAGAGCAGATCAGCATGGCTGCAGGTTCGCACAAACCCGCCGCTGACAAGGGCGGCATGGACCCTTCGCTGGAGCAGCAGATACTCCGGCATGTCCTGGTTGGTCTTGTTGCTTTTGGCCGGTATCGCAGCCTTGTTCGATCAGGCCTGCTTCGCAGTCACCCCGGTGGCACCTCAGGCTGGCCTGGCGGTAGCGGGCTGGGTGCTGATCCGAACCCATCCCGATGAGATGCCGATCCGGCTGTGGTTGGTGGGCCTGGTGTTGGATGCGGCCGATCCCTATTCGGTGTTTTTCTACAGTCTGACCCTGCTGGGGTTCGGCAGTGCGGTGCTGGGCATCAAACGGCTGGTCTTCGGTCGCAGTTTGGTGGCCTGGGGCCTGGGAACGTTGGTGCTGGTGGTGGTGGTGCATGGCTTTGAGGTGCTGTTGGGGGCCCGTTTGGATGGTGGTCTGCGCGGTAGCGTTGCCGTTGCGTATGGCACTGCGGTGCTGGCCATGGCTGGTGGTTGGTTGTTGGATATTCTGCCGCCGCCCTGGCATCCCTGTGGTCGCCCAGTGGCTTAAACGGCGATGCAACGGCTGCTTGCCCTGTAGCAGGTATTTGGTCAGCGTTTGGCGTATGCAATACCTTCTGATCCCCCTGCTCCTGCTCGCGACCACTCTGTTTGCCGAGGATGCGCTGGATGCTGGTCCCTGGAGCCATGAAGCAAAAATCAGCCTGAGCGGCAATGCTGTCAGTGGCCACAATGCCGAGGATTCGCGCGACACGGCCATCGGCGATACCACCGACACCTTCACGTGGCGGGCCGGTTTCGATGGCAAATTGGTCTATGAGGTGCCGCGCCACGCCTGGAGGCAACGGCTGAATATGGCCTACGGTCGGCAGCGTGACGACGAGAGCGGCGATCGTTCCTGGCGCGAGCGCATCGACGAGATCCTCTACGATAGCCAATACGATCTGAAATTTAAAGAGATCCATTCCTGGTACACTGCCTGGGGTGCGGACAGCGTGTTCACCGGTCCCGAGCCGGATGAGGATCCATTTGATCCCACCCTGGTCCGGGTCAGCACCGGTTACAGTCAGCATTTCAAGAATTTGCTACCCGAAGAAGACGAGTTGACCTGGCGCGTTGGTGTTCGGGCACAGCGGCATTTCGGTGGCAGCTTGCCCTCGGAAGACCGCGTGTGGGCCAGCGGTATTGAGGGCCGGATCCGCTATGATCGCAAGCAGAACGAATTGCTCGATTATTTCGGCCAGTACGAGATCTTCAGCGAATTCGAGGATCTCGCGCATATCACCCATCTCCTGCAGGCTGGCATCAACTACAAACTCAACAGCCTGCTGTCATTCTCCTTCAATGTGCGCGCCTACTACGAAAGCGAGCCAGACGACGCAGCGGAAGATGCCATCGGCTATGACGAGTTCAGCTGGCGACAGGAGACCCTGTTTGGCCTGATCTACAGCTTCTGAAGTCTGCTGCCGGAATTGTTGGATCTGTTGTTGGCAGCCGGGGCGGATCCCCGTTTCGAGACCAGATGGGGCGATGACGCCTTGGCGCTGGCGCAGAAACACGATTTTGCCTATGGTGTCCAGCGATTGACAGCGTGGCTGGAGGCGCACCCGGCGAAGAGTGGCGAAGTCTTGAATGAATTACAAACCGGGCGCCGCCCGG
>CAYONM010000367.1:0-2739 GCA_964405325.1 uncultured candidatus Brocadiaceae bacterium | reverse complement strand
CCTCGGTCGGCCGGTCTCGCGCTTGGACGCGCTCGCCTGGCTCTTATCGGATTCGTGCCGAATTCGACCTCTGAGGGACCCGTCAATCAGGAAAACTTGCTCTGATGTTCTCCGACTGCCCTCAGGGACCTGGCAAGCCATACGATAAAGCAGAGAAAAATCCTGATCCAAGCCACCAGAACATTTATTTGCAGGCCACCAGGGAGCTGATATGCCTTACCTGCACGCAGAAAATTCCGTTAAACGCCCCAAACGCCAACCGGACTGCCATGTCATTTCGCATTGTTTCGTCGGTCCCCTTCGACCACAGCCGGCCCATAGTGCCGCTGACCCCAGGGGCGTCCGTCTCCGCCTGTCTTCCTCCACCCTCGGCTGTCGCCGGGGTTTTTTTTGGTGCGCTGACCATGCAAGGAGCTCATCCATGGCTCGTTTCTCCCTCGCTGACATCCGCCCCGGCCACACCATCCAGGCGCGCCCCTTCGGCGCCGAGGTCCGGGAGTATACCGTGGTTCAGAACCTGACCCCGCATTCATGGCGCTGCCGGAATGCCCACGGCGGCCTGGAGATCATCACCAGTGTCACCATCAAACGCGCCAAGGAGGCCCTGAAACGCCCCGTCTGAATCATACCTGACTGGTCACCACGACGACCATGGTTTGAGACACTGTTCAGCTCCCACACCAAAAAGCGCGTGTGGCGCCCTGGTTCGCGGCCACTTAATCGGTATGAGCACAACGCGCCCAGATCAGGACCAAACACCACCAGACGGCCTCCCGCTTACCACCACCCGTCGTCATCGCCGTCGCAAGCAGGCCTCCAGCGGTCTGTCCTGGTGGCTGTTGCCAAGCGCCGCGGCCCTGGCAGTAGCAGCCTGGTGGCTGCTGACGGTGGAAGAGATCACCAAGACCAAGGCCAGCATCGCCGCCGCCAACCATGCGCTGGTGGGAACGGAGGCCGCTCAGATCGGCCAGGAGCTTCAAGAAGGTGATGTCCTGCGCATCGGCCCCCAGGGGCATTGTCAATTGCAGTGGCCCGATCGCAGCGCGGTCTTGATGTATGCCAATTCCGCTGCTACCTGGCGGGATGAACACCTCGATCTGGCCATCGGTCGGCTCTATGCCAAGGTTCAGCCGCAGGAGAAACCGGACTTCCGGATCGACATCCCTGCCGGCACCGTGCAGGTCCTGGGCACGGACTTCTTCATCGATGTCAGCAAACAACGTAATGGCATCCAAGTGCACGATGGCCTGGTCCGCCTGAACACCGATGCCCAACAGGTGGACATTGCCGCGGGCCAGCTGCTGGACACCAGCACTCGGCCCCTGCAGGCCACCGAGCCCGGTCCGGCCCTGACCGGCTTCACCGTGATCGATTGTCGCAGCGGGGAGGCGCTCCCCAGCCACCCCCGCCTGCAGGACGGCGATAAGCTCCCAGCCGGTCAGTTCCAGTTACGCGAGCTGAGCGTATTCGCCAACTACACCCGTTTCGATATCGCCAAAGTGGTCTTCACCGTCACCAATACCGCCAGCGGCGAGGTCACCATGATCACCGAAGAGGACAACCCACCCTACAGCATCAACAGCGAGCAGGGCCTCCAGGATATCCGCGCCTGGCGACCGACCGCTGGTACCTACCAGCTGACCGCCGTCCCCTACGGCCATCAAAGCGACCAGCCCATGGACGCGGGCCTGCGCATCACGCTGACCCTGGAATAGCTCCCGTCGGACACGAGAACGCGGATCATTCCGCAGTCTCGCGGCGTCGTGGCCGACGGCCTTTTCCACATAACAGAAAGTCTGCCCAGCCATACGGAATTATGGTAAACTCAGGGCATGACCGATCCCATCGATGCCCAAGCCCCGGTCCGTTCGGTAAAGAAGGCCATGGAGCTGTTGTCGATCCTCATCTTCGAGGACGTCAATCGCCACGGCTGGGCCGTCGGCGAACTCGCCAAGCGCGCCGGACTACCACTGACCACCACGCACAACCTGCTACGCAGCCTCTGCGTGGCCGGTTATGCCCAACAGCCCGAGCGCGGCGTGTATGCCGCCGGCAGCCTGATTACCGAAATCGGCGGGCTCAATCGCTGGACCACGCCAGAACGACGTCAAAGCATTGCCGAACTGCTTGCCAAGGCCGTAGCCAGCATCGGTGAAATCAGCACGTTCTCCATCCTGCGCGAAGGCCGGCGGGTGCTGATCGCCAGCGCCGATCATCGGCAGGCGGTACGCATCGATCACGACTACCTGGAACGCCAGCCCTTTTTCCAACTGACGTCGGGTCGTGCCCTCTGCGCCTGGTGCAGCGAGTCGGAGCGTAACCGCATCCTGCACGTGCAGGGGATGCCCCGAGCGGACTGGGACGGCATCGCCAGCGCCACTCGCCTGCAGCGCGCCTGCTCGCAGATCCGTCAGGTCGGTATCGTCGAACGGCGCCTGCATCAGGCCGTCTCCCTGGCACTGCCCGTACTCGATAGTCACGACCATCTGATCGGTATACTTGGCCTGCACGCTCCAGAATTCCGTTTCAAAGCCAAACAACGCGAGACCGCCCTGGCGGTACTCCAGCAATGCCGCGCGGATATTCGCGCCCTGGAAGAGGATTCCCATGTCGAATAAACCACAACCACTCCCCGCCGAGGAACGCGACGTCGTCCTCTGGTTCTGGAATGATCGGTTGCAACACGACGAGATCACCCGCCAATTCGAGCAATTGGCCGCTGCCGGAATTGGCGCGGTG
>CAYONM010000366.1:0-2810 GCA_964405325.1 uncultured candidatus Brocadiaceae bacterium | reverse complement strand
GGCAAAAGATCAAGCGAAATGTAATGTTTATTTTTTGACGGGCCCTTACCGCTCCTCCGCCCCCACCGGGCCACCCCGGCTTCGCGCCGCGGCTTGAACGGCGGTCCCGGGCGGTCCCGTATAGGTCTGCCTCGCTTTCGGGCCGGGACAGCAAGCAGTCTGCTGTCCCAGTATTGCGCCTGCGGGTTCGTCGCCATCATGTTGCGCCTTCTCTGGGAGCCTTCATGATCGATCATCCCATCCGCCGCGCCCTGATTTCGGTTTTTGACAAGTCAGGCATTGTCGCTCTGGCCAAATCGCTGCATGCGCAAGGGGTAGAGCTGCTCTCCACCGGCGGCACCTATCAGGCCCTGCAGAAAGCCGGTTTGCCGGTCCTGGAAGTCTCGGCTTATACCGGCTTTCCGGAGATGATGGATGGCCGGGTCAAGACCCTGCATCCCAAGATTCATGGCGGTCTCTTGTGCATGCGTGACAATGAGGACCACCTCGAAGCTGCCCAGCAGCACCGCATCGGCATGATCGATCTGGTGGTGGCCAACCTGTACCCCTTCGAGGCCACCTGCGACCAGCCGGAGAGCCGCCTGGCAGACAAGATTGAGAAAATCGATATCGGCGGCCCCAGCATGCTGCGTTCTGCCGCCAAAAATCACCAGTACGTCACGGTGGTGGTGGATCCGGCCGATTATCCACGACTGCAGGACGAGATGAATGCCCATGCCAGTTGCACCACCCTCAGCTTTCGGCGCGCCTGTGCCCGCAAGGTGTTTCGCGTCACCAGTCGCTACGATGCGCTGATCGCCGATGAACTGCTGCGCGAAGCAGCAAATGATGAGCCTCAGGTGCTGGAACATGAAGTCCTGCCGCCACAGCTGGCGCTGCCCTGCAAAAAGCTCCAAGATCTGCGTTATGGCGAAAATCCGCATCAGGCTGCTGCCTTCTATGAACTGCGCCTGCCCGGTGCTAGCGGCATGCCCCGTGCCACCCAACGCAACGGCAAGGAATTGTCCTACAACAATCTGATGGATGCCGACGCCGCCTGGGAGCTGGTCAAGGAATTCAACACGCCCAGCTGCGCCATCATCAAGCACACCAATCCCTGTGGTTGTGCCACCGCTGGCAGCCAGGACGAGGCTTTCCGCAATGCCTACGATGGCGATCCCCAAGCGGCCTTTGGTAGCATCATCGCATTCAATCAGCCGGTGACTGCCGCCACCGCTGCAGCCCTGGCCGAACCCGGTCGTTTTGTCGAAGCAATCATTGCACCGCGTTTCGACGATGAGGCTTTCCGGATCCTGACCACCGAGGCCAAGTGGCGAAAGAATGTCCGGCTTTTGGAAATGGGCGACATCACCGCGATCCCAGCTGACGCCCGCTATCTGAAAAATGTCCTGGGCGGTGTTCTGATCCAGAGTTACGACAGCCGCAGCTGGGAGCCCGAACAGTTGCAGGTGGTCAGCAAGCGTGCTCCGACTGATGCAGAAATGGCAGACCTGGCCCTGGCCTGGCCCATCGTCAAACACCTCAAGAGCAACGCCATCTGCCTGGTCCGGGACGGTGCCCTGGTCGGTGCCGGGGCTGGCCAGATGAGCCGCGTCAACAGTAGCTTCATCGCTGCTTGGCAAGCGGGCGAGCGCGGCAAGGGGGCGGTGCTGGCCTCGGATGCCTTCTTCCCCTTCCCCGATGGCGTGGAAGAGGCCGCCAAGGCCGGCGTGACGGCAATTGTCCAACCCGGCGGCAGCAAGGGGGACGAGGCGGTGATTGCCGCCGCCGATGCCCATCATTTGGCCATGGTGTTTACGGGCGTGCGGCACTTCCGCCATTGAGGACGGCCCATGTGTCGTTCCCGTTGATTCGAGGCAGGACGTTGAAGGTTGGCGGTCAGAACGACCAACCGGTCGTCATCCGGCTTTGTTTTCTTGCCAAGGGGCTCCGCCCCTTGGCGGCCGGAATCTGAGGAGTTGCTGGTACCGTGGGTCTGATCGAAATTATTCTGCTCGCCGTCGGCTTGGCTATGGATGCCTTTGCTGTTTCGGTGACCACCGGCATGACCATCCATCGTTTGCAGGTGCAGGGCGGCACTCACTCACGTGCGACTGAGATCTTCCAAGCCATGGTGGTCGCGTTGTGCTTCGGATTTTTCCAGGGCGCCATGCCACTGGCTGGCTGGTACAGTGGTACTATGGCTCGGGCCTGGATTGAACCGGTCGATCACTGGGTTGCCTTCGGCTTGCTCTTCATCATCGGTGCCCACATGATCTGGGAGGCTCGCGCGGACGATGATGCCGCGCAAAGTGATGCCAAACTGGTCAACCCCATGCGTCCAGGCGTGTTGCTGACCTTGGCTATTGCCACCAGTATCGATGCCTTCGCCGCTGGCATATCCATTGCCGCGTTGGGGGTCGCCATTATCCAGCCGGTACTGATCATTGCCGTCATTACTGCCCTGCTCAGCTTTATCGGCACCTGGATCGGCGACATGGCCGGACATCTGTTCGAGAAGAAACTGGAAATTATCGGCGGTGTGATCCTGATCCTGATCGGCGTGAAGGTACTGGTCGATCACATGGGTGGCTGAGCTCCCAAACCGGACCTTGCCCGGAGCGCAGCTATGCGCCAAGAGTGAATTGGCGGGCTCCGCTGCTGACGATGGTTTGGATGATGACATGAGCACCGTGCATTTTCCTGGCACCAGCAACTGTTGGAGCACTGGTCTGGCGCCACTGCCAGATAGTCGCGTGCTGGCAGTGACGGCGTTGAGTAAGGGCCCGTCAATAAATAAAGGTAGCGTCTCACTTGATCTTTTGCCGCCC
>CAYONM010000365.1:0-2827 GCA_964405325.1 uncultured candidatus Brocadiaceae bacterium | reverse complement strand
CCGCCACGCTCTGGTCGCTGGCAGCGCTATGGTTGCGCGCCTGGAGAATACCGCCGAAGACAGGATGTGTTGCCAATGTGAGAGATCCTGGTTGAACCAACCTCATTCCGACCTCGTCGGACCCCTCAAAGGGAGCCCAAGACAGCCCCATCTTGTACTCTTTGCGCGCGATTTGCCTTGCAGATACCAGGCGTATAGCTACATGGTGCACCCGTTTTGCACAGTCATCGGCGGTCCCACGCCAGGACCGCCTGAAAAGGAGCGAACGGTATGGCACTCAGCCCCCTGGCCGTGGCGGCCAACGATGTGATTCAAGCGGATTGTCCGGTAGTGATGGACCTCCTGTCCGACACTGGCAAGGCCCTGTTCTTTCCCAAAGGCATTCTCACTCAGAGTGCCGAGGCCAAACAGAAAGCGACCCGCTACAATGCGACCATCGGCACCGCTACCGAGGGCGGACACGCCATGCACCTGGCCTGCGTGCACCAGTACTTCCATGGCCTGACCCCAGACGAGTGCTATCCCTATCAGCCCTCCACTGGCAACGCCAAGTTGCGCGCCGCCTGGCAGCAGAAGCAGCGCGAGGAAACCCCCAGCCTGGGCGATCATTCCATCTCCCTGCCGGTGGTGACCAACGCCCTGACCCATGGCCTGGCCCTGGCTGGTGAGATGTTCATCAATCCGGGTGAAACCGTGCTGGTTCCCGACATGTTCTGGGGCAACTACAAGCTGACCTGGAGCGTCCGCGAGGGCGCCAAGCTGGCCAGCTTCCCCTTCTTCACCGAGGATCTCAGCGGCTTCAACCAAGCTGCCTTCGAAGCGGCCCTGCAGGAACACGGCGGTGGCAAGCTGGTCGTGCTGCTGAACTTCCCCAACAATCCCACCGGTTACAGCCCCAGCCGCGCTGAAGCCGAAGCGATCGTTACCGCCCTGGCCAACTGCGCTGCCGCTGGCACCAAGCTGGTGGTGATCTGCGACGACGCCTACTACGGCATGTTCTACGACGAGGCCTGCGAGACCGAGAGCCTCTTTGGCCGCCTGGCCCAGGCGCACGAGAATCTGCTGGCAATCAAGGTCGATGGCGCCACCAAGGAAGAATTCGTCTGGGGCCTGCGCGTCGGCTTCATCACCTACGGCGTCAAAAACGGCACCGAAGGCGCCTATCACGCCCTGGCACAGAAGACCGGCGGCTGCGTCCGTGGCATGGTCTCCAATATCACCGCGCCGGGGCAGGCTATTGTCCTCAAGGCATTGCAAGATCCAGACTTCCGCAGCCAACAGGCGGTGAAGGTCGCCATTCTGCGCGAGCGCGCCCAGGAAGTGGATCGCGTCTGCCGGCAGACCGACTACGCCGACTGCTGGGACGTGTACCCCTTCAATGCCGGTTACTTCATGTGCCTGCGCATCAAGGGTGTGGACGCCGAGCAGCTACGCGTGCATCTGCTGGACGAGCATGGCATCGGCACCATCAGCCTGGGCGACACCGACCTGCGCGTCGCCTTCAGCTGCGTCGAGAAGGTTGACATCGCCGACCTCTTCGACCGCATCGCGCAAGGTGTGCGCGCCCTGCGCGGCTGATGATGCAAATCCTCAATAGCCTGGGCATTTTCGCCCTGGCCGCGGCCACCAGCTTTACCGGCTGGCCGCGTATGCATGTGGCATTGTTGAGCCTGGCCACGCTCATCGACAGCAGCATTGTCATTATATTGGAAGGTCAACGCGCGGTGGTGGCGCGAGCCCCTGGAGAAATGAGCTACTCACCCATCGCCGTGCTGCACATCGTCAGTTCGGCCATGGCATTTCTGCTGGTGTGGGCCTGCCTGGTCGCGGCGATCCGCCGATTGGTGAAGACGGAACGGGTTCATGTCTTGGGCATCGCCATGCTGACCGCTGCGCTTATTTTGCGCGGCCTGAGCTACGGGACATCGTGGTTGATGAAATTGATCTGATCATCCGCAAGCCGTCCACACCGATGCGTCCTCCGTGGAAATCAGAACAGTCGACGACACGCCAAGGCAACCCTACATGAAATGCCGCGGCGACTGCCCCATAACCTGTTTGAATTGCCGGCTGAAAAAGGCGACATCGCTATATCCAAGCCGATCTGCAGTAGCCTGCACCCCATGGTGGGACAACCATTCACAAGCGAGATTCATGCGTTCGCGCAGTTGATAGGCGGCCGGCGCCATGCCCACGGCCTTGCGGAACTGCTTGCGGAAATATTCGTAGCTCATGCCCAGGTCCGTGGCTGCCTGCCGCATATGATAATGCGGCCAGGGTTGCTCGCGTAGCAGGCGACAGGCGCGAGCGGCAAATTCATCACCGGTCGCCTCGTCTTCCGCTTGTGCCAAAACCCGCTCCGACAAGGCCAGACAACGCCGCAGGGCGCTGGCTTCAGAAACCGCATGATTACAGATGGCCTGATAAGCATCGCGATAGGCCAGCAGCAGGCCCGATCGCGGTTCCGCCTGCCAAACCCGATCCTCCTGCGGCCAAATGCCCCATTCACTGACCAGGTGATAGAGCTCGCCGCCAAAGACCAGCGAGCAATCGAAAAAACCCTCTTCGGCTTCGAAAACCTGCAACATCTCGTGTCGGGCTGCCTGGATCAGAAAGATACTGCCAGGTTGCAGTAATTGGCCAGACGTATGCCGCGCCTGGCCAGCCAGCACCATATTCAAGGCCATGAACCGTGGCGCCCCCCCCACTCGTAAGATCGCCGGCGGCGGATAGCGCCGTGCTTCACGCAATCCGTCCTCCGCCGCGCCGTAGCGATGGAACACCACCGCCAAACGCCCCGGCCGTCCACGCCGGCTGACGGTGCGGG
>CAYONM010000364.1:0-2846 GCA_964405325.1 uncultured candidatus Brocadiaceae bacterium | reverse complement strand
GAGATGCAATGCACCCACGGCGGATTCGACGGATCAAACTGCTTTCGACGCGGCACGGGCATGATGATTCTCCTTCCGGCTGGTACTGAGTCTCATGCTGTAAGTCCTGTGTCCAGACATATGTGTGCATGGCAGCTTTCTAGCTGGTAGCTGGGGTGGCAGCTTTCTGCCAACAGCTGCTATGGCCACGGTAGCGCTCTCACGCTAGACTTGAGAAACTGAGCCCGCAAAAACTTCGAGCAGAAAAATTGTTTTTGCGGGCTCAGCTTCGGGGTCCGAGGGGCCTGCCCCTCGATGTAAGAGCCGAAAACCGGGCGTCGACCGATACGATTGAACCCGTGGGCTCCGGGTGGGTGGCCTTACCAGTCGCGCGAAATCAAAAAAAACCCGCACCTAAACAGGCACGGTTTTTTTTGGTGGAGACATGGGGATTCGAACCCCAGACCTTCTGCATGCCATGCAGACGCTCTACCAACTGAGCTATGTCCCCGTATACGGGTGGTGGCCGTGCCGAAAAAGCTTGGCCTCAGCTATGAGGGCGCAAAAGTTATGAAGACTCTTTAGAAGGCAACTGTTTTCTTCAGGGCACCTCCATAAACTCAGGTCGAGCCAGGCGCAGACGATGTTTGGTCCTGCCAAGGCGCTGGGGCCAAAGGATATAGCAGGGCTATTTCGAGGTTCCAGCAACGCAGGCAGGACCGGAAAGCGCAAGTCTGGCGAAGTGCCTGAGTTTTTAGAGGTGCCCTTCAGAGGGGGCTCACGCTCCAAGCCCGGCTTGCTACGCTCGATTTTTCCGGCCTTTCCGCGCCACCCCCTCCGCACCTCCCCGGTTTCGCGCCGCCTGGCGGCTTGAACCAAACCGTCCCGCACGTCTCTTCAGAGGGGGTTCACGCCCTCTCCGCACCTCCCCGGCTTCGTGCCGCGACGCAGCCCCTACGAGTGCTCGGTGATACTTGCAATCCTGTGGCGAGCTCCCACCTCCCCTGAAGGCCGTAAGCCCCACCATCAGCTGCCAGCCTCGTTCCGCGGTTTACACCCCCCGGCCTGGGCCGTAGCTTGCTGTCATCCATTCGCTCATCAGAGCCGGAGTCATCATCATGAAGCTGTCTCGTGCCCTCCTCGTCAGCCTCGCCTGCTTCTGCCTGCACGGCGAGGAAGCGATTTCCGGCCCGTGGACCGACGTCTGGACCATGCCCCTGGGGGGTAAGGACCGCAGTTACGTCGACTACGATGACAACAGCTACCTCGCCATCTATCCGGAAGACTTCAGCAACCCGCTGTTTCTCGATGGCAAAGACGTCATGCTCAGCGCTCAATTCGATCGCCGCACTGAAGGCCGAGTCCACTTCTTCGGCATGCCCCCCGTCCAAGTAATCGGCGAGACGCATCACTGGGATGGCGTTCAATTCGGTGACAATCTCTGGGTCTTGGGGCGACTCGATGCCAAAGGCGGCCGCATCCAGATGCGGGTCAACAAGGTACTGACCGCACCATCCGACCAGACCCTGCTGGCGCAGCGGCTGGAGGCCATCCCGCCCAGCGACCATCAGGCCCGACTGGATTTTGCCATCTGGGTACGCCAGAAGGGTGAAGCCCAGGGTAACCGTGACGTTTGGATGGAAGCAGCCGATCGTATCATCACCACGGTTGTGGAGGCCAAGGCCAAGCAAGCCAGCAAAACGCAGGAAGCCAATCAGTTGCTGATCGCCATGCGTTGGGCGGTCGATTACCTGGACGACCCCGACCAAGCCGCTCGTCTGGCCGATGCTGTCTGGTTCCGAAAACTCCCCCCCCAAGAACGCAACCGCATCGAGCAGTATCTGCACGGACTCGGCTTCATTTTTCGCGATGGCAGCTGGCGTGGCCAGAGCCAGGCCCTGGAACAGGAGTTCGAAAAACGTTTTGAAGCCACTCCCTGGCATGATGCCGATGCCTTTTACCGCCTGGCGCAGTGGGCCGATGAATACGCCGATGTCCTGCCCTCGGCACCGCAGCTGCGCCATCGTGCGCTGCGCGCCGGCCTGAAGGCAGACAACGAGCATTCAGCCATCCGCCGCGCCCTGGGCCTGCCCCAGGTCCAACGCACCCGCGTCGTCCTGGCCGAGCTCAGCGCGGCCTACACCGACCCCAACACCAAACTGATGGTCCCCGGCCCCGCCGACTGGATCCGACATGAGGATCCCATCGAAGCTGCCGCCAGCTGGGGAGCGCAGAACGCCACCAGCTTCATCAGCATTCAGGTCTTCAGCGGCGGCGAGGGCGCAGAAGAAGCCGAACTCCCGGCAGATCTGGAGACCTGGACCATGGTCGCCACCGCACCACTAACGCACCGTGTCGCCTACAAAAAACTCCTGCCGCCTGAAGAGCCCACGCTGCCAGAAACCATGCACGTGGAGATCTGCTCCTACACCGAAGGCCAAGACACCCGAGTCGGCCTGCTGGGCCTGATCATGATGGAAGAATACGACGCGGGCATCCAGGTCTGGGCCAACGGTCTGATCAAGAACCAGGAAACCCTGACCAACACCTTCTACGAGTATCTCCTGGCCCTGCCCAAGGGCATTGTCAGCGCCAAAAAACAGCAGGACTCCGCTGCCGAACCGGCCGCAGCCCCCGCGGACGAGGCCAGCCAAGCCAGCTTGGCGGAATAACGCACTGCCAACCCAGAGGTGACGGGTCCCTCAGAGCACCGACCAGCCCGAGGCTGGCTGCAAACAGCCAGGAACTCGGGTGGCACCGCGTCACGAAAGAAGGGTGAGTTCCTGGGAAGGGGGCGCCCCCGCCATCATCCGACGTGACCTTCACCGACGACGATATACCTTTCTAATCATCCAGACCAGAAGGGC
>CAYONM010000363.1:0-2898 GCA_964405325.1 uncultured candidatus Brocadiaceae bacterium | reverse complement strand
CTTGCCGTGGCCGCCCACGTCTTGCCAGCCGTTGCCGACGAAGGCGTTGCCGCGGCAGTTGGGCGCCTGGCCTCGCGGGCGCTTGAAGCTGGCAGACGTGGGCTGCGCTGGATGCAGAATCGCTGTGGGCTGTTTGCTGGAGAACAGCTCGCTGAACGCGGTTGAGATGCGGGTTTGGTAGGGCAACAAAAAACTCTGTTGTCGCCGCTGCAGCGTCTGCGTCAGGAAGCGGAGCCCGTGCTGGTCCGCCTGCGCGACGCCACTGGCAATACCGCCCTCTGCATCGGCTGGCAGTCACTGCGCATGATAGGCCTGGGCCGGGCCAGGGCCGGGCACGATGACGCCATACCCATGCAGTCACCGGGACAGATCGCGGACAATCACCGCAATCCACTCTGGGGCTGGCTGTTCCGTGGTGCAGATTATTGGCGCCGTCGTCGGGTGCGGACCTTGGGCAGCCATGACCAGCACGTGTGCGAGGCTGTGTTCGCGGCCTACGCCGAACACGGATGGAGGTATGATCCGCAACCGGATCGTCGACGCCTGACGGCACCGGTGCATGGTCCCGATGGCCTGATGGGTGCCCTGGCCATTGGCGGCACCGCTGTCAGTCTGCCGGACAGCCACATCCAGGAGCATGGTCGCACGCTGCTGCGTTACGCCCAGGGACTCAGCGATCTGATGGGGGCTCGCACGGAGGTCTGAGGCGCCGGCAACGCGTACTCGGAGGCCTCACGATGCAAATGTATCCCGCGATGATCCGCCGGACAGCCATTGCCTGGGACTCTGGGCGGTGAACCGGCGGAAGACGGTGGCGAAATATTGCGAGGAGCTGAAACCCACCGCCTGGGCGACGTCGAGCACCGAGCGACCGCCCAGCAGGAGGCGCTGGGCGGCAGCGATACGTTGTCGCTGCACGTATTCCGCCGGCGGCAGGCCTACTTCCTGCCGGAAGCGGATCTTGAAGCGCGAGCGCGAGAGACCGGCCCAGTGCGCCAGCAGCGGTACCGGCAGGGGACCGTGCAGATTGGCGGCGATCCGTTCCAGACAGCGGGCAATGGCCGGGCTGTGGCTGCTGCGCCGGGCCGCGGCGGCTTCTATCAGGCGCAGGAGATAAGCGGTGAGGGCGCTGCAACGCCGGGCAATGCCCAAGGGGCCGCTGGCCTCGAGGGCCTCCCGCAGCAAGGCCTCTGAACCCGGAGCGGCGGGGAAATGCCGCTGGGGCAGGTCGAGAAGGGCCTCTCCCAGGGCCCGGGCGGAGGCCGCCGGCAGGTGCAGCAGATTGGGATGCTCCGGATCCAGGATCAGCCAGAACAGCTCCCCGGGCTCCTCGCGTTCGCCGTGGGTATCGTGGCGTTCGTGCGGCAAGGTCAGATAGCAGTCGCCGCCGCTCAGACGGTAGACGCTTCCGCCGACGGCGTAGGTCTGGCGGCCGCGCAGCAGATGGCAGATCTCCAGCTGATGCTTGTGATCGTGCGGCCCCATCACCCCCTGGGCGCGGGTGTAGCGGTAGTGGCCGAGCATGCCGATGCCCGGCAGCTGCAGGATGCGTGGTCCCAGTTCACGCCGTCGGCGCTCCGCCATGTTCGATTTCGTATCGCCTGACACGATGGCACGCAATGCATGGTCGCAGGCTCCATGATGTCCGCATGAGCCAATCCGGATACGAACTGATGAAAGCGGCCATCCACCGTGGACGGCCCGAACGCCTCCCCAACTGCTTCGATGTCTTCGGCGTCAGCGACCGTGCCTGGTTGCCGATCGGACGTCCGGAAGGTTTCGAGCCGGTGGCCCCGGGAGCCGACGAATGGGGCTGCATCTGGGGCCGGACCGCAATGAAGAACATGGGACAGATCGTCGGGCATCCCTTCGAGCAGGGGATTCCTGCCGATCTCGCCAGCACGCCGTATCCGGATTACGACAACGACAGCCGCTATGCCCAGCTGCCGGCCGCCCTCGATCAGGCGGAGGCGGAGGGGAAATACGCCTCCGCCGGTCTGTTCATGGTGCTTTTCGAGCGGATACATGGCCTGATGGGCTTCGAGAATGCGATGTGCGCTCTGGCCGATGAGGACGAGCATCCCGATCTGGCGCGCCTGATCGACCACATCGTGTCGGTACATCTGCGCTACATCGACAACCTCGACCAGCGTTTCCCGGGCCGGATCCATTCCATCAACATGTCGGACGACTGGGGCACCCAGCAGGCAGCCTATGTTTCCGCGGATTTCTGGATGGAATTCTTCCATCCGCACTACAAGCGGCTGTTCGACCGCATGCATGCCGCCGGCTACGATGTCTGGGTCCACAGTTGCGGAAAAGTCAACGAGATTGTCGAATGCTACATCAGCGCGGGAGTCGATGTGGTGAACCTGCAGCAGCCGCGTGCCCTCGGCATCGAGGAGATCGGACGGCGCTACCGGGGCCGCATCTGCTTCGAAACCCTCTGTGACATCCAGCACACCCTGCCAAAAGGGGATCAGCAGCAGATCGAGGCCGACGTGCGCGATCTGATGAGGCACTGGGCCGATCGTGACGGCGGACTGATCTTCGCCGATTACGGCAATGGCGAGGCGATCGGCGCCAGCATCGAGAGCAAGAGGTGCATGTACGAGGCTTTCAGCCGGGCCAGCCAGGAGCTGTACGGCAATCCGCTGCCCATCATCCAGTAAGGTGATGACCCTGGCCCGCGCCCAATGCCATTCATTCTGGATCGCTTGCAGGTGCGCAGGTTCGGCTCTCGTTCTCGGCAACGCCAGCAGGCCGAATGAACAGCTCAGGCCCGGGCGCGATACAGCCGCGGACTGCACTGGAAGCGACGCCGGAAGCGGGTCGCGAAATAGCGGCTATCGGCATAGCCGACGGCGCTGGCGATGCTGGCGATGCTGTCCTGGCTGT
>CAYONM010000362.1:0-2913 GCA_964405325.1 uncultured candidatus Brocadiaceae bacterium | reverse complement strand
GATCGACAAAATCTCTGCGCGATCTGTAACGTTTATTTCTTTCCGCACCCTAACCCTGCAGACAGGCGTGGCGCGCCAACTGTTTGGCGTGGGCCATGATCAGCATGCCCTGGTAGCGGTCGTTCTGGTCCAGGACCGGGGCGACATTGCTGCCAGCAGTATACAGACCGTCCAGAGTGGCAGCCAGGTTGTCGTTGGTGTTCACTTGGCGGGGCGCTTGTTGAACCAGATCGGTGGCCAGCATCCAGGCCCAGTTGGCCTGTTCGGCGAGCACGCTGCGCAGGCTGTCGATATCGATCAAGCCAAGAAATCTGCCGTCGCTGGCCAGCACCGGATACACGTCTTGGCTGCCCTGGGCGAAGCGTTCAACCACTTGGGTGACGGGCATGCCCTCGGGAATGGTGTCGGGTTCGACCATGGCGTCGCGGACTTGCCAGCGGCTGAGCATGTCTTCTTCGGTGCAGTCTTTCCCCGTTTCCTGGGCGCGTCCCGCAGCCCATTTGACCAGCGGTGGGCCGATCAATTGTACGCAGAGGGTGGTGGCGGTGACACCAAAAATGATGGCGTCACCCAGGCTGAGTGCTTCGGTAACAGGGATATTTTGGAGGTGTTGACTAGCGAGGATGGACAGACCGACCGCTACGCCACCTTGGGCAAACAGGCCGGCGCCGAGATATTTGCGGACCACTGGCTCGGCCCCGGTCAGGCGCGCGCCCAACCAGGTGCCACCCATTTTGCCGACGCTGCGGCCAACCACGTAGATGCCGATGATGCCCCAGAGCCAGCCCGGCATGTTGTCCAGACCGAGTCGAGCGCCGACCAGGACGAAGAACATGACGTAAATGGGTGTCGCAAAACCTCGGACCAGGTGGAACAGGTCGCGGCTGCGTACTGGTGCCGCATTGGTCAGGACGAAACCCAGGGTCATGGTGGCGAGGATGACGTCCATGTGGAGGCGGGCCGACAGGCTGATCAGCAGCAGCAGACTGCCGAGGCTGATAGCCAGGGTGCGGTCGTGGTCGCGGAAAAAGCGCAGTACCCAGGCCAGCAGGCCGGCAAAGATGACGCCAAAGGCGATGGCGCCGCCGAGTTCGATGCCAACCTTGCTCAGTTCTGGCCAGATGGAATCCGCAGTGCCGGTGACGATTTGAGCGGTTGCCGTGCCCAGGCCGTACAGGGTCATGGCCAGGGCGTCGTCCAGAGCGACGATGGCGGTGATGGAGGTGGTCAGCACGCCTTTGCAGCGGTATTCCCACAGCACGTTGATGGTGGAGGCGGGGTCGGTGGCCGAGGCGATGGCGCCGAATACCGCCGCACCAGCGATGGCCGGCACCCAACTGCCAGTCACCTGGTAGAGCAGGATCAGTACGCCCACTCCGACCAGCGTGAAAGCGGCCACGCCTTCACCCAGCAGAATGGCGGTAAATTGCTTGGCATATTTGCGAAAAATATCGAGTTTCAGCTCGCCGCCGACCAGGAAGCCGATAATGCCCAGGGCAAAGGTGTTGAAGGCGCCGAGCGTTTCGATGTCACGGGGTTCAATCAGCTGCAGGCCACTGACGCCACAGAGCACGCCGATGGCGATGTAGCCGACCACCTGCGGGATGCGCAGCAATTGGAACAGGCGTGCGCCCAATAATCCGCCAAACAGGCCGATGCCAATGATGAAGAGTATGCCAATGCCATCGTGTCCCATGCCTGATAAACCTTTCCGATAAAGGGCACCTCTATAAACTCAGGTCGAGCCAGGCGCAGACGATTTTTGGTCCTGCCAAGGCGCTGGTGCCGAAGGAATAGCAGGGCTATTCCGAGGTTCCAGCAACGCAGGCAGGGCCGGAAAGCGCAAGCCTGGCGAAGTGTCTGAGTTTTTAGAGGTGCCCTAAAGATGAAGACGGTAATCGAATGGCCGTTTGGGCATTCGGGTCGCTGTGAAGCGCAAAAGGAAGAAACCACCGCGTGACGGTGGTTTCTTGTTCAGCCGGTGGTCAGACGCCGATGAAACTCCATGGGCGTCCGGCTGGCCAGCAGCACCTGGCGTAAATCGGCATCTTTGACGATGCGGGCGATGTCGCTCAGCAGGCGAATGTGCTGCTGATGCTGCCCGGCCCCGGCCATGATCAGGAAGACCATTTGTACCGGAGCACCATCGATGGCCTCGTAGTCAGCAATGGGGAGGGGTGAGCACGCGGCGGCGACCCGAACCTCGTCGATGCCGATCAGGCGTGCATGCGGTACCCCGACGCCACCGCCAATGCCGGTGCTCATCAGTTCTTCGCGGTGCCTGATGGCCTCGCGGAAAGCGGTCGGATCGGGTAGGGCGCCACGGGTTTCCAGTCGTCTGATCAGACGTTCGATCACCTGTGCCTTGTCGGTTTCGGATTCGTCCAGCAACAGGGTGTCGGCTTCGTCCCAGGCGGCGGCCAGGTCCTTGGCGACCACCGGGTTGGGCAACACGGTCTGTTGTTGCAGGCGATCAGCGATCCATTCGTCCACCTGTTCACGGCTGAAACGCCAGGTGGCGCCGAATTTACCGCCAGGAATCTCTCCCTGCTGCGCCCATTTGTACACCGTGCGGGAGCTGACTCGCAGCAGCTCGGCGACCTCGTCGACCGTCAGTATGTCCGTGTCCATGTCGGAGGCTGACTTGGAAGGGGGTGCGATGCAATGGAAAAATTCGCATCCAGTGCTTTTATGTGACGCTTCCCTCAGAGCACCGGCCAGCCCGAGGCTGGCTGCAAACAGCCAGGAACTCGGGTGGCACCGCGTCACGAAGGTCGATGCTGTTGGATACCGTCCGAGAAGGGTGAGTTCCTGGGAAGGGGGCGTTGCCCCCTCGCGCCTCCGGCGCACACCCCCATGGCCTCGGTCGGACTTTGCTCGCCTTGTCCAGGCCGGCGGCAGTCGATTGGTAGA
>CAYONM010000361.1:0-2949 GCA_964405325.1 uncultured candidatus Brocadiaceae bacterium | reverse complement strand
TTGTTGATGCCTTGGGCTGGATCGATCAGGATCACCGGTCCCTGATGACCGTTGTGGTGGCCCTGGGCGGTACCGACCAGCAGGGTCGAATTCGGCACCTGCTTCACCGTCCGGATCGACATGGGTACCGGGATGTGCTGCTTGTAGAGGGCATCCATATTGGTGCCGTCGGGACGGCACCGCCAAACGGTGTGTTGGTTGTAGAAACCACGTTCCTGATATTCCCAATGCATGAAGGCGATGGTGCCATCGGCCAGGACACTCGGGAAACGATCGAAATCCTTGTTGTTGGAGATGGCGATAGGCTGATCCATGGTTGCCGGGTGGTAGCGATAGAGGGTGGTGCAGCGCTTGTCCTGATGGAAGGCGCCGGCGCATTGGTTGCCGAAATTGGAACGATCGGAAGCGAAGAAAAAGCCGCCATCTGGCAGGAAACAGGGCTCGATGTCATTGTTGCCGGGAGCGTTGGTGATGCGGGTGAGCTCGTCGTTTTCCAGATCCAACACGTAGAGGGATGCCGTTTTGACCTCATAGCCAAAACGGTCGTCTGGCAGCAGCGGTCGCGACCAGTGCGAAAAGGCCAAGCGCTTGCCTTCCCATTCCAGATCGATGCCGTGGAAGCTGCCCGGTCCGGGGCGGCCTTTCAGCAGCGATTCGGCCTCGACCGCAGGATCGGCGGAACGCTTGATCAGGATGTCGCCGACAGGTGCCTTACCGTATTGATTGACAGCAGCATTGACATTATTGCCACCACCCTTGGGCTCGTACTCGGTACTGAACACGAATCCTTCATGTGGGAATTCCGATCGTGCCGCCATGATTACGGCGCGGCCGGCGTGGCGCAGGGCGATGTAGGCCTGATGTGCCGGAGCCAACACGCCACGTTCGCAGGCATCCAATGCTTCTTGCAAACGATCGTCGTGCGCCTTTTGCACGGCTTCCGGAACCGAACGACCGCCGCTGCCGGCCAAGGTAGCGGTGATCACCTGCTTCCGGTAGGCGATCTCCTCCAGCAGGCTCGGCAGATCCATATGGCCCAGGAGCTGGACCAGCTGGCGGGCATAATCGTCGTCCAAGCGTTGTTCCGCCGGACGCGCCATCCAGGCGTCGTACCAGGCGGCATTGGCCTCGTTACGTTGGAAGATATCGCTCATCTTGCGGGGACCGGTCTGGTTGCCCTTGACCCGCAGGCTGATGGTCCACTCGCCCAGGGCCTGGACCACCGGATCAGGATGCTCAAGCAGTTCTGCAGCGAGCACCAGCGTGCTGTGCGGCAATTCGTCCATCTTGCTTTCGCCGAAGGCGATCATGGTCTTCACCAACAGATCGGCCGCCAACAGATCACGATGGGGTTCCTGACGACTCAGGAGCTCCCGCGCCAGCCGCTCCGGCAGATCCCAGCGCTTGTTCTTTGCCGCGAGGCCGGCAATGGCCAAACAGGCTATCTCTTGCCGGTAGGCGGTGTCCTGTTTCAGGAGATGATCGAGACAGCGCTCCTGGGTATCCTTGTGCTTGAAGACCTGCTTGAGATCACGTTTGGCAAAGCGCACATCCCGGCCGAAAGCCATGCCACTGTAGGATTCGGCAGCATGCAGCCCCTGATCTCCCAGAGGCAAGCAGAAGAGGAGCAGCACCAGGAATAGCTGGCACTTGGGCTTGGTGTGACGAATGGTAGCGGATGCATGACGCAGCATGGTTGCTCCTGTGCCTAGCAGCGGTCTCGCTCCATCACCTTCGTTGCATCGAAGCCGATGTGCTTAGCGATTCCGGTTCTGAAACCACCTGAACAGTATATCAGCAACCATGTCCTTGAACAATATCATCGAGCGAACCTGCGATACCAGATCCGGTACCTATGCAGGGAAATCTCCACACGCTCCGCAGGCGTCAGCGGCTCAGGGCCAGATAATCGAAAGTGACGGCATATTCGCGATCCTCTTTGGACCGCAGAGCGGGGCGTTCTTCCAGCAGCCGCTGCAATGCCGGATGTGAGAGTTTGCTCCCCATGTAGCCGATGCATTCCAGGCTCGGCACGGCCAGCAGATGCTCGACGCCGCCCTCCCAGAACAAGGCCTCCGGCTTCCAGCGCACGAAGTCGAAGACCCGCAGGTGTTCAAAGCGTGGGAAATGCGCCAGGCAGCCGGCATCGAACACCTGCTTCTGCGGCTTGAGCTCGAAACGCTCCAGCAGCGGCAAAGCGTCCACCAGACGTCCGATCTCATCATTGGTGAGGTTGGAGCGATGCAGCTCCAGGTCCCGCACCTGCGGACAGCGTCCCAGGAAGGGCAGGCAGGCGGATTGCGCGGAGGCGTTGTCCAACTCCAGACGCAGCAGTTGTGGGAAGCCTTCGAGTTCGTCGACCCGCGTCTCGTCCAGATTGAACAGATGCTTCAGTTCCAGCCACCGCAGATCCGGTACCATGTTCAGATGCAGCATGAAATCGGCACCATCCTCACCCCATTCATTGCGTTCGATGCGAAATGCTTCGAGATCTGGCCAATTACCCAGGACTGAAAAAGCGTGTGCCGAAAGCGGTTGCTGGCGCAAGCCCAGACCCTTGAGCGCCGGGAGACCACCGAGCGCCAGGAACGTGTCGTCATCGATACCGGGACGGGCCCGCAGCATCGCCTTATCCGCTTTGCTGGCATCGCCGGGCACATCTACCTGGTGATTGCTCAGCTCCAGCGAGCGCACGTTGCCATCCTGATCGTATTCCACCCGGCAGCCGCCCACCATGGCGGCGGCGGCGAGAATCAGCCCCCGCTGCCTCGCATCCGGCGTCACTCCATCCGGCACGAATTCCGTCAAAGACGATTCCTGAGCCGGCAAAGCCAAGGCGAATGCAACGAGCAACAGTGACAGCTGTCTGGACATGATGTGATCTCCTGCAGCCTTCATAGCCGCGCCCATGTGATCCTACAGACATTCTGGCCGCCCTCCATAGCAGGA
>CAYONM010000360.1:0-2964 GCA_964405325.1 uncultured candidatus Brocadiaceae bacterium | reverse complement strand
GGGCCACGGGTGATCGCTACTCTTTTCCGTGTGGCGGACTTTCACCGCTTACTCCTTGCCGGATTCGTCCCGGCGCTTCGATTTGTCCACATCCTTTATGATTCTTTGCGGTATGGTCCTCACCGTGCGGGTCATCGATGCAATTGATCAACTGGTAGCGATCTCCCTCCAGCTCGCCTCCCTACCAAGGTGGGCCAGCCCACAACCCAAGGGTTCGATTATCGTGGGCTGGCCCACCTTGGGTGGCGTGGTGCCCACGATCCTGGCGCCGACTGCGTCTGGTCTCCTCCCATGATCGCTCTGCTGACACCACGCCGAAGAGGTCAATCCGTCAGCAGGGCATACAGACAGTTCGACGGCAGCGGTATGCTCGCTCCAGGCTCGATGGCTTGCTGCTTCTGGGCCACACCATGTTCATCCAGCAGCTGGAGCGTGCGCAGCTGGGCATTGTCGATGCGGATGCTCGCCTCGGTGGCCGCGACCTGCCAGGGCATACGGCCGGTGTCGGTGATCCGGTGCATGCCATCGTCCTGGATCTCCTCCTGCCAGCCGGTGGGGCGGACGATGGCGCCGCATTGGATCAGGATCTTGCGCGAGACGCTCAGGGGTTGCCCGTCCATGCTCACCGCCAAGACGCTGCCGAATGCATTCCGGGCGTTGATCGTCACCTGACTCATCTGGAAATCGCCACCGGCTTCGTGGAGAAAACCGACTACGCCCTGGACCTGAGGCGCATCGACCAGCAGCAGGCCCTGCTCGCGATCCAGGGTCAGATGCTCGCTGGCGAAACGGGTGTCGCTGGCCGGATCCGCCTGGCCCTGCAAGTCGTTGCTGTCAGCGAAGGCCAGCTGCACCGGCCCGAACAGATGCAGGTCCTGGTCGCGCACCCCATCACCCACGCTCTGTTGCTGCGTGGTGGGACCATCGTATTGCCAAGGGGTGATGGCTTCGGTTGCACGGCTCAGGCCACCGGTGATGCGGGGTTGCTCGCGATTGAAGATGGAAACAAGGCTGCGCTTCTCGATCAGGGCCGGCGCTGCTTCAGGAATCAGTCCCTGACGGTAGATCAGCGCCGAGGCGGGAAATTGCGCCATGTGTTTGGGGTCATCGATGCGCCATTTGAACATGGGATGGCTGCCCTCCACCTTGGACCAGGGCATGTGCAGGCGGTCGTTGTAGGTGGGGCTGGTGCTGCCGAGCCAGCAGACGCCGTCGATGCCGTTCTGAGCGGAGTAGAGGGCGTGCATCACCGGCCCCTCCACGGCGTAGGGATTCGGCGGCAGCCAATTGGTGCTGGAATTGATCATGGGCAGACCGGCCACCTGTTTCATGGCCGGCGGCAGTTCGCGCACGCGCGTGCTGCTGCGCGGCAGATAGCGATGCCCGGCCTGGACCTTCCAGGCGGCCTGCTTGCCCTTGTGCTGGCAGTTGAAGAAGTCGTTCAGCTCGATGATGTCGCCTGCGCTCCATATCCAGCGCAGGGCGTCGCCGATGACTTCCTCGCCGCCGCCCATGAAATTGCTGGTGGTGATCAGCTGTTCGACGCCCAGGTCCTCGCGCAGGTAGCGGATGGTGTCGACATAGAACTGCCGCTCCAGCTCCGCCAGGAATTGCAGCGTGTCATCGGCGCGTTCGCTGGACTCCAGTTTGGCGATCTCGTACAGCGGTAGAATCCCCAGACGACCGGCATCGGGGGCATCGGCTTGCATGTTCCGCTGCCAAATATCCAGAGCGGTTGGTACAGAGCCATGACGCTCGCTCGCCCAAGCGGCGAAGCGTTCTTCCAGCAGGCGGCGCGGACCGCCGTGAATCTTGTCCAGCCAGTAGAACAGCAGGGTGTCCTCGGAGACGATCTGGATAATGGCAACCGAGGGGTCATCACGCAGGGGGATGCCGGTGTAGGGATTGGGCTCGACCAGCAGTTGCCGCATCCACTCGCGGAAGGCCGCCTGCAGGGTGGGGTCGATGAACAACACGCCGTTCAGTCTATCGCCCGTGCCGTAGCCTTCGATGCCCCACTCGGGATCCACGTGTTTGACCGCACCGTGATCCCAAAAAGGCGCGATACGCGTATAGATGCCTTCTTCGCGCATAGCCGCGACCAGGCGCCAGATCTTGTCGAGAAATTCCGGGCTCGCCTGGTCCAGAGGCGCACCGGGGGTTTGCGGAATCAATCCGGATTCGGCGCCGCCGGGACGCACCAAATTCACCCCCATGCGCGCCAGAAACTGGGCATGGCGTCGCAGGTCCTCGTCGCTGGTGTCGGTTTTGTAATAGGGGCCGACGCACCAGAAGCGCAGGTCGGCGCCGTCGCCACGCAGAAAGCTTTCGCCGTCCGCGGAACGTCGGACGAAGCCGTGTTGACCAGCCACATCCTCATTGAGATGGGAGAGATCGATGGCGCTGGCTTGGCTCAGATCGACATCGGTCCGGAAATTCCAGGTGGCGGCCGTGAGCAGACAGGTGGCGAGAGACAGAGGCATAATTCTGAACAGGTGCATGGCGGGCCTTTCAATGATGCCGCCGGGAATAGCGGCGGCGAGCACGAAAATGGCAGCATGTTGGCACCAAAACCGGGGCACAAGTCGGATTCCATGCAATATCCTGGGTATAACTTGACCGATCCTGGTGGATTGCGCCTGAGCTATGTGGGGCTCGACAGCGAACATCCGCCGGGCTTCCAGTGGTCTCGTCCTCGCGGTCTGGACTGCTGGTTTTTCCTACACGTTCATAGCCCGACCCACCTGTTGGAGAGCCGTGGCCGGATACTGGCCCCGCCTGGTACTTGTCTTTTTCCGGAACCGGGTTTCCCGCACTGGCACGTCGCCGAGGGTGATCCCATCCGCAACGATTGGTGTTGGGTGGATGGTGATGGCCTGCGCTCGGTCTTGGCCTGCTACGCTTTGCCATGCAACCGTTGCCTCCATCTCAGCGAGACAGCACTTTGGGCCTGTCCACATTCTT
>CAYONM010000359.1:0-2985 GCA_964405325.1 uncultured candidatus Brocadiaceae bacterium | reverse complement strand
GAGCAGCAGACTGGCGAAGCCCAGCACGCCGGTGAGCTGGTTGTTGAAATCATGGGCCACACCGCCGGCCAGTTGGCCGATGGCGTCCATCTTCTGGGCCTGGACCAGACTTTCCTGCAGCTGTCGCTGATCGGTGATGTCTCTAAACTCAACAACCCTGACATCCTTACCCTTGTATTTGATTATTTTGGCTTCCAGCCTGACGGGATAGATCTCGCCATTTTTGCGGACGCCTTCCGCCTCATACGGTTCTTCATAGCCGGCGTTGATATTCTGTATCACCGTATCCCGAGTGTTATCAGAAATGAGCAGCAAGCCATTCATGCCAATCAGTTCGTCATGGGAATAACCCGTTATCTCGGACAAGCCTTGGTTGCACTCCAGGATGAGACCCTTGTCATGGATGGTGATGCCTCCGAAAGAGGCGTTGTGCAAGGTCCGATAACGCTCCTCGCTTTCCCGCAAAGCCTCTTCGGCCCGCTTGCGCTCGGTGATGTCCTGGATCGCTCCATACATCCTGATGGGCTTGCCCTGCTCATCAGAGACCAGCGTTCCGGTGCCGTGGACCCAGCGCTCGGCACCATCGTCGATACGGATGATCTTGTACTCTCGGTTGAAGGGGATCCCTTCACGGACCACCTGCTGATGGTAGGCGAATATCTCTTCGCGATGATCGGGATGCAGGAAGTTCGCCCAGCCTGCTATGGTATGGGGATAGGTTTCGTCTATGCCGAATATCCTGTAGAATTCCGGCGAGCAGATCCAGGCGCTCTCATCAATCGCATCCACATTCAGGTTGGTCGAATACGAGCAGATATGCGCTTCGGCTTGCGAACTGCGCATCATCTCCTCGCTGATCTCCAGCGCCTCCCGGGTGGCGCGTTCCTCGCTCTGGTCGCGGAAGACCAAGACCACGCCGGTGATCGCGCCGGCATCGTTGCGGATCGGCGCGCCGCTATCGGCGATCGGGATCTCCCGCCCATCCTTGGCCAGGAGCAGGGTATGATTGGCAAGCCCGACGATCTGACCGCTCTTCATGACCTGGACGACCGGACTGCTGACCGCTTGGCGGCTGTGCTCGTTGATGATCGGGAAGACGGCGTCCAGCGCCTGGCCGGTCGCCTCCTGCTCGCTCCAGCCGGTGAGTTGCTCGGCGACCGGGTTCATCATCCGCACCCGACCCTCGACATCGGTTGAAATCACCGCATCGCCGATCGAGCGGAGCGTGGTGCGCAGGGTCTCCTCCTGATTGCGCAGGGCCTCTGCGGTCTGCTTGGTCTCGATCATGGTGCCGATCAGCTGGGCCGTCGTATGCAGACGATTCTTGGCCAGTTCGATGATGAACGGCGGCCGCGAGTCGTAGGCCGCGGCCTCGCGCGCCAGCTTGTCGACATCGAGATGGTACTTCTCGGCCAGCTGGCGTAGGGTTTCCAGGTCCTTTGGCGGATCGCCATAGCCGAAATTGATGGCGCCGACAACTTCGTCGCCTGCCACGATCGGTACCGCGTACATGCGGATGCCGCCCTTGCAGGCGATGTCCACGGGAGCGCGCTCGGCAATGCAGCGCTGGCTGCAATCCGTCCAGCAGGATTCATGGCACAGCCACTGGCCTGAGCTTAGCGCCGTGGCGTCATCGGCAGTGTCGCAGAGCTTGCGCGAGGCGCCGTCCATCATGCGGCACCAGCCGGAGGTGAAGATGCCGAAGGCGTAATCCCCGTTCGCCTCGTAGATGGCCGAGGAGGTTCCGAGCAATTCCAGGTAATCGTGGGAAAAATGCTTCAGGCGTTCGCGCCCTATGGCTGTGAGGATCAGTCCACCGCGGTTCAATGCGGTGAGGTCGCCATATCCCTGGTCTCGGGCCGTCCGTCCGGCTTCATGGCGGGAAAGAGTGTCCCCAGACAGCATCCATTGCAGGCGCTGTGGTGTTTCACCGGTTTCTGCGAGCTTGGTGCAGTCGATCATCAAGCCCTGGTAGGCGACGATCCGCTGCTGCGCGTCACCTTGCACGCTGACATGCAGCCATCCCCAGAAGTCTGTGCCATCGCGACGCCGCAAACGGCATGGGTGATTGGAGACCTCGCCCTGGGTTTCGAGCAGCTGGCGAAAACTCGCCCGGTCGGCGGGATTGGCGTACAGCTGGGTGGCGATATCAGTGGTCGAAGCGATCAGTTCGCGCGGGTTCTCATAGCCGAACATTTTGGCCAGGGCGGGATTGGCGGTAAGGAAACGCCCTTCGGGGGTGGTGGTGAAGATGCCGAAGGGGGCTGTGCTGAAGAGTTCCTGAAGATCGGGCGCAGCCGCGTGACTGCTGACCTTGGGCGTGTGGCATGCGTCAGACATCAGTGTTTCCCTCTCGGCAGTACCGAAGCGGACAGAACTCATCCGGGCGGACGCTCACGATCATCATTCGTGTAGGCCGTCGGCCGGCCCGCCCTGCTCCATGGTTGCGCATTCCACCGCGCGCAGCAGCTGGTTGGGGCTGAAGGGTTTCTGCACGAAGCCCAGCGCGCCTTCGGCGAGGATGGCCTGGCTCTGCTGGTTGAGGCTGTAGCCGGAGGCGAGGATGGCGCGGACGGCCGGGTTGATGGCCTTCATGGCCCGGAAGGTGTCGCGGCCGTCGAGGCCGGGCATGATCATGTCGAGGATGACCAGATCGATCTCCTGCCAGATCTGGCGATAGCGTTCAAGGGCACGGCGGCCGTCTGTGGCGGTTTCGACCGTGTGGCCCACTTCAACCAGCATGTCCTGAACGAATTCGCGGACCAGTTCCTCGTCATCGACCAGAAGAATACGCAACTGCGAGCGCACGCCCATTGGCGGGGTTTCGCCGTGCGAAGCCTCGTTGCCTTGCTCGGCCAGGGGCAGGTAGAGGCGGAAGGTGCTGCCGTGGCCCGGTTCGCTGTAGACGGTGATCGCGCCCTGGTGCTGCTTGACCGTGCCGAAGGCCGAGGCCAGGCCCATGCCGGTGCCCTTACCCTGCTCCTT
>CAYONM010000358.1:0-2987 GCA_964405325.1 uncultured candidatus Brocadiaceae bacterium | reverse complement strand
CTCGGTCGGCCGGTCTCGCGCTTGGACGCGCTCGCCTGGCTCTTATCGGATTCGTACCGAATTCGACCTCTGAGGGACCCATCAGGATTGGCGTCTCCCTCAGAGGGGGCGCTGCCCCCTCGCGACATCCGTCGCACACCCCCACGGCCTCGGTCGGACCTTGCTCGCTTCGCGAGCATTTTTGGCGGCGCTTCGCGCATTTTCCGCCAAAAACCGGTCCTCGGTCGGCCGGTCTCGCGCTTGGACGCGCTCGCTTGTTTCGTCTCGAATCCGGCCCTCTTTCGACTTCTGAGGGACCCATCAGGATTGACGGGTCCATCAAAAAGGGCCCATTTGTTCATTACTCCCGGCGGAAGGACCGCGGGCTTTGTCCGAAGCGCCGCTTGAAAGCCCGTGAGAGGGCGAAGGGCCTGGCGAAGCCGCACATGTCGGCAATGTCATGCAGGTCGCGATCGGTTTCCCGCAGCAGCATGGCTGCCTTCTGCATACGCCGCTCGCGTACCTCGCGCAGCGGTGCTTGTAGGCCGGCTTCGGCAAAGCGACGGCCAACATGGGTGACGGAACAGTGCAGACGACGGGCCATTTCCGGTAGGGTCCAGGGAAATTGCAGGGACTCGTCGATGGCCGAGAGCAACGTGCGTAGGTCCTTGCCATGCCGGGCGCTCAGGTTCAGGCCCATGGCCAGATAGCCACGGCGCAGGGCCTCCGCTGCAATTGTGGCCCACAGTCGTCGTGCCTCCGTTCCCGTTTGGTTTAGGCCATGCATCGCCAGTCCCTGCAGGGCCAGGCAGAGTTCCCGTCCCGGCTCACTCGGCCAGCTGCGCTGTCCGCCGCAAATGGTCAGAGCGTCTGGATCCAGGTAGGCGATCAGGACCAGGCCGGGACGCAGGCCGGTGAAGACGAAGTGCCGATGAGCTGGGATTAGCTGCGGCGGATCGGCTGGGCCGAAATTACGGGGGCCGTGCCGATCGGATTCGATGCGCAGCCGACCACGAACCGGCATGACCAAATGATGCCATTGCCGCATGAAACGTTCCTGCTGCCAGCTCCGGTCGATGGCTAAGAGTCGGGCATTCACCATGCCTTGTCCTGGTAGCGCGGCACACTCGCTCAGGTGCAGGGGGAGATGTTGGTCGGGCATGTTCATTACGGGTATGTTTAGTTGATCGCAGTGCTTTTTCCAGCGCTTGCAGCGCTAGCATGTAGGCTGAGCGGAGCTAGCCCATGTCGAGTCAACGACCCAACATCATCTTCATTTACGCCGACGATCTGGGACGCGGTATGCTGTCCTGCTACGGCCAGCAGCATTTCCAGACACCCAATATCGATCGCATTGCTACCGAGGGCATGCGCTTCAGCCGGGCCTACGGGTGTGCCTTTTGTGCGCCGGCACGCGCCAGTCTGCTGATGGGCAAGCACGACTGTCATCGCGGCGGTTGGACCTACAGCCGTGGCGGTATTTATCAGCGGGTGCACGCCGGACAGATGAGCTTGGATGAGGCCAGCGAATTGATCACCACCATCAGCCATACCCCCGGGCCGGAAGATCGTTTCCTGCCGCAACTGGCCAAGCAGGCGGGCTATCGCACTGCACAGATCGGCAAACTGGAATGGGGTTTTGCCGCGACCGGTGTCGAGATCCAGCGGCATGGCTGGGACGAGCACTACGGTTATTACGACCATGTCGACTGCCATGGTTTTTATCCGCCGTATCTGTTCGAAAACGGCAAGATGATCAGCATCGACGGGAATACGAGACTGGATCACGGCAAGGCGCCCGCCAACAACGATGCCGCCGATGCTGCGGACAAACGTTGGGATCGCAGCGGTTGTGCGGTCTATTCCCAGGACCTGTTCGACCAGCGTATATTGGAGTTTTTGCGACGGCAACGGGATGAGCCCTTCTTTCTCTATCATCCCAGTCAGTTGCCGCATGGCCCGATCAGTATTCCGGAAATCCACTCGGCCGTCGCGCAGAATCCGGCGCTGAGCGATTATGAAAAAGAATATGCCTCCATGGTGCTGCGTTTGGATCAGACCGTCGGCATGGTTCTGGATGAATTGGAGCGTCTGGGTATTGCCGACAATACCATGGTCCTGTTTGCTTCAGACAACGGCCATATGCCGTACTATCTACAAGCGGGGCGCTGCTCGACGGCCAAGGACCTCAACACCGGAGAGGCCTTCGACCAGATCGATCATCCCTTCACCAGCGAAGCCGGCGGTGATGTTTTTGATGGCAACGACAGCATGTCTGGTCTGAAGTTTAGCAATCTGGAAGGTGGCGTGCGTTTGCCCTTTGTCGCTCGCTGGCCGGGTCAGTGTGCGGCTGGGCGTGACTCCGATCGTCTGATTGCCAGCTATGATGTGTTCGCCACCTTCGCTGAACTCTTCGGCCTGCCGGTACCGGAAAACCAGGACAGCGTCTCATTCCTCAGCGAATTACGTGGCGATGAGGGACGCGATGGCCGCCGCGGTGCCAACGTGGTGTGTGCCAGCGGTTTGGGCCCCACGCTGATCAACGATGATGGTTGGAAGATCCGGCAGCTGACCCTGCCCGGCGTCAACCGCTATCAACTTTTTCATCTACCCAGCGATCCCTTCGAGCAGCACAACCGCAACCACGACGAGGCCGAGCGATGCCACACCATGGGCGCCGAATTGCTGTTCGCCTGCGACGGTAATTTCCACAACGGCATGCCCGAGGCTCATCACGTCTGGTATCCGGGGCTGAATTTCCACGGACCGGATTGCGAGTGGGATATGATGCCCTTGTAGCACACACAGACCATCCGGGCAGTGCCCGGATGGTCTGTTTACGGCGCGGCATCGATCGCCAGCTCCATGACGTAGTCTTTCATCACGAAGCCGGCGCCGATGTCGATATCGCGTTTGCTGGTGATGTGGAAGCCGCGACGTTTATACCATTCGATCGTGGAATGATTCTGTCGATTGACGCTTAGCCAGAGACTCGTGCCAGCGCTGGC
>CAYONM010000357.1:0-3030 GCA_964405325.1 uncultured candidatus Brocadiaceae bacterium | reverse complement strand
ACCAGCCACCACTATCCCATGCCCGCCATCGTCGGGGACAAGATCTTCATCGCCGGCAACGTCCGTGGCGCTCCCGAGCCCCTGCCACGCAGCGCCATGCGCAGGGGTTCCTCGCTGGTCTGCCGCTCCTTGAGCGATGGCAGTGAGCACTGGCGTCTGATCTCGGGTGGCAATGGCCGCGGTGACGGCTTCGGTGTCTGTGGCTCGCCGGTGGTGATCGGCGACGAGGTCTACGTCCTGGCGCAAGAGGACCTGTATTGCCTGGATGTGAACGGCATGGCCGACGGCAATCAAGGCAGCCAGAATGAACTGGAATACATGACCGATTCCGGCTGGCGCGGCCCGAAACCTGATGCTCTGCCGGAATGGGCGGCGGACGTGATCTGGCGCTACAGTTTCCGGGACATGAATATCCGCGTTCAGGACGCGATCAGCGCCACGCCGCTGGTGCTGGAAGACCAGATCTGGATCAGCACCGCCAACGAGATGGGCTCGGAGGCACGTGGTGATTGGAATAGGAAAACCGAGACCTGGGATAAGCACGAGCCCAAACCGCACATGCTGGTGGTGGACCGGAAGACCGGCAAGCTGATCGCCACCGACCAGATGGACGTGCCGATCATCTTCCATGGTGAATGGTCCTCGCCCTCGGCCGTGAGCATGAATGGCGAGACCATCGTGGTCTTCCCCGACGGCTACGGCCTGCTGCACGGCCTGGCCCTACCCGAGCCCAGCGCCGATGGCACGCCCGTGCTGATCGAGGAGCTCTGGACCCTGGACCTGAATCCGCACGAGTTCCGCTATGACGAACAGGGCCTCCGGCATGTCTATACCCACGATGTGCGGCCGCCTTTCCCGGGCAAATACCCGCATGGCTGGATCCAGGATACCACGGTCTGGCAATCCTATCCCGAAGCCTGGATCGAGTCGCGCAAGACCGGCAAGCCCTTCGAGGGCGACTGGCGCGAGGCCCCGATCCATGATTTGAAGTTCGTCGGTCGGAATGACCCCGATGCGGCCGTATCGCCGCACGCCGACGGTCCCTGCGAAGTGATCGGGATGCCGGTGGTGATCGACAACAAGGTCTACGTCGGCCTGAGCCGCGACTACAATTACACGGGGACGACCGACATGCCCGAGGAGCTCGGCTCACCCGAGGGGAAAAAGCGCAAGTGGCGTTACGGCCGCTTCATGTGCCTGGAATTCTCGGATCTGAAACAGGCGCCGAGCGTGCGCTGGGAAGACCGTCATGTCAGCATGTTCCAGTGCAATGCCTCGGTCCACGACGGCCTGGTCTACGCCGCGGATCTGGGCGGTTTTCTGAACTGCTGGGATGCCGATACCGGTGAGGTGGTCTACAAGTACGATATCGGCGCCTCGATGAAGGAACGCTCGCAAATGGTCGCCGACGGCAAGATCTACATCTGCACCGATGCTGAGGAATTGATCGTGCTCACCGCCGGACCCGAGCCGCAGGAACTGTCCCGTACCAAGATATCCCATTATTCCGCGACCCCGGCCGTGGCCGATGGCGTGATCGCCTTGGCCCTGCCCAGAGAGGTCCTGGTCTACGAACAGGAATAGAGGCTCCGCTGCCCAGTGACCGACCAAGCGTCTACCAAAACAAGGAGGTCTTCATGTCTCATGTCTCCCATCTCCGCAGCCTGCTGCTCTGTTGCGCTGTGACCCTGCTCGCCGCCGAGGTCGTCTCACAGCCGGCGTCGGTGGACCTGCAGGCGGAATGGCGCCTGCAGCTGGATGACCTGGCCACCCATATCGAGGTCCGACGCGCTCTGGTGAACGCCAGCAACGCCCCTTCCTGACGCCGGATGTGCCTGGCTACAAAGGCCGGGAATGGCATGGCGCCTATACCACGCCCTTTCCGGTGAACGAGACCAGCTTCCTGGCCTGTTACTCTCCCGACGCCAAGGCGGTCAGCCTGATCGGCAGCCCCTACCAGAAGCCACCGACACCGCACGGCCTCTATTTGATGGACGTGTTCGGCAACAAGACCCTGCTCTATCGCGACGCCGAGATCCCGGTCAACGGCCCCTTCCCCCTGCAGCCGCGCCAGCGCCCCTTGGTGCAGCCGCACGTGCTGGCCAACGCCCTGCCCCCAGGCATGGACAAACCCGCCACCAGCATGCCCGCCGACGAGGCCACGGTCGCGGTGATGAACGTCTACGAATCCAAACTGCCCTGGCCGGAAGATCAGGACCGGACAATCACGGACCTGCGCATCATCCAAATCCTGCCCAAGAGCACGCCGAACAACGCCTCACCGCCCATCGGCTACGACGGCGAATTCGTCGCCCGACAGATCCTGGGCACGGTTCCGGTGGAAAAGGATGGCAGCACCTATTTCCGCATGCCCGCCGGCAAGTCGGTATATTTCCAGGCTCTGGACCAGAACGGCCTGGCCATCCAGAGCATGCGCTCCAGCACCTATGCCATGCCCGGCGAGGCCATGACCTGCCAGGGCTGCCACGAGCCCCAGGGCAAGACCTTTCAGCGCAATGCCCAGGTGATGGCCATGCAGCGGGAGCCATCGGAAATCCGGCCTGCACCCGAAGGCAGCAAGCCCTTCAGCTTCGTGCGCCTGATCCAGCAGCCGATCCTCGACAAGAAATGCGTCGACTGCCACGAGAAGAACCTGGACAAGACCTTCAGTCTGCGCCTGGACGCCAAGCCCAGCGACAAGATGAAGAAGCGCTTCAAGGAGCTGAAGTGGAACTACGCCCGCTCCTTCCCCGCGAGCTATTCCAACCTGCTGGAATACGCCTGGTGCTACAACATGCGCGGCGGTGACCGCGACGACCGCTGGGGCGTGGTCGACAACAATCCGGATCGTTCGGCGCCGGGCACGGTCGGCGCCTATGTCGCGCCGCTGTACCAACTGCTCACCGAAGGCAGCCACAAGGACCGGGTCGAGCTATCGGATGAGGACATGGAGCGCCTGGTCACCTGGCTCGACGCCATGTCCTCATCCGATAGCTCGACCCGGTCCTTGTGGCTGCCTTCGGTGAGCAG
>CAYONM010000356.1:0-3047 GCA_964405325.1 uncultured candidatus Brocadiaceae bacterium | reverse complement strand
CACTGAAGGTCCGTGTCGACGCCGATAACGGCATTGCTTTCGAGAAGGTCATGCAGGTTCTGGACCTGTTACGCTTCGAGGGCCTTCAGGATATCGGCATCAACACCAGGCAGGATGAGTCTTATGATTCCTAGCTTCGGGGGCTTCGCCCCCTCGCGACGTCCGTCGCACATCCCTTCGGCATTGGTCGGACCTTATTCGCCTCGCGAGCGTTTTTGGCGGCACTGCGCGCCATTATCGCCGAAAAATCGATCCTCGGTCGGTTGGTTTCGCGTGTGGGCGCGCTCGTCGGTGCTGTCTCGAGTGCGATGCGAATTGGACCTAGTGCTGTGTTTCATAAATAGCTTTCATTATTCTTCGTGGCGCAGCGCATCTGCTGCGTTGCAGAACCCTCGAAATGGCGCTGCCATTCCTTCGGAACCTGCGCCTTGCATCTGCACTACGGCACTTCGAATTCTGTCATCTATTTACGGGACACAGCACTAGGAGGCGTCGATTATGAGTGATGACAATAATAATACCAAGGATCCGGATGGCGCCGTTGCTTCGGTTGTCGGTGGCCAGGACGGCTCTTCAGCGACTCTGCCGACATCGTTGCAGTCGGGGCGGTCGAGCGGCTCCAGATTTTGGGTGGCCTCGGCGCTGGTGCATGCTGTAGCGGCGGTTGCAGTGCTGTTTTCCCCCGTTGGTGAAATCATCATGGAACGGGATCAGAAACCAGAAGTCATTCGGCAGGGGGAGGAATTGGCCGAGGTGATTGATGATATCCGGGATCTGACGGTCAGGCGCCTGCAACAGCAGGTGGAGTTGCTGGAGTCTGGGCAACAGCGGATGACCGAAAATTTCGACATCCTCAACAAACACTACCAGCCCTACGAATCGATGCAGCGCGCCACGGCTTTGGCCCGCTTCATACAGGAATCGGATCAGACCCTGGCTTGGCAGGAAAAACTGATGGAATTGGCCAAGGCCGCTCGCAAGGACGGCGGTGATCCGCAGACTGCCTTCGATTATTTCGAGCAGCATCAAGCCCGGATCCTGCAGGGCATCGAGGAGGTTCGCACTGTGATCTACGTCCTGGCGCCCGATAACGAGGAATTGCATCAATTGCAACGGGATGCCGAATCGGGTCAGGTTCGAGCCATCGAGCACTTCGGCTGGGCGCGGGACAGCTGGAACAGTTTTCAGTCCAGTAAGCGCGACGCCGAGAATTGGCCGAAGGAGATCGCCGGGTTGGAGCAGGCCGTGGCTACGGCTGATAAGCGGATGGACATCCTGCAGAAAAAGTCGGATCGGTTGAAGAAGATTGTCGATCAGGCCAAGCAGGCCGAGCGACAGGCCCGCAAGAACAAGGATGCCGAAGAAAAGAAACGCCAAGGGCGCATCCAGAAAAAAGCATCGGATGACAAGCGTCAGGTGGATAAGGAAATGCGTGAGTGGCGCGATAAGAAGCGCAAGGCGGAGCGGGAGCTGGACCATCTGCAGCCGAAACTGGCCGAGGTGGATGAGCGGCTCACCAAGGGCGAAAAGGGTTATCTGGGCAATTTGACGGTAGCCGGCAATATCCAGACAGCGGCCTACTATAAACAGCGGGACGCTATCGATGGACTTCGTCAGTTGCTGCAGACGAATGGCGATATGCCGAAGATGGAGGAAACGCCATGAAGGGCTGCATCATGTTGCTGCTGTTGGCTGGCGTCATGCTGGCTAGCGAATCCAAACAACCCGAGGCGCCACGACCGGCCACCATTCTTGAATGCTACGATGGCGCCGTCGCACGTTTGGAGAAGATTTGCAATGATTATCGCCGCATCAAGGCCATCGAATTGGCCCAGACCAGTGGCTTGGCCTTTGCCGATGCCTACGAGAATATTCAGTCGGTGATGCCGATACTGAAGGAAATCGACCGTGGTCTGCTGCGCCGTGCGATCGTCGATCCCAAGTTGGTGGTGCCACACAAGCACGAGGTGGAGAAGGTCGAGAGCGAGGTTCTGATGATGGTGGAATTAGCGGCCAAGCTGCTGGAGGAGATCGAAAAAGTAGAGGTGCGGATCATCTCCATGCCACCACCCACGCCGGAGCAGCAGAAGACCCTGGAAGAGATCGTCCAGCAGGAGACCTACGATCCCACGGAGATTCTGGAAATCACTGCCGAGGTCCGCCAGCAGCAGCAGACACCAGAATTGCAGGAACTGGAGGAAATGGCCAAGGAGCAGCCGGAGGAGCGCGCAAAGGATCTGACCGAGGTCATGAAGCAAGTCATGCGGCAGCGGCCGGACATCGAGGATCTGACCCAGGACCAGACCACCGCTGACGAGTTGGATCTGCAGTTGTTCCGCAGTGGCAACGATCCCGGCGAGCTGATGGGACCGATCGATGTCGCTCAGGTCAATCATAACATGGGCCGTCGGGTGCAGGATGAGCGTGGTTCGCCGGTGGAATGGATGTTTGTTGATACCTGGTATACCATCGGCCCCTTTCCCAATCCTGGACGGGTGAATATCCATAAGAAATTCCCACCGGAGTCGGTGGTCGATCTGGGCGCCGAATATCCGGGCAAGAACGGCAAACTGGTGGCGTGGCATTTCCAGCAGAGCAACGCGGTGCAGTGCGTGCCGAAAAACGATGAACAGTACGCAATCTATTATGCCTATACGGAGGTCTACTGCGATCGGCCCATGGACCTGTGGATCGCGGTCGGTTCCGATGACAAGGCCAACGTCTGGCTGAATGACATGCCGGTTTGGATTTCCGGTGACCAGCTCAAGGGCTGGCGGGTCAACGAAGGCTTCCGCAAGGTCAGCTTCCAGGCCGGAGTCAACCGGGTTCTGTACCGGGTCGAGAACGGTTGGATGGGGACCGCCTTCTCGTTGGGGATTCGGGTCGCGCCATGAACGGGTAAGATAAGATGTGCTTGATTGCGAACAGCCCGATGACCTTTGGTTATCGGGCTGTTTTCATTCAGTCGACGCTGCCTCGGGGCCGTCATCTGTGATGGGTCCCTCAGAGGTCGAATTCGGCACGAATCCGATAAGAGCCAGGCGAGC
>CAYONM010000355.1:0-3052 GCA_964405325.1 uncultured candidatus Brocadiaceae bacterium | reverse complement strand
GGGGGTGTGCGACGGATGTCGCGAGGGGGCAACGCCCCCTCTGAGGGAGGCGTCACATTTGGCGGTGTTGGTGAAATTGGTGAAGCGCAGCCCCGCCGCGGCCAGCGCATCCAGGTTCGGGGTCCTGATCTCGCCGCCATAGCAGCCGAGATCGGAGAAGCCCATGTCATCGACCATCATCAACAGGATGTTGGGGCGTTCGCTGGCCGCGGCCAGGCAGGTGCAAGGTCACCAGCAGGAGAAGACAGAAGCGATGCGGTATGGTGGGTCCTCGTCGTCCGGGTCCGGCGTGCATTCGCCGGGGTGACCGTGCATCTGACCCTCCGGGGCCTGCCTTGCCATATTCCAAGGGTGGTGCTACTGTCTGATTTGTGATCTCACGCCGTCTGTCACGGTCGCTTGCAGGGCGCGCATGATCGCCGCCCCGAAACGCCGCGTCGCGCAGCGCTTCAATCCCCTGCCGTCGGCCGGAGCCCATTGGCTGACGGCCTTGCGGCCGCTGCGTCTCGGTTTCCGCCAAGCTCCGGGCGATCGCAGCATCCGCTGGCACAACAACCGGCGTCCGCTGCCCGATGCTCCGAAACAGATCCTCTTTCAATGCAGTCTCAGCGGCGCCTGTCGCTTCCAGGAGGGGACGCAGGCGGAGCGCCGGGTGGCGGCCGGGCAGGCCTTCCTGGTGCCCTTACCTTCAGACAGCCGCTACGGTCTGATTTACGGCGAGCGCTGGGAGAGCCTGTGGTTGACCTGCGCCGGCGACGAGGTCGAGGCCATTGCCGGCAGCATCCGCCGTCGCCGGGGTCCGGTGCTCGACGTGTGCCCGAGCAGCGTCGGGCTGCTGGTGGCGCTCTACGATCGTCTGGCCGATGGCGAAGTCTTCAGTTCGCGGCAGCTCTCCAGCATCGCTTATGATTTCTACATGCGGCTGGCGGATGAACAACTCGCTGCATCCGAGCCGGATGTGCAACTGCCGACGCTGATCCGGCAGGCTGTGGATCTCATGCGGGATCGCATGCAGGATCCGCGTCTGGATGTCAGCAACCTGGCTGGCATCTTGCAGGTCGACCGCAGTCACCTCAGCCGGCAGTTCCGGCTGTATCTGGGCATGGCGCCGGGTGAGCATTTGCGCCAGCTGCGCCTGAGCCGGGCCGAGCGCTTGCTGCGCGCCGAGCATCAGAGCATCGAAGCGGTGGCACGACAGTGTGGCTTCCGTTCGCCCGCACATTTCGGCGCCCGCTTTCGGGAGCGCTTTGGAATGAGCCCAGGAGCTTACGCCCGATCCGACGGCTGACGAGGGTGTCGACTGGCAGAACACGACAGGCGGCTCTTTCTGTGGCAGAATCCGACAAGTGAGCGTCCGTAAGCAGGCTTCAGAAACATGCACTTATCTGACCAGCGGTGGCAAGGGCGGTGACGACGACGGCGCGATCTGGCGCGATCCCTATCCCTTTGCCGAGGACTGCTATCTGGTGGCCCGGGACCAGGGGCTCTACGTCATGGATGACCAGGGGGATTGGGAACTGATCCACGAGGACGAGAGCATGCTGCACGAGCCCCGGCCCCTGCGGGCCCGGCCCCGAGAGCCGGTCATCCCATCCATGGTCGACCTGAGCAAACGGACCGACAGCGTCTATTTGAGTCAGGCCCATCTCGGCCGCAACATGGCTGGCGTCGCGGTCGGGCAGGCGAAGAAACTGCTGGTCCTGGAAGTGCTGCCGAAGCCCATCAGCGGCGGCGTGAAGGGGCCGCAGGTCGCCGGCAGCAATCTCAAGCGGGTGATCGGCGAGGTGCCGGTGGCCGCGGATGGTTCCGCCTACTTCGAGGCGCCGGCCATGCGCGCTCTGATGTTCGTGCTGCTGGACGAGCAGGACCGCGCCATCCAGCGCATGAAGAGCTTCATCACCGTGCAGCCGGGCGAGGTCGTCGGCTGCGTCGGCTGTCACGAACAGCGGAGTATGAGTGCCGAATACGGCATTGGCAGCCTCGCCAGCCGCAAGCCCGCGCCCATCAGCGAGCCGGCCTTCATGCCCCGCTACGGCATGATCGACTACCAGCGCGATATCCAGCCCATCTGGGACAAGCACTGCGTCTCCTGCCACGATCATAACCGCAACACATCGAACATCTGTCTGAGCGGCGGCGTCACTCCGGAAGCGGCCATCGGCTACCGCGATCTCCGGCGGCGCAGCTCCATGGGCAGCAATCTGGGTGGCGATCCGCCGTACAGCACCGGTACCGGCGCCAGTGCCCTCTGGCGTCTGCTGGAGGAAGGGCATCACAAGGTGCGGCTCTCGGAAGCGGAGCGCTGCGCCATTCGGCTGTGGCTGGATACCGGCACGCCCTACACCGCCAGTTATGCCCACATGCCCCTGGACGGGCTCTCGGCCTATGGTGCCAGCGACAACGAACGTGATCGTAAACGCGGTTATCAGGCGCTGCTGGATGCCGAGCTGCTGAGCCGGCGCTGTGACAGCTGCCATGATTTCAAGCGCGGCGTTCGTCGCTATCTGGATGACGACTACATCGATCTGAGCCACCCGGAGCGCAGTCTGCTGCTGCTGGCGCCCCTGGCCAAGACGGCCGGCGGCCTCGGCCGCTGCCAGGCACAAGCGGCTGAGGCCGGGGGCGAGGTCTTCGCCACCACCACCGATCCGGATTACCTGGCCCTGCGCGGTGAAATCCGCCGCATCGCCGGCCTGCTGCGCGCCGGCGGCGATCATTGGCGCCCGGGCTTCAAGCCCAACCACATCTACCTGCGGGAGATGCGTCGCTATGGCGTCCTGGACCCCCACTACGATGGCGAGGGCCTGGATCCCTTCGCCCTGGACGAACGCTACTATCAGCAGATCTATCATCAGACTTGGCGTTTGGCGGAATAGCCGAACCAGACCACCCCGGCATGCCAGGGCCGCTCAAAGCTCGCAAAGTGAGGACCATACCTCGTCTCCAGTTGCGTCACGGTGAGCCATGAATACCAGTAAACCTGCCGGTCTGACGCAACTGGAGGCGACGCAAGGCGTGCCAACCTGGGGATTGGCGCTCCCAGGAGCGAGCT
>CAYONM010000354.1:0-3054 GCA_964405325.1 uncultured candidatus Brocadiaceae bacterium | reverse complement strand
GCTCGCCTGGCTCTTATCGGATTCGTGCCGAATTCGACCTTTGAGGAAAACGTCAGATAAGGAGACAAACCGGGCACCAACCGGAACTCAAGGGTTCGCTCGTATCGGTTGGCGCCCTATCTTTTCTTCTGGAGGGCTCCGCCCCTGACAGGTCCAACTCGCCAACGAGACCAACAACTTGGCTGTCCTGTCGGAATTGCCAACATGTCGCACATTCCTGCACCCGTTGGCGTATGTTATCTGCCCGGCCGGGCATGTCCTGTCGTGCCGCCGAGCCCGGTGACTGATACACTGGGCCGGTGAGGAGCCCATCGCATGCATCGCCTCCCGCTGCTGTTATTCCTGCTCGCCCTGCTGCCGCTGGCCGCCAGTGAGCAGCAGCTGATCCGCATCGACAGCGTCTACGACTACAAGTTGCTGGAAAAGGCCGCCAACGCCCAAGCCACGACCGAGACCCCGGGCCTGGTCGCTCGCGCCCGCGCCGGTGCCCTGGCCGACATCGACGAAGTCGTGCTGGCAATCCGACATCGCGGCGGTGGGCATTACTACGAGACCTTCGGCTACGAATATTTCGACCCCGAGAATGATCGCTACAGCCGCTCCGGCGGCCAGCTGATCCGGCTGAATGTCCACACCAGCAAGTGGTCGCCACTGCTGGAAGACCCGGGCGGCGCCCTGCGCGACCCCTGCGTGTCCTTCGATGGCCAGCGCATCCTGTTTTCCTGGCTGCGCAGCGGCGAAAAATATTGGCAGATCTATGAGATGGATCGTGATGGCAGCAATATCCGTCGCATCACCCAAGATACCTTCGATGATGTCGAACCGATCTATCTGCCCGACGGCGATATCGTCTTCGTTTCCAGCCGTGCCGGCCGTGGCGTGCCCTGTTGGCGCACCCCCGTCGGCCTGCTACATCGTTGCGAAGCCGATGGCAGCGACATCCGCCTTCTGTCCAATGGTATCGAGCACGAAATCCGACCCTGGCTGCTGCCGGACGGACGACTGATCTACAATCGCTGGGAATACATCAACCGTTCGGCCACCTCCTTCCACCATTTATGGAGCATGAATCCTGACGGCACCGGCTCGATGACCTATTATGGCAACCACCATCCTGGCTTTGCCATTACCGAAGCCCGGCCGATTCCCGACAGCGATCAGATCCTCTGTATTTTTGGTCCCGGCCATGGTCGCAACGAACGTCTGGGCTACCTGACGCTGCTTTCCGCCGCCGAAGGTCCCGACGCCAAACACGCCGCCCAGGTAATCAGCCAGACCTCCCCCGTGAAGGGTCATGGTGCGCCGGGGGTCTGGCGCGACCCACACCCGCTCAGCAAGGACTGCTACCTGGTCTGCTGCGAGGACGGCCTGTACGTGATGGATCACAGTGGCGCCTTCGAATGCCTGTGGCGGATCCCCGCCGACGCCTTTTCCGAGAGCCAACAGCTCAGCCGTCACCCCCTGTGGTTGCACGAACCCATGCCGCTGCAGGCGCATCCGGCACCCCCCAGCATCCCGGAGCGGGTCGATTATACGCAGGACCACGCCACCCTAGTGCTACAGGACGTGCGCGCCGGCCGCGACCTTGCCGACCACCGGGGCGAAGCCATCGACCGCCTCTTGGTGATGGAGGCCCTGCCCATGCCGGTCAGCTTCAACTGGACCCGCGACACCGCTTCCATCGGCTCGGGCATGTACAACCTGAAGCGCATCCTCGGCACGGTTCCAGTGGAAGCCGATGGCTCGGCGGCAATCCGAGTCCCGGCGATGCACGACGTCTACTTCATCGCCTTGGATAACGAAGATAATGTTGTTAAAGAAATGAAGAGCTTCGTCTGCCTGATGCCCGGCGAGACCACCAGCTGTGTCGGCTGTCACGAACGCCGCACCCAAGCGCCACACCGCATGCCGAAAAGCACCCTGCAGGCCCTCACCCGCGCACCCAGTCGCATCAAAGCGCTGCCGGGAGTCCCGGACAGCGGCATTTACGATTACCCCCGGGATATCCAGCCGCTCTTCAGCAAGCACTGCGCCAGCTGTCATAATTGGCAAGATCGCGCCGGCGACCTGATCCTGAGCGACGACATCGGCGTGCGCGGGCACCATTCCCTGTATTTTCTAGCCCGAGCCAAGCTGAACGAACAGACCCGCCTCCTGTCATATTTCGATGGTGAGCATCACCAGGTCCAAGCCACGCAGGCGGAATTGACGACCCTACGCGGCTGGCTCTACACCCATGCCCAGTACAGCGGCACCTACGGTAGCTTTGGCACCGCCGGCGATGGCACCGGCCTGCCCTGGACCGACCCCCGCGGCACCGACCGCGCCCCCCTGGCGCCGCATTTACGCTTGGACACCACCGTCCTGGAACAGCGCTGCGACCACTGTCACGTCAAAGAACGCCGCTACCAGAGCACCTACACCGGCCGCACCTGGCCCTTCGGCATGCCTTTTGGCGATTACTACAACATCCGCACACCAGACCAGTCTCTGCTCTTGCTGGCGCCCCTGGCGAAATCCGCCGGTGGCCTGGAGCTGTGTCGTAACCGCCCGGCCAAGGCCTTCGAGCGTCGCAACCGACGCAGCAAGACCCTGATCACTGACGGTGAACCCCTGGCCATCTTTGAAAACCGCCAGGACCCGGATTTCCAAAGCCTGGCAGCCGGCATGCACCTGCTCGCCGAACAGATGCTACGTGGCCGTATCTTCCCGGTCGCCAACTGGCGCCCCATCCCGGACCTGCTGCGGGAAATGAAACGCTATGGCGCCCTGCCGCCGGAATTCGATATCCACCAAGACGAAGTCGACCCCTTTGCCTTGGATGAGGCGTATTACCGGCTGTATTATCCGGGAGGCATGCGCTGCCATGCTGGCCTGGCGAGGGGTGAGTAGGCGGACTCCCATGCCGGTTCCGGGCGGCGCCCGGTTTGTCCTCTGTGAGAGAAAATTGGTCGTTCGTGTGGAAACAAGGTGGATCTGTTTGAAGAAAGGCCCCCTGAGCACCTCTAAAAACTCAGGCACTTCGCCAGACTTGCGCTTTCCGGCCCTGCCTGC
>CAYONM010000353.1:0-3069 GCA_964405325.1 uncultured candidatus Brocadiaceae bacterium | reverse complement strand
GATCGACAAAATCTCTGCGCGATCTGCTACCTTTATTTCTTTCCGCACCCTAAGCATCTGGACCAGATCATCCAGCCCAACAAAGGCGAAAGCCAGCACCTGCCATTGGCCGCCGGCATCAGGGCGCAAACCCAAGCGTACCTCCAGATGCTCAAGCAACAGGCAACGTCCCACAGCCAAATCCAGCGATCGATCACCATGCTGGAGTGGCAATGCCAGGCTGCGCGCACCTGGATGGATGCCCGCCTGGAGGAAGGCGTCAGCATCGCCCAGGTGGCCCTGGCCGTGGGCATCAGCCCCGCGCAGCTGCTCCAAAGCACGCGACTCCCCCTGGCCGCCCTGGCCGAGCGCTTCGGTTATGCCGACGCTTTCAGCTTCAGTCGCGCTTTCAAGCGCGCCATGGGCGTGCCACCCAAGGATTATCGCAGCCGTTATTCGCTGTCGTAGCGCTCGGCGGTGGCCTCGTCGGGGACGGTTTTCCAGAAACGGATATCCTCGCCGCTTTTGAAAAATTCTGCCCAACGCTGACCATCGCGGGCCAGTACCATGCTGAACACGCGCTCGTGCTCGATGAAAATGGATGCCTCCTGCAGACGGTTTTCGATCCCCCGCACCGCCGGGATGGTGCCGCGGATATATTCGCGACGGCCAAGCCGGATGAGCTCCAGATCCTTCATCATGGCAACACGCTTGATCTTGCGGCTCATGTCGGTGTCGACATCCATGATGTCATCATACCAATAAACCACCCCCCAGTTGCCCAGCGGAGTCCCTTCCAGTTCTGCCGCACAGATGGCGACGGTTAAAAGACATAACACAACAGGACGCATGGCATTTCCGTTCATGGCGTTGGTGATTCTTTGGCGGCCTCCGCCGGATCATCGCCAATGATCACGGGCACCGTCTGCGCCAGCAGTGGTTTGGGCTGCATGCCGCGCAATTCGATCTGCAGGGGGCCGGTCTGATCGTCGATGTCAGCCGCTGCCACCTGGACCATCCAACGTTGCCAGGCGGCCACGGGCACAGCCTGCTCCCAACGCTGATCCCCCCAGTCGATGCGCAGTGCAGTCACCGCCGGATCGGTCCAGGCAATCCGAACCGTTACCGGCTGCGGAGCCGCAGGCACGGTGGGTCGCCCGGGTGCAATGCTGATTACCGGCCGCAAGGGCGGCAGCATTTGGAAGGGGTTCAGTACCCGCGGATGCCCGGGCGAGGGCTGGATATGCCCCCAGTGGGTCAGCTGGCCATCGGCATCGCGGTGCGCGATGGTCACCGCCACTGCGATACGCGAACTGATTCCCGGCGCACTAGCCAACAACGGCCAGGGAACGAGCAGCTCGTACTCGGTGCGGGCAGCGGCACTGTCGCGGTGGATGTTCCGGATCAGCTCCGGACTTGGACCACGAAACCGCGCATCACCATGTTCCAGCACCAGCGCTTCGGGCCCCTGGATGGTCAACGCGGCGATCAGCAGACCATCATCCAGTTGGCTGAAGCCATCTCCCGCTTGGGTGTCGCCGCGTCCATCCCAGGCAAACAGGATGCTATCGCCCTGCTGCAAATCCTGGCCGTGCTGATCGTTCTGTTGAACGGGATCGTCCACTTCCAGACGCAACAGCAGGCCCGACTCGCCCTGGGTCATCCACAAGCGGGCAGCCACGTCCTGGCCGACATGGGTCCAAGCCGCAGCCCCGCGGACACCACCGCTGGCATCGGCAGCAGCGATCGCCGGCAGGGTGGTATCGGCCGCGGGGACCGGCAGTGGGCGGACTTCCAAGGCCGGCACCGCCAGGTAGCCGGCGGCCAGCAGCACCACCGCAGCTGGTCGGGTCAGACAAGGCCCCCACGTGCGCACACGAGCCAACCAGGCGACCACGTCAGCCCGCTCCGGCCTGCCGGATGCGTCGCAAAGACCCGGGGCTGACCCCGGTCAGGCGACGGAAGGCATGAGAAAGGGCACTGGCATCAGCAAACCCGACCGCGCTGGCGATGGTTTCCAGGCCATCGTCAGTCTGGTACAGCAACATGCGCGCCCGCTCGACGCGCAAGCGATTGACCATGGCCATGGGGGTTTCGCCGCTCAGGCTCCGGAAGCGACGGGCAAAGTGATATTTGCTCAAGCCGCTGATTGCGGCCAGGTCATCCAAGCTCAGGTCTTCGGACAGATGCAGACCGGCAAATCGGCGGACCTTTTCCGCCAGATCAACCTCTTCAAAACGTTGCAGCTGACCGAATTCGGTCAGTAGGCTGACCGCCATGGCCTCGGCAAAGACAAACTGGCTGGGATGGTGCAGGGGATGCTCGGCCGCCAGCCACTCCAGCTGATGCCGCAGGCGCCCGCGCCGGTCCACCTGGACATCGAAGTGCTCCAGGTTGATGAAATCCTCACCCCCCTGCCACTGCAAGCTGAGCATGCGCAGGCTCCCCGGACCCGGGTTGCAGTGGCCATGCGGCAGCCCCACCGGGTACAGCACCGCTTCGCCGGGGTCGGCAGTCAGCTCGCGATCACCACCGCGGGTCTGGAAGTGACCATCCAGAACCAGGACCAGATGATGCCAATCGACGTGGCTGTGCGTCGCCAACTGCCAGCCAGGCGGAAAGTGCATGATCCAGGTGCTGTGGTAACGGATCGAGGACATGCTGGGATAGTGGGCTGATGCCGGCATCAGGCAATGTGGTGAAGCGCCACAAGCCGACCTCCGTGCGCCACCTGCGGCAGGCCGGTCTTCAGTCGACCATCGGCACCGCCGGAGCACAAGGCGACTGCTCCAAAATGCGTCGCCAGCAAGCGTTTTTGGCTCATAAAGATGCCGACCATCAGGCCCATACCCGACCAACTCAGGCAGCTGCAGACACAGCAAAAGCGCCTCAATCCATGCATTTCGCAGGGGGTGCGTTGCTGTCATCTATTCGCTGGCGTCATGGAACCAGGGCTGCAGAATCCCGGCCATGCTGCCTGACCACCTGCCGCAGACCGACCAATTGCTGGGCGTCCTGACCGTCGCACGGCTGGGAAGTTTCACCAAGGCGGCCCAGGAAATGGGCCTCAGCCAGCCGGCCCTAAGCCGC
>CAYONM010000352.1:0-3094 GCA_964405325.1 uncultured candidatus Brocadiaceae bacterium | reverse complement strand
GCGGGTCTTCGCGATCGATGTCCGGGTGATCGGCCAGGTAGGCGTCCAGGCGGGAGGAGAGCACGTAGGCGTAGCTGTCGGGGTTGTCTGGCTCATGACGGATTTCGTACAGGTCCTGGCTGATGGCGGTCATCTTGCGCAGGATGGCGCTGTTCCAGCCGTTCTTCTCGGCGACCGCACCCAGATACTCGCGCACGAAGCTTTCGTATTTTTCCGGTGCCATTTCCATTTGGCCTTCGGCGTTCTTGAAAATGACACCAATGTCACCAATCGTGGTGTTGTCGGTCAGGTAGAGTTCCTGATGGCTGAAGGCGATCATCGCTCCGGCGGAAATGGCGTGACCGTCGACATAGGCGATCGTGCGCATGCCGCGATCTTGGGCCTTCAGCAGTGCTTGCGATATTTCGTGGCCGGACACCACCAGGCCGCCGAAAGAGGAGATTTCAGTGATCAGGATGGAGCAGCCTGCCGCTTCGGCCTCGGCGATGGCCCGATCGACATAGCGGCTCTGCAGAGGATCGATCGCCTCGTCGATGTGTAGCAGTGCGGCACGTGGTCCGGATTCCGCTGCCAGCATCGTGCCCAGCAGGCACAGCGACCAGCAGAAGAGGCTACGGACCCAATTCGCGTTCGGCATCATCACCATCGGTCTCCTCACCCTCGGGCGATATGACGAGAAAATCATCGGGTGGCATTGAATCCGGTAAAGCGCTCAAGCCTGCGGCGGAATCGGCCAGGGTGATGGCATTGATGCGATCCAGGCGGGCCTGGAGATGGCCGATCAGCTCGCCTTGATCGAAGGCCTTGCCGATCAGTTTCTCGACCAGGCGTTGACGATGCTCGGCTTCCTGCTCCATGGCCTGGAGTCGTTCCTTCAGGCTTTCGTTGGCGGCACGGGCCTCTGGATCGATCACTTGCACCAAGTCCCGGATCCGTGCCTTCAGGGCGCTGCGTGGTGGTGCCTGACCCGCTCCGTCCACCGCTACCATGCGGCCCAGCTCGCGCATGCGGCGGAGCAGCCGTGCTCGGCCATCGCTCAGGCTTTCCAGAATGGCCCAGATCACTGCCAGCTGCCCATTGGGCTCTTCATCACCGCCGGGTAGCAGGGCGAGGTGTGGCGTGAACCCCAACTCGGCGGCTTCCTCGCATTCGTCCGCCACGACCTGCCGATGCAGAGCACGTGCCATCTGGCACAGCGTTTCCAGCGAGGCGGGGGTGACTTCGCTCATGCTGCAGATGATGAGGCCTTGGTCGGCAGCGTCCACCGTCACCAAAAGAGCGCCCCCGGTCGTGTTGACCGGGGGCTTGGTGCGCCGTCCAGGGCTCGAACCTGGGACCCACTGATTAAAAGTCAGTTGCTCTACCAACTGAGCTAACAGCGCTGATGCGCGGCTGGCTAGATTGCCATGCCAAAGGGGGCAAAACGCTATCGAACGCTTCTGCCATGGCAACCGTCTTATTGTTGTGTGCTCGCAAGCCGATGGCGTTTGCTCCTGGTGTGAGTGGTCGGCTCTGAAGCTTGATGTTCGAAGATGACGATCGTCGACGGCACGCCGAAGTTGGCCGATCAGATGGCGAAGAACACATCCCAGATCTGCTGCAACAGTACGGTCAGCAGGAAAGTGGTGACCAGGATGAGCATGGAGCTGTCCACCACAGCGCCGGTGCAGCTTTCGCCGACGCCGGTGGCACCGCCTTCTGTGCTCAGGCCTTTGCGACAAGCGATCAGGGCGATGATGGCACCGTAGGCCAGGGTCTTGCCCAGGCCGGTGACGATTTCCCACCAGGTGATCCATTCTTCCGAGTGATACCAGTAGGCTGCGGGGTCGATGCGCCACAGGCCGATCGCCATCCAGGCTGCGGCCCACATGCCGACCATGGCTCCGATGGCAGTGATCAGGGGCATCAGCAAGACGCAGGCGAGAAAGCGTGGAGCGACCAGGTAGGAAATGGGGTCGGTGCCCAGTACGCGTAGAGCGTCGATCTGTTCGGTGACCTTCATGGTGCCGATCTCGGCGGCGATGGAGGAGCCGACCCGGCCGGCCAGGGTCAGTCCGGTGAGGACCGGCATGATCTGGGTGATCAGGCTGAAGTTGACCATGCCGCCAGTGATGGTTTCGGCATTGAAGGTGCGCAGCGTGGCATAGCCCTGGACGGCAAGCACCAGGCTCATGCTGATACCGGTCAGCATGACCACCGGGAGGCTCAGATAGCCAATGCGATACATCTGGGAGATGTGGACCGAGGTCCGTTGTGGGTCGGTGATCAACTGAACGAGGACGCGACGGCATAACACTGCGAGCTCACCGGACATGCTGATGAACTGCAGGATGTGGCGACCCCTTTGACTGATCGCCGCGGCCGCGGGGTTGTGCAGAAGGTGTCGACGGACGCCACTCATGCGAGCATCTTGGGCGGCGGCACCGACTGTCCACGTGATGCCGAGGTCGGGCTTGGGTGGCCTGCTTGGCGAGCATACTGCCGCGTATGGTCCCTGTCTGGCTTTGCGATGATACGACCCACTGGCATCAGGTGAGTGCCGCGACCGTGAACCGCCTTGCCGGTTTCCGTTTTCGGGGCTTCTATTCCGGCGCGTCGCTGATCATGGCGCTGGAAGAGGCCCGGAGTGCTGGCGGTCTGCCCGCAATCTTGTTGATGGATTACTATTTGCGCGGGGAACGGGGGGATCGTCTGACGCGCGCGGTTCGCGCGGTGCCGCTACCGGAACGGTTGACCATTGTCGGGTATAGTTCCATCTCATCGGGCAGTGCGGCCATCGTTCGAGCTGGTGGCGATCTGGCGCTGCCGAAGCGCGATACCGGCGATGGCTGGAATGTACATCTGTTCGAGTACCTGCGGCAGTGGCTGTGCGACCGCCCGACGTGCCGTCAGTAGGGACGGGTTCATCAGGGGGGCGAATTCGAATCAAGTGGCGGTTACCCAAGCGAGCGCGTTCAGATGCGAGGCCGGCCGACCGCGGCCCGGCTGGCGGTTGCGATGGAGGTCGCGAGCTCCGAACCGGATTGGCGGGGCCCGGCCGCACTTAGGGCCCGTCAATAAATAAAGGTAGCGTCTCACTTGATCTTTTGCCGCC
>CAYONM010000351.1:0-3125 GCA_964405325.1 uncultured candidatus Brocadiaceae bacterium | reverse complement strand
GAAGGATCGACAAAATCGCTGCGCGATCTGTAACGTTTATTTCTTTCCGCACCCTTACATCGAGGGACAAGCCCCTCGGACCTCGAGGCTGAGCCCGACATCGTTGCTGTGACAGCACTAGCGATGGATCAGGTAATTGATCACATCACCACGCAGTTCGATGCGATCGGCACGGCCATGATCCGCAACCGGATAGCCGTTCCAATCCACCGCCGTTACCGTCAGGCGATTGGCATCGGCTCGCTTGAAGGAAATAATCGCCTCCGGTTCGCGGTGCTGAATGGGGCTGGTGCCGAGATTGGTGATCTGCACCCCCTCGACCCGCTGCTTGCTCCGCTTGGGCTTGAGCGTGGTGGATGTGGTGCTGTACCCGTAGTCCTGCTCTTCAGTGACCACGCTCAGCAAGATGCGCTGGCTCTGCGCCAAGGGTTTATCATCCAGGGGCACACAGACGATGCTGGCGTATTCGTTCTGGCAATCGATCACCAAGTCCGGTAATTCCACATGGCCGTTGGCCCGCAAAAAACCAACCGCTCCCTGGGCCTTGGGCGCACGCAATTGCAGCAGGCCCTTACCCCAGTCCAAGACCAACTGTTTGTTCACCGTGCTCAAACGCTGTGCCTCAATATCGATGTGTTCGGAGACGCGCGGGTCGACGGTAAAACCAGCCTCACTTTTATCGCTGACAAATCGACGCTGCATACTGCCGATCATCAGCGCCAAGGGATTCAGCCCCTGGTCGCCAGCGCTCTCATCCAATTTAAGATGTTTCAGTTCCGCCGGCTGGATTTCGTCGGCATTCAGAATCGAAACCGTACCGAAGGCCGCGCCTTCCAGGTTTTTCAACGATGGCACATGTAGATTCTCCTGGATCAACACCGGGGCCTGCTCGATATAGCCTTCCCGATAGATCAGCGAACACACCGGGGCTTGGCCCATGAAGACCGGAGAATCGATACCCCATAATTGTTTCGAATTGGAGCGCAACCAGCCGATGCTGCCGGCAAAATGCACCTGCACGTCCATGCCCTGCAGCGCACCCCAGCTGGAAATTATTATCGGCCATTCGGCCCGAAAACGGTTGGGATTCGAGGCTTTGGGCTCGCACACCATGCTGGCCCGATTATCGTAATGCACTTCCATCACTGGATAGCGCCAGGGCTCGAACAGCGAGGAAACACTGCGATATTTGTCACCCTTGCGAATAGCATAGAAAACATTCAACTCGGCTTCGCTGTGCAGATTGACGCCGTGCCGGCACTCAGACGCACTTGGCCGAGATCGACCCAATGCGCCGAGATCTTGGGCCGCAGTTCCACACCATCGGTCAAGGCCACCTTGCGGGTCACCTCACCGCTGGGACCCTGGCCATTGTCGAATTCCCAGGTGAAGAGGGCATGGTGCCAACATTTACGGACCCAAAAGGCATACTGCCCATTGGCTGGCACCGTGATCTGGTAGCTGGCGCTGTAGGGCGTAGCCGTATTTCCACGATTGCCGGAAATCCAATCACCCCCGGACAGGCGTTCGGGATGCAGCAGTTCCCGAACATGGAAGGGACTCTGCTCCTGTGGTGGAAAATGCGCCGTGACCGGATCCTCTGCCTCCCACCACACGTAGTCGGCCGCCAAGGCCTGGCCGATGACCAAGGCTGAAAGCCCTGCGATCTTCAAAGCCGTAAACATGGATGCTCCTTTCGCGAGACCCACCTCAGGCCAGTCGACCTGCGGAAACCGGTCTTCAAGCACCACCTAACAAACGACCTGGCACGAGCAGTGAGACCGACACAAAACGGAAGGTGGCATAGCACAATCCGGTATGGTGGCCAATCTGATTGATTCTTCGCCACCGGCCACGTGTGGTCACTCCCATCATGCCAGGAACTCGATGGACTCATTCGGCTTCGGCCAATAGAAGCTGAGGCTGCGAGAACTTCGTAAAGAAAAAGTTTTTACGGGCTCAGCTTCGGGGGTCCGAGGGGCCTGCCCCTCGACCTCTCGCCTCCGATTCGAGCATCCCCAGCTGTGCGGTCAGCAATTCCGTACGTGGCATGGGGCAGCCGACGGCGCGGGCGCGACGGATCGGCCCGCGGTACATGGCGTCTATTTCCATGGCGCGGCCAGCCAGACGATCCAGGTGCATGCTCGGGCGGTACGGGGTCATGGCGGCGGTGGCTTCCAGCATACGGTCGATAACATCAACCTGGATGCCAACGCCGCAGGCCTGCGCCGCGGCGCAGACCTCTGCCATGATCGCGCGCGCCTGAGCGCGCATGTCCGCATCTGCCAGCAGGGTGGTGGTACTGACATCCAGCAGTGCACACAGGCCGTTGAAGGGAATATTCCAGACCAGTTTGCGCCAACGCAGCAGGCCCAGATCATCGACCGTGTCCACCTGGATGCCGGCCTGCTGGAAATCGGCGATTATGTCCGGCAGGCGCGCGGCGCCGGCCTGGTTGGCGGCGGCCAGTTCGATGCGGCCGTAGTCCTCGTGGACGATGTGCCCCGGGCCGGCCTTGTGCGCGCATAAAAAACAGCTGACACCGATCACCGCTCGACGGGGATCCAAGGTCAGGACCTGCTCGTCGATACCCAGGCCATTCTGCATGATGAGGATGGCCGTGTCCGGGCCGCAACAGGCTTCAAGCAGACCTGGCAGCTGCTGGTTTTGGGTGGTTTTCAGGCAAATACAGACCACGTCCGATACCGGCAGACGGGCGGCATCGCCGTAACAAGCCGCAGCCGGAATCTGGTGCTGCTGGCCACCACGGTCGTAGCGAAGTCCCTCGCGACCAGCCAGGTCGGCATCGGAACGCAATAAAAAGCGGACGTCCGCGTCGGCCAGAAACAGGGAACAACCGTAATGGCCACCCAGGCCGCCGGTACCGATGATGCTGTAGCTCTGCATGCCACGACGCTACGGCTGGCCTGGCGGCGGCAATGCCCACACGGAGCGCCGTGTGTCGTTTCCAGCTGGGGCACTTCGCCAGAAAACTCCGGTCGATCCAGTTACCGTGACCCAGGTGGAGACGAGGCATGGTCGCACTCTTCGCAAACCTTGCGCGGTCCGGCGCTGCCGCCGGGAGCCTGGAATGGCGCATCCTCCGGCACTGGGGTAGCCCGGGT
>CAYONM010000350.1:0-3141 GCA_964405325.1 uncultured candidatus Brocadiaceae bacterium | reverse complement strand
CTCTTCGCGCCTTGAAGGATCGACAAAATCTCTGCGCGATCTGCTACCTTTATTGCTTTCCGCACCCTAAGGCGGCCGGCGGTTCGATGGCTTCAGAATCATTGCAATTATTTGCTGACCCAGCCTTCCAGGGCTTGGCGAATTGCGGCATTGGTGCTGCGCACGCCCATTTCCTGGGCACGGCGTTCAATGGCTGTCCACAAGACGGCAGGCAGGCGGACGTGGCGGCTAATAGTCGGAATGCTGCGCGGTCGACCACGTTTGGGCAAATCCGCTTCGGGATCTGCGTCGATAATAGCTTCGGCCTTAGCATAGACGGCATCCAGGTCGATGCTGCCATCCGGTTTGACAGGGATATTCGCCTGCATTTGGCGCTCATGCTGCTGGATGGCTTGTTCCAGTTCTTTATTGAGTTCGATAACTTTGGTTTTGGTGCCCATGTTGGTTCCCCTTATCCGCGTGGGTACATGGTGATGGGATGCACGACCGCATCGATGCTCAAAAACAGAAGACGCCAACAGCGGTCGCCTTCCATGGCATTGACTTGCATGAGGAACTCGCGTTCCGGATCGACTTGTTCCCAGGTGGCCGTGACCAGTAAGCGTTCAAATAATGCCATGCTCCCGCCGTGTTTGGTGATGTGTTCGCTCGCTTGGTCGGACCATCTGATTGTTCGCATGTCACAGCTATTGTTGCACGGCAAAAATGGCAGGCAAGGACTTTTTGCCGTGCAAAAAATATGGTGTAGGGGGGTGTCCTGATGGCGACCTGGAATCCCAACTGGCCCAACTGGCGCCTGGTTGGCTGCGACCTGACCCAGGTGGACGGTGTGCTGCGTACCGACCTGCCTGGCCCGGTGGCCTCCCGTCTGCTGCATGATCAAGCCATGGCCCGGCAGACCGCCAGTATCCGTTGCAACGTTGGGCTGTCAGCCGACAGCGGCCTGCTGCTGGAGGCCCATGGCGATGACGCCAACTTCTTTGATGCCGGTTTCCATCCCGCCGATGGCGAGTGGCACGAGTGGAAAATAAAGTGGCAGAATGATACCAGTCCGCGCCGGGTGGAATTCTGGTTGGATGGGGTCAAGAAACACGAAATCGCCGACGATGCCACGGTGCCGCATATCGCTATGAAAATCACCTTGCGGGGTGGTTTGGGTCGGTTGCTCATGACAGCATCCTCTACGCGATTTCTCGCTTGAAAGGCTGTCCGGAAACAGGGGGAGGTTCACATCCGCCGTCCCCGCCAGCCGGACTGATGGGGGAAGCTTTCTCTCAGTCCCTCTGCGGGAGGCGATCAGGCGAAGTCGGTGATGCAGGGGTCTTGGACCTGCTGCTGCCAACGCTTCAGTTCGGCGCGTAGGCGCTTCAGGTCTTTGCTGCGGGTGGCGTCTTGGGAGAGGTCGACGATTTCGTCCGGGTCCTCGATCAGATCGAACAACTCGGTGCGGCGGACGCCTTCGACGGCGTATTCGATCAGCTTGTAGCGGCGGTCACGGACCATGCGTTGGCAGCCGATGTAGCTGGAGTGGATGTACTCGCGACCTTCGGTCGGCTGCTCGTTCAATTGCGGCAGCAGGCTCTGATAATAGCTGGGCTCCTGCGTTTTGATGTCGGCGGCTTCCAGGATCGTGTTATAGAGATCGTGTTGGTAAACCAGGTTGTCGTTGACTGTGTCGGCGGGGATGCCTGGTCCAGCGACCAGCAGCGGCACGCCGGCGGCGTGTTCGTATAGGGTCTGCTTGCCCTTGAAGCCGTGATGACCTTCGGATTTGCCGTGGTCTCCGGAATGGACCACGATGGTGTCATCCAGGTAGCCGTTGCGTTCCAGGGCGGCGTGGATGCGGCCGATGCCATCGTCCATATGGGCGGTGATGGCGTAGTGATCGGCGATGGCCTGCCGGCAGTCTTGTTCGGTTATCCGCCAGCCCTGTTCCAGACGTTCCTTCACAAACAGGCCGCCGTTGTCCCAGGGGACCACTTCACGGTGGTTTTTGGGCAGGCTGATGCTGTCAGCTGGGTATTGGTCGTGCCATTCCTGGTAGGTGCTGCAGGGCCCGTGCGGAGCGGTGAAGGGGCAGTAGATGAAAAACGGTTCGTCGCCATCGTAGTTGTCGATAAAGTCGACCACTGCTTGGGTAAAGGCTTCGGTGGTGTGGCGGGGTTCTATATAGCAGTTGCCCGGACCGTATTCACCGCTGGCGTCGAATTCGTGCAACGTTTTGTTGAAGTGACCGCCCTGAGATAGTTCGGCCGGGCGGGTGACGCCGCTGGGACTGGATGGCAGGAGGGGGCGTTTTTTGAGCGCAGTCTGTGCTTCGTTGCCGCCGCAGAAATAAACGGCACCGCCATCGTTGAAGTTCTGAATGTAGCTGAACTGCATGTTGTGCCATTTGCCAGTGCCAAAACAGCGATAGCCATTGGCGCGCAGCAATTGGCCCAGCATGGGGATGTCGGCGGTTTCGGCCGTGGGGCTCTCGTAGCGCTCGCAGCCCTCTTCCCACCAGCCCTTGAGCAGATTGGGGATGGCAAAGAGCTGTCGGCCGGTGAAGAGCTGGGCGCGGGCGGGGCAGCAGACCGCATGCACGGTACAGCCGCCGTGGTAGGCGTTGGTGAAGCGCATGCCGCGGCTGGCCAGGGCATCCATGGCCGGGGTGCGAATCTCCGGATTGTTGGCACAGCCCATGGCCAAGGGATTCTGGTCATCAGACAGGGTGATCAGGACGTTGGGGCGTTTGCGAGCCATAGGTGGTTCTCCAGGACGAAGTTGATGAGCAAGCATAGCCACAAAGTGTCGACTTGAGAAGATCGCCATTGGATGCAGTATTTGACTTATCTGGCATGTGTAACCTTCCCATCCGGGAAAAGGCGCACGCCGAAGCGACGAGGTTTGGAAGGATTGATTTCCTTGAATCTCGGCAACTCGGTGAGCGGCGGTGACGGTGTCCAAAACGGGTGCCCCCTGGGAGGTTGATTTGCAATCTCCCGACTGGCCTGGCCGTCGGACTTGTGAGGGAATCGCCGTGCACGACCTTCCATGGCAGCACCTGCTTCCGGCCGATTTGCAGCACGGTGAACAGGTTGCAACCCGCACCGTCAGCCGGCGTGGACGGCCGGGGCGTTTGGCGGTGGTGTTCCATCG
>CAYONM010000349.1:0-3141 GCA_964405325.1 uncultured candidatus Brocadiaceae bacterium | reverse complement strand
ATTGCCACGCGTGATGGGCTGGCCGAACCCAGTCAGATCACGGTGCGTAACACCGCCGGGGAGGAATTCGATCGCATTGTCGGCTATGAACTCAGCGCCCTGCCGGCCATGCGGGAACCGGGTGCTGATGAAAACGAACCGGTGCCGGTGTTGGCGTGGGATGACTTCGATGATGAACCGCCGTTCTGATGTCAGCCCCTCAAAAATCTTTCAAGCAGGAGATCTTCCAATTGCCGACGGCCATCCACGACACTCACCACGGAGACCAGCTGTCCGTTCACGCGGTACAACAAACGCCAGGGCTTGATGATCAGTTCGTGATACTTCGTGACGCCATGGAATTTCAGCTCGGGCACAATGCGGCCACGATCAGGCAGCGTGGCCAGCGCAGCCGCCGATTCCTCGATGCGATCCAGCACCTTCATCGCGTTGATAGGGCTGTCCGCCATGATGTAGCCAATGATTTCATCAAGGTCATCCAGAGCGGTTTGCACCCAGGAGACCTTGTAGCGTTTTTCTGCCATCAGGCTTGGTCTTCTGTCATCTTAGCAGCGATTTTTGCCCGCAACTGCTTGAAGACCTGGCTCTGTGGGATTGTTCGGCCTTCGACGATGTCCTTCTCACCCATGGCCACCAGCTTCAGCAATGCCAGTGCATCACGAGTGCGCTGGTACGACTCATGGTCAACGATGACTGCGGAGGGCGCGCCATTCTGGGTCACGGTAACAGGGTCATGGGATTCCTGGACCCGATCCAGCACTTCTGCGAGATGGGCCTTCACATACGAAACCGGCTGGGTCGTTGGCATGAGAGCGCTCCTTCTGTCGGTCAGAATCTTATACCAAAATCTGACCTACAGGCAACCCACAAGCGGGCGCATGCATGAGGTTGCACTGCGATTGAGGGAGGCAGGGCTCTGCGTGCTGCCAGCCAGGGTGGATCAGAAACGAACGACGCTCAGCCGCTGGAAGCCGTACCAGGAGCAACTGCCATCATCGCAGGAGATCGATCGCTGGTTCGGCTCAGGCGTTGACGCCTGCTGTCTGCTCACCGGCGCTGTCTCCGGCAACCTGGAGTTGTTGGACTTCGACTGCGCCGGCGAGGCCTTCGCTGTGTGGTCGGAGTTGGTGGCAGATATCACCCCCAGCCTGCTCGATCGGCTGGTGGTGGAAAGCAGTCCATCGGGCGGTTGGCACACATATAGCTGCCATGGCACACATATAGCTCACACATACATATACATATAGCTGGGGTGTAACCGCTGCGTGATGTACTGAATTACCGTCGTCTCCAATAAACCTCCCATTGGTTCCCAGAATAGGACATACAACACAACAGAAGGAGAGACCATCGGTGTCCGGAATTCCCCCGAATCAGCAGCATCCAGTCATGATCAATTCCGGACACCGATGCCCCGCTTGAAAGGCTGTCCGGAAACAGGGGGAGGTTCAAGGTGGTGATCATACGGGATCCAGGTCCCAAGCTATCATCCTCGAGTTCAGGACCAGGCGGTTGGGGTCGCATGCTACAACCTCGGGGTCACGGCCCCAGCAGCGCTTATCGCGATCCTCCAACCTGAAACAGTATGCTCCACCAGTCGGACCGGACCGCCTGCAAAAAGGCAGATCTTGACGGTCAGGCCACTTACTCACCGTGCGAGGAATCACTATACCAGCAGCGCTATGTGAGGATCGTCCGACCGAGCGACGTGCTGTAATGGCAGTGCGATACGGCTTTGCAGCAGATGGCTCATGAGGGATCCGGGCTAGGACCCCGCCAACTCAGGCCGGATCAACATGTCGTTTTTTACGAAGAAGATCCCGCGTGAGTTGGCTGAATAGGGATTCAGCGGGTCAATTCGTCCAGTCGTTGCAGGAGCTCGGGGCTGAGCTTCGGCAGCACTTCCAGGGCGCCGATGTTGCGCTTGATCTGCTCGGGCTTGCGTGCGCCCATGATGGTCACCGACACATTCGGATTTTTCAGGGTCCAGGCATAGGCCAGGCTGGCCATGGATACCCCCAACTCGTCGGCAATGGCCTGGAGGCCGCGCAGTATCTCCAGGCGTTGCGGCGTGAGTTGCTTGCGCAACCATGCATGATCGGCCAGACGGGTGCCCTCGGGAATGCCATCGTTGTATTTGCCCGACAGCTGCCCGGCGGCGATGGGGGAGTAGATGGTGCTGCCCATGCCCCATTTCTCGAACAGGGGGATCAGCTGCTGTTCCATGCGCTGGCGGCCGAGCAGGTTGTAGCCGGTCTGCTCGACGATGGGGCCCTCGTAGCCGTGGCGCTCGGCGAATTGCCACATGCGTTCCAGGGTCATGGGATCGAATTCGCTGGTGCCCCAGTAGAGAATCTTGCCCTGCTGGATCAGGGCGTTCATCGAGATCACGATCTCCTCGGGCGGCGTGTTGCCATCGGGCCGGTGGCAGAAGAAAATATCCAGATAATCGGTGCGATAGCGCTGCAGCGTCTTTTCGCAGCAGGCGCGCAGCCGCTTGCGGGAAATGCCGTGGCCGAAGTCATCACCGGAACCACGGATACATTTGCCTGTCAGCACGTAGGACTCGCGGTCCCAGTCCATGGCTGCGAGCACCTGGCCCATCATCTCGTCGGCGCCACCGCCGGCATAGACCTCGGCGCCGTCGAAGAAACGTATGCCGACGTCCCAGACCGCGGTCATGATCGCCTTGGCCTGGTCCAGATCGACGGTCTCGGCGAAGGTCTGCCAGGTGCCGTAGCCCAGGGCGGTGACCTTGAGACCGGAATTGCCGATGGTTCTGATTTCCATGTCGCTGCTCCTTTATCTGCGAATCAGGAATAACCTGATCGGTATTTCGCTGGTGTCCATGGTATCGAAGGGGACAGGCACCTTTCCGCCGGCGACCAGGTATCGAAGGGGACAGGCACCTTTCCGCCGGCGACCAGATCCCTTTCCGCCGGCTCCGAAATGGCGCGAGGCGGGGGAGCTGTCACAAGATGGGATGCCATGCTTGTCGATCACCTGCCCCGCCTCTGCTGGATCTGGGCCCTCCATAGCTGCGTCACGCGTGCGATTGCATCGGGTTTGGGGCGAGTACCATGAGATTTTCCATGCCCTGGCGTCTTCCACCCCCTCTCCTCGGCCTCTTTCTGCTCCTGA
>CAYONM010000348.1:0-3174 GCA_964405325.1 uncultured candidatus Brocadiaceae bacterium | reverse complement strand
TGGCAGGACCAAAAATCGTCTGCGCCTGGCTCGACCTGAGTTTATAGAGGTGCCCCCCTGAAAGGGATGAGCCAACAGCTTGCCATCAGAGCTTTGACTGGCCCTGACACGACCCCCTCCGAAGCATTCGACAAGGATGGCTGGGGCCCTATTCTCGTGCGCCCAACCGAGGAATGCCATGCCCACAGTCCCGTCCCGACCCGATTCGCGCGGCTATTTTGGCAGTTACGGTGGCAGCTTCGTGCCCGAGACTCTGGTCCCGGTGCTGGAGGAGATCACCGAGGCCTATGCGCAACTAGCCGACGACACCAGCTTCCAGCAGGAGCTCGATGGCCTGCTGCAGAGCTACGTCGGCCGGCCCAGCCCGCTGAGCTGTGCCGAGCGGCTAAGCCAGCACTTTGGCCGCCGCATCTGGCTGAAACGGGAAGACCTCAACCACACCGGGGCACACAAGATCAACAATGCCCTGGGCCAGGCCCTGTTGGCCAAACGCCTGGGCAAACAACGCATCATCGCTGAAACCGGCGCCGGCCAGCATGGCGTGGCCACCGCCACGGTGTGCGCCCTGCTGGGCCTGGACTGCCGGGTCTACATGGGCGAAGAGGACATGCGCCGACAGCTGCCCAATGTCTACCGCATGCGCCTGCTGGGCGCCGAGGTCGTGGGCGTATCCTCCGGCACCCGCACCCTGAAGGACGCGATCAACGAGACCCTACGCGACTGGGTCGCCAACGTCGCCGATACCCACTACATCATCGGCTCGGCCCTGGGGCCCCACCCCTACCCGATGATGGTGCGCGACTTTCAGAGCGTGATCGGCCGCGAAACCCGCGAGCAGATTCTGCGCGTGGAAGGGCGCCTGCCCGACGCGGTGGTGGCCTGCGTGGGCGGTGGCTCCAACGCCATCGGCATCTTCCACGCCTTCGTCCCCGACGAATCAGTGCGCCTGATCGGTGTTGAAGCCGGCGGTCGCGGCGATGCTCTGGGGGAGCACGCTGCCCGCTTCGAAGGCGGTCGCCTGGGCGTATTCCAGGGCACCCGCAGCTATGTGCTGCAGAATAACGACGGCCAGATCACCGGCACCCACTCGGTTTCCGCCGGCCTGGATTACGCCTCCATCGGCCCCGAACACGTCTGGCTGCGGGAGCTGGGCCGGGCCGAGTATCGTCGCTGTAGTGATGAACAGGCGCTGACCGGCTTCCATCTGCTGGCAGAAAAAGAAGGTATCATCCCGGCCCTGGAAAGCGCGCATGCGATTGGCGCCCTGCCCGGCATCGTTGCCGATCTGCCCAACGAGGCGGTCATCGTCTTGAATGTGTCCGGCCGTGGCGACAAGGACGTTGCCGAAGTGGCGCGGCTGGAAGGAGTACCACTGTGAATCGGCTGACGAAGCGTTTCCAGGATCTGAAACAAGCCGACCGCAAGGCCTTCATCGCCTACATCTGCGCCGGTGATCCGAATCTGGATGCCACCGTCGAGCAGGTCTGCGCCTTTGCCGAAGCCGGCGTCGACGTGGTGGAATTAGGCATCCCCTACTCCGACCCCATGGCCGACGGTCCGGTGAATCAGGCCGCCGGCGAGCGCGCCCTGGCCGCCGGTTGCAGTGTCTGCGGGGTGCTGGACGCGGTGCGTCACATCCGCGAGCGTTGTGACATCCCGATTGTCTTTTTCACCTATATCAATCCGATACTCGCCTACGGCGTTGAGGCCTTCGCCCGCGACGCCGTTGCCGCCGGTGCCGATGCGGTGCTGCCGCTGGATTTGCCACCGGAGCAGGATCCCGAACTACTGGCCACCCTGCGCGAGGCCGGTCTGGCCAACATCTGCCTGTCGGCGCCCAACAGCAAACCCGAGCGCAAGCGCTTCCTGGCCGAATCCTCGCAGGGCTTTCTCTATTACGTCTGCCGACTCGGCGTGACCGGCGAGCGCGCGCAACTGCCGACTGACCTGGCCGAACAAGTCGCCACCCTGCAGCAGAGCGGCGATGTCCCGGTGTGCATCGGTTTCGGCATTTCCAGTCCCGAACAGGCAACCCTGGCAGCACAAGCCGGCGATGGTGTCATCGTCGGTTCGCATCTGGTCGACATGATCGCCCAGGGTAGCAGTGTCCAACAGGTAGCGGCGCGCGCCGGCGAATTGGCCGCCGCCGTGCACGCGGTGTGAACCGGCCATGTTCGGCATGTCGCACGATATCCATATGCCCCTGGGCGATCACCTGGATGAGCTGCGCAGGCGGCTGATCCGCATCGTCGCCGTGGTCGGCGTCCTGATGATCGTCGCCTTTGGTTTCAGCGTGTCGCTGAAAACCCTGGTCATGCAACCGCTACTCTGGGCCCTGCAGTCGGTGGATCCGGAAACCCTGGCAAGCTTGCATATCGACCTGGACAATAGCCGCATCCTACGCGCCGACAGCCTGATGGAATCGCCGCTGACCGCAGTCCGCATCAGCATCTACACCGCCCTGGCCTTGGCCGTACCGCATCTGATCTGGGAACTGTGGGGATTCGTCTCACCGGCCTTGAAGCCACAGGAAAAAAGCCTGGGATTTTTATTCGTACCGGCGGCAGTGCTGTTCTTCTACACCGGCGCTCTGATCGGCTACTTCATCGGCCTGCCAACCTTGTACACTTGGTTGATCCAGTGGACCCTGCAGGACACCACTGCGCATCTGGAATTCCGACAAACCGTTTATTTGGCGAACTTCTTCGCCATGACCATCGTCTGTGGCGCGATCATGGATATTCCCTGGTTGGTGCTGGTGCTGATCCGGGTCCGCCTGGTGACACCGCAACAACTGGCCAAGCAGCGGCGCTACGTGATTTTTGGCGCGATAATCGCCGCCGCCATGGTCACCCCACCAGACCCCGTCAGCCAGCTGTTGTTCTTCCTGCCCATGATACTGCTCTTTGAAGCCGGTTTATTGGCCGGACGGATCCTGTACCGGAATCGCGATGCATGATGGTCCTATCAGAACGCCCGCTCAAGCCACGCTGCGGCGCGAAGCCGAGCCGGACTGGCGCCGGGAGGTTCGGAGAGGGCGGAGCCGAAAAACCGTGGAAATCGAGCGAAACGAGCACGGCTGGTCGGCGTAAGCTCCTTCTGATGGAACTGTCAGACCAGACGCGTCCCTCAGAAGTCGAAAGAGGGCCGGATTCGAGACGAAACAAGCGAGCG
>CAYONM010000347.1:0-3176 GCA_964405325.1 uncultured candidatus Brocadiaceae bacterium | reverse complement strand
CGCCTCCGCCCCCGCCGTGCCACCCCGGCTTCGCGCCGCTTCGCGGCATTGAACGGCTTGCGATGTCTGCGGTTCGATCGCTGAAAAGTCAACTTACAAGACACGGAGATGGATGAGAACGATATTGGGACAGCGCTCGTGGATTGCGCAGTCAAGCTCCATCAAGATCTCGGTCCGGGTTGTGACGTTGTGAGAAAAATGATCGAACAAGGCGCTCAACCAGACGCCTTCGGCGCCGGTTAGCTCTGACGATCGGTCTGATATCGGCCCAGCAGCTCCCTCACCACTGGCCGCTGCTGCTGGCTGGCCGTGGACTGCCTGGCATCTGGCGCTAGGACCTGCGCATGACCATTGCCACGCGTCCGAGTATTTTGCGTTTAGAGCGGCAACGTACTGTCGAGCATCAAGAGGCGCTGACGGCGACTCGTGGGGCCTATGCCGATTTGGCTGAAGCGGTGCTGCAAGCGGCGTCGGAGGTTGGGTACCTGGGGCAAGATCCGGCGGCCGCCTTGATGCAGCTGCGGGCACCGTCACCGGCCATTCGGCAGCTGAGCGACCTGACCATTCAGTTGTGGCAGGGCTTTTTTGCCGGTTTTCGCCAGGATGAGCAGGCCTTTGAGGCGCGCGCCTTTGCTGAACGGGCACGCGACCTGGATCAGCATCTGGCCGCCGTGCCAGCTGGGGCCGATCCGGATCCGGCCCTGGTTCAGGCCCTGCTCGAGACTCTGATCGCCTTCTGGCAGGATCGTCAGCAGGCACTGAGTCAGCGGTTGGATGAGCTGATCACCGATCTGGGGCAGACGAAGGGTCGGGCGGAAAGCGCCGATCTGCAGGTGGCCTACCAGCAGGACGAGCTCTCCGGTATCGAGCAGGTGGTTGCTGCCGCCCTGGCCGAGCTGGGACGCAGCGTGCCGGCCGATGCCAGCTTTGCGCGGCAGGTGGAGCTGTTGGTGGCGGCCTACCGGCGTGCCTTGGTGCAGGCGCGTGAACAGGGCCAGCAGGCGGAGGCCTTGCATGCGGCGCATCTGGTCTGGTTGCGGCGGGTGCTGGGCGATACCGAAGCGGCCGAACCGGTGGTGAAGCCGACCGGGGAGGCGCGTCGGTTGCTGAAGACCACACTGGATGCGGTTCAGGAACGGGGGCAGCTGGAGCAGGCCTACCGTCAGCTGCATGAGGAACTGGCCCAGATCCGGACCGAATTGGCGTACCTGCAGGAAGAGGTCCAGGCCCGCGACCGGCTGATTGCGCGCTACGAATTCGGCGAGCGGGCCGATGAGAACGAGGACGAACGCCTGCAGGCTTATCGCGCGGTGGTCACCGCCTTCCAGCGAGGCGAGGAGCCCGGTGAGCTGTTGGTGCATTTGCGGAAATTGGAGATGGTCCTGGCTTTGGATGGCGGCGGCGAACAACGGGCTCGGCAGCATCTGGACCGGCAGCTGCACGTGTTGACCCAGTGTCTGGCCGATCTTCGTCGGCTACTGCCCCTGGGGGAGGATCCGCGTCGCTATCGGCCGCGCCTGCTGGGGGCCCAAGTCTATCGTTTCAAGACCTTGCAGGGTAATATCCAAGCCCTGCGCGATGCTGCTCGTGATGTCTTGGCCTACTTGGATCGGGCGCGCTGGGTAGCCGGATTGCGGCAGTTGGAGCGGGAGTTCCGTCGACTGCGCAAGGTCTTCAAGGAGATGGTCCAACTGACCGCCGACATGCGGGCCAAGGTTGGCGACGCGCCACCGGTGAGCCTGAGTATCTCCCTCGAGAGCACGGCCGGCTGTGCCGACTTGCCGGCGGTACTCGCCGACGATATCGATGCCCTGGCGCGTAAGCGTGGTGTTGGGCCCAAGGCCTTGGGCGAATTGTCCAGTCTGTTGGAAGACGTGCTGGATCTGTTCCAGACCGGACTCAGCAAGGCCATCGGTCAGGAAGTGACGCGAGCCGAGCCGGGCCGTCGCGAAAGCGCCAAACGCGCTCTGGAGCGGCAGTGTCGTGAGTTACGCGAGTTGGCTGCGCGCATGGAAGCGGTGTTTGCCGAAGCGGCCGAGCGTGGTTGGCGGGCCAGTCCCGAGGAGATCGCGCTGTTGGAAGCGGAAAGCTCCTTGGTGCTGGCCATCCAGCAGGTGGATCATGCCTGTCAGGATCTGGCCCTGGTGCCAGGGGCTCCGACGGCGGAATTTTCGCGTGTGCCGGCCGGCAGTCGTCTGCAGCTGGATGCGTTGTTGGTCGCCTGCAAGGCGCGGGTCACCTGGCTGGAGGATCTGGCGCAGTACCGGGTGCGGGTCAGCTGATCGGCAACGGCAGGGTTTGCCCCAGATAATCCGGCCAGGCGGCAACGACACCGGCTTCGGTTATGGCCGTTTCCGGTGACAGGCCGGTGCAGATGGCGACCACCGGCATTCCAGCCGCCCGCGCCGCGGTGATGCCGGAACGGCTGTCTTCAAAGGCCAGACAGCGTTCTGGTGGCACTTGTAATTGTCGGGCGGCCTCCAGGTAGAGATCCGGGGCCGGCTTGCTGTTGGTTACGTCCTGGCAGCCGACCACCACCGAGAAGAACCGCCGCAGATCCAGGCCATCGAGAATGAAATCGATATTATCGCTGATGGCGCTGGTCGCGACCGCCATCGCATAGCCCGCGGCTTGCGCCTTGCCGAGAAAGCCGATCAGGCCAGGCAGGGCTTGGAGGTGCGGTTGGTACAAGGCGCGATAGCGGGCTTCCTTGGCGTTGCCGAAGGCGTCGGCTTCGGCGGTGGCCGCCGCGCGGCCGTAGAGCTCGCGATAGATCTGTTGGTTATCGCGACCATGCAGGCGCTGATGGTACTCCGTTTCGCTCATGGTCATGCCGACTTCGGCGAATATCTGGAACCAAGTTCGCTGGTGCCAGGGCATGTTGTCAACCAGGGTGCCATCCATGTCGAAGATCAAAGCCGAGGCTTGCATAAAAACTCCGCCGCCGGTCATGCCGGCGACGGTCATGCTGTTGCCTTCGCTGTCTGGGCAATGCCCGATCAAGGAGTATACACGGCGATCCGGCGATGGGTCTGTACGACCAGCAGCTCGTCGAGGCCGGTCACCGTTGCTGGATTGGTTTTGTACTTGGTCTCCGACAGCAATGGCCCATCAGCCCGAGTGCTAAGGGCCCGTCAAAAAATAAACATTACATTTCGCTTGATCTTTTGCCGCCC
>CAYONM010000346.1:0-3195 GCA_964405325.1 uncultured candidatus Brocadiaceae bacterium | reverse complement strand
CGCCGCGGGCCACATTCCGCGCGGGCCACATTCCGCGCGGGCCACATTCCGCGCGGGCCACATTCCGCATTCCGTGGCCAGCCACATTCCGTGGCCACATTCCGAAAGGGCCATTCCGAAAGGGCTCCGCCCTCCGCTACTAGCCCTTTTGGATCAGACCGCAGATCGACAACATAATTGGCTTTGAAGGGAGGTGAAACCCGAAATAGAATCGTAAAAGATCGGGTTCGCTAAGTTCGTAGAAGTTTGGGTTCCTTGACAACGGTTGCGGGCCGATCACGCCTGGGTCGTCGTCGGGCATTGCCCGACCGTCGCCCTACTGGTAGCCGGCCCGGTTGATGTCGGGCTGGGCTTATGGGCGGAGCGCCAGCGGCTAGGTGGCACGCCGTTACGCTTGGTGAATTGTTTGGAGAAGAAAAACTGATCGCGGTAGCCGCAGAGCTCGGCGATGCGACCGATGCTCAACGAGCTCGACCAGAGCAGCTCGCAGGCCCGCTCCATTCGGCGGGTGATCACGAAGTCCATCGGACTCTGGCCGCAGAGCGTCTTGAAACGGCGTGCAAAGTGGTCGTCGCTCAAGTGGAATTTCGCGGCCATACCGGCGATAGTCCAGTTCTGCCCAGGATCATCGGCAATGGCCACCTGCAGCCTCTCGATGTCGGCGTGGTGCGGGTCCCTTGCCGAACTCGCCTCATACCGATCGGCTTCGGCGATCAGCAGCAGGGAACTTCGTAACCAGTGTCCGGCTTCCACACTGTGACCCTCCTGGTGCGCAACGACACAACGCTCAACCATTTCCTGCACGCTGCGCAGTTGGTGCAGCCGGCGGTGTACGGGAAAATGCTGCCGCAACCAGCGCCGGGAGCGCGCATCGGCTCCATCGAAGATGACGAAGGGCACCAGCAGCGGTCGACGCGGATCATGGCTGCCGAGGTGCAGAACGTCATCGCGCAGCAGGAAACAGTCACCGGGACGCAGCTCGTAGCAGCGCTCGGGCTCCTGCAACACACCGCGGCCGCGCGCGATGAGCCAGAGATTGAAGCCGGGAAAGGCGCTGACGCGACTATCCCAGCTCCAGTCGGGCGGGCAATCGCTGCGGTGACCACCGATGAGATGCAGTTTCACATCCAAGATATCCATAACGGGATAGTACATGTTATTCACGTACTGGTCCATGGATATGCTTCCTGGGTGGTTATAGTATAACGGCGAGGTACATGCTATGAATGTGATCCACGACACCGGCTCGACCATGACCACGGCCGAGCGTCTGCGCGCCAGTATCCATGGCGAACCCGTCGACCATCTGGCCTTCTGCCCCAACCTGGCCTACGTCTGGGAGAACTCCTTCCCCGAGGAGATCCAACGGCTCGGTCATCACGGCTTCTACGATCTGATAGGCTGTGATCACCTGCATCGCTTCGCTCCCTGCCCGGTACGTAGCAGCGTAGCGGGACTGGAGACACGCGAGTTCGAGCTGCCCGATGGCCGTGCTCAGGAACTGATCACCCCGGTTGGCACCCTGCGCCAGGCCTGGCGATACTCGCCAAACGGCAACACCAGCTTCCTGGTCGAACACCCGCTCAAGAACGAGGACGACTACAAGATCCAGCGCTGGATTGAAGAACGGCGCGTTTTCGAGGCCAATCCACAGGCCATCGCCGACTGGCGTGCGGGTCCGGCCGGCAAAGGTCTGTCCATCGGCATGCTCATCCCCTACGGTTCCAAAACCGCTTATCAGCGTTTGGTGGAGCACATGGTCGGCACCGAGGAGCTGATCTATGCCCTCGAGGATTTCTCCGAGACGGTCGAAAGCCTGCTCGCGATCATGGTTGAGCGGGACCTGGAGTGCGTGCGCCTGATAGCCGAACAGGAGGCCTTCGAGCACTATCTCACCTGGGAAGACTCGAGCACTCAGAATTATTCGCCGGGCCAGTACGAGCGCTACATAGCCACCGAGATTGACCAGTGGGTGCGCATCCTCGCGGCATCCGGCAAATACTACATCCAACACGCTTGTGGCCACGTGAAGGACTTGGTGGCACGCATGGCGGCTGGTGGTGTGACCGCAATCGAGAGCGTATCACCGGCACCGACCGGCAACGTGACTATCCGCCAAGTGCGCGAACTGGGTGGCCCTGCTTTCGGCATCATCGGTGGTTTGGAGCCGACGCGCCTGCTGAACCTGGAAGGCGCGGCCTTGGAGGCCGACATCCACGATACCATCGAGCAGGCTCGAGGCGGCGGCTTCGTGCTGGCGAATAGCGATAGCTGCCCTCCCGGCGTCACAATCGAGAAATTCGCCCTCGCCGCCGAAATCGCATGCGGAATTCGGTGGTACTAGTGCCATGTCCCATAAATAGCTTTCATAATTCTTCGCGGAAGAACAAAGGGGACACAATACCTTGTTCACGAATTTCCGCTGACGGCCAACGCCGCCAGCGGGCGGCTGTTCACAGCACCTGGATAAACTTGGTCAACATCCGCCCCAGAAAGACAATCGCCGCGAAGAGCTAGACACACTTCCTATTTATCAGCCGGCCACCACCGAGACGACCAGCAGGTTCACCGCTGGCAGGAGCCTTCGATGCGCAGGCGTGACGCGCCGGCTTCCACCTGGGCGCTGAAGCCGAAATGCTGCGCCAAGCACTCCGGCGTCAGCACCGCGGCGGGCTGGCCGGTGGCCTGGATGCGACCGTCCGCCAGGAGCACCAGGTGGTCGGCGAAGCGGCAGGCCAGGTCCAGGTCGTGCAAGACCGCCACCACGGTGATGCCCTGCTCGTGACTGATGCGCGTCAGCAGATGCAGCAGATGGAATTGATGCCCGATATCCAGGTAGGTCGTGGGTTCGTCCAGGACCAGCAACGGCGCCTCCTGGGCCAGAGCCATGGCAAGCCAGACGAGCTGGCGCTGGCCGCCACTCACCGCATGCAGCTCCCGGTCACGCAGCACTGCCGCTTCGGCCAGCGCCAAGGCGCGCTCGACGGCGTCTGCGTCGTTGGCGCGGGACGCGCCGAACAGGCCCCGATGGGCGTGTCGACCGTGCCAGACCACTTGCTCGACGCTCAGACCCGGCGGAATCTCGTGCTCCTGCTGCAGGATCGCCAGACGCCGTGCCCGTTCGCGGGCACTCAGGGCGAGCAGATCCGCGCCAGCGAAGTGCGCGCTTCCGCTGAGCGCCGGCAGCTGTCCGGC
>CAYONM010000345.1:0-3239 GCA_964405325.1 uncultured candidatus Brocadiaceae bacterium | reverse complement strand
AAAATCGAGCGAAGCGAGCCCGGGCATGAAGCGTGAGCCCTCTCTGATGGAAGAGTCATACATGGCTCCTTTCAATGCTATCAGTGATTCGTTCGTCAAATCCGACTGCTGTCTTGCTGCAGAAGATCCTAGGAGGGCTCCGTTCGGTGTTCACCAGAGTTAACCTGCTGACTGGAGTTTGGCTGCGTCGCTTCACGATAGCATAGAAGTCGTTTCCTATTGAACGGCCCAGATTCAGCCGCGAGCGGCCGATCCGCCAGATTTTGGTGCCCAGGTTGGCATCTCGCCGAGGCGCTCTGAGGGAAGCGAGCGCGTCCAAGCGCGAGGACCGGCCGACCGAGCGACGGTTTTTCGGTGATAATGGCGCGGAGCCCCAACCGCCACCGGTTGCGCCATCCCCGCTCTGGTCTCAGACTGCGCGGCTGACGCGGAGACGAGGTATGAACGAATTCGGTAGCAGCTGGAGCACGGTCCCGGCGGATGAACAGGCATCCATGCTCCTGGCGCGCTTGAGCGGTGCCCGTAGCGCGCTGTTCGAGCAGATGCACAAGGTCATCGTCGGCCAGGACTCGGTGCTGGAACACCTGCTGATCGCCTTGCTGTGTCGCGGACACTGTTTGTTACAGGGCGTGCCCGGCGTCGCCAAAACCGCCATGGTGCACACCCTGGCTCAGGTCTTGGACCTGAAATACGCGCGGGTGCAATTCACCCCGGATCTGATGCCGGCAGATATCACCGGCACCGATATCATCCAGGAGGATCCGGAATCCGGCCGCCGGCAGTACGAATTCCTGCCCGGCCCGTTGTTTGCCAATCTGCTACTGGCGGACGAGGTCAACCGCACCCCGCCCAAAACCCAGGCAGCGCTGTTACAAGCGATGCAGGAACACAACGTCACCATCCGCGGCTGCACCTACGAACTGCCCGACCCCTTCTTTGTCCTGGCGACCCAGAATCCCATTGAGCAAGAAGGCACCTACTCGCTGCCAGAAGCGCAGCTGGACCGTTTCATGTTCATGCTGCTGGTGGATTACCCTGAGCGTAATCAGGAAATGGAAGTCTTGCGTCGGACCACCGGCAAGGCCCAGTTGGTGCCCAGCCAGGTGTTTACCGCCGACGAGGTCCGCGAGCTGCAGGAGCTGGTGCGCGAGGTCCCGGTGCCAGAACCGGTGTTCGCCTACGTGGTGGATCTGGTCCGCGCCACCCGCCCGGCGGTCCAGGCGGTGGCCGAGGTCAGTGAATGGTTGCAATGGGGTGCCGGCCCGCGCGCCGGCCAGATGCTGATTCTCGGTGGGAAAGCCCGTGCCCTGCTGCACGGTCGCTTCCACGTCAGCCGCGAAGACATCCAGGCCCTGGCCGGACCGGTACTGCGGCATCGCCTGGTGGTGAATTTCGCCGGCCAAGCCGATGGCGTGCACGCCGATCAGTTGATCGAAAAGTTGTTAACCGAGTTGTAATTCCGTGCTTGCCGCAATCACCGCTCTCGCCGTTCTTCGAATCGGAGCCATGACGGCCATGACGTCCACTGCTTTGGCCGTTTTTCACAACGGCAACGGATCTTACTCGCCACGGCAGACCGCGACAGCACCCCGCAGACGTCCAGAAGGAGTCTGCTGAATGCAGTTGCGCCGGCGCGTCGACGAGGAAGTGCTCGCCTGTATCGGGAGGATCGGCATCGCTGCCCGGCAGGCGGTGGAGCACCTGCTCTCGGGCAGCCATCGTGGTCTGCGCCGTGGTCTGTCGGTGGAATTTGTCGGGCATCGCGCCTACGAAGCCGGCGACGATTTGCGGCATCTGGATTGGCAGGTGCTGGCCCGCACCGATCGGCACGCGGTGCGGGTCTACGAGGAGGAGACCCGGCTGCGCGCCACCCTGGTGGTGGACACCTCCGCCTCGATGCGCTATGGCGAGCACGCCGAAGGCGGCAAAGCGAATTACGCGCAACTGCTCGGCGCGGTGCTGGCTACCATCATGGTGGCACAGGGCGACAGCGTCAGCCTGGCCCTGTGCGACGATGCCCTGCGCCGACATCTGCCACCGGATTCCTCCACCGGTCACCTGATACGCTTGCTGCTGGCTCTGGAATCCTGCCGGTCACGCGGCCACACCGACCTGTTGCAAAGCATCGAACAACTCGCCCCCCGGCTGCGCCGTCGCGGCCTGGTGTTGCTGTTGACCGACGGCGGCGAACAACCCGGCCGTCTGGTGCGCGCCCTGCATCTACTCCGCTCCCGACGCCAGGAGGTGCACTGCTTCCTGATCAGGCATCCCCATGAACAACAATTCCCATTCCACGGTCCGTTGCGTCTGGTGGGCTGGGAATCCGGCCAGCACATCGACGTCGATGCCGACCGGGTGCGTGCCATCTATCACCAGGCACAGGCAGAATTCCAGCGGATGGTCCAAGCCGGCGCACATGCCGCTGGCGTCCGACTGACGGCCTGCAGCAGCGATGAGGCCTTGCAGGCCGTGCTGCTGCGGGCCTTCAGTGGCCGCGCCGCCCGGGAGCCGAATCCATGATCTGGGAGCAGATTGCAGCCTTGTGGCTGGTGCCGGTGGTCCTGCTCCCTGTGCTGCTGCATCTGTGGCGGCTGCGACGGCGACGCACCCTGCACTGGGGCTCCTTGCTGATCCTGCAACGCATGCTGCAGCGGCATCAGGGCCGGCTACTGCTGAATCGCTGGGGACTGATGCTGGTGCGCATGCTGGTGCTCACGCTCCTGGTGCTGGCCTGGTCCCGACCGCGCTGGCCGGCGAGCGATCATAGCCACCGCGATGGGCCGGTGGCAGCGGTGGTGTTGGTGGACGACAGCGCCTCCGCCAGCCGTGGCCAGGAACGCAACGCCTGGCAGGGCATGCTGCAACAGCTGGACACCTATCTGGCCAGTCTGCGGCCTGGTGATGAAGTCAGCCTGATCCGCGCGTCGCGTCTGGATGCCGCCGTACGACCTCGCTTCGATCACAGCAACCTGCGCCAGGAGGTGGCCAACTGGCAGGCCGCCACCAGCGCCAGTAATATTCCCCGATTACTGACCGCCGGCTTGGAACAACTTTCGTATCATGTCAACCAAGATGTCGAAGTCGTCCTGGTCACCGATTCCGCCGACGACGGCTGGCAGCCGGACCACACCGATCATTGGCGCCTGCTGCGCGAGCGCCGGCAAGCGCTGATCAAACGGCAGGAACTACGCGTCTATCAACTGCAAGCCGCACCGCAACCAGCGGCAACAGAGAATCTG
>CAYONM010000344.1:0-3256 GCA_964405325.1 uncultured candidatus Brocadiaceae bacterium | reverse complement strand
ATTCCAGGTTGTCGAGGTAGTCGACCGTGGCCATCAGCCGCTCCAGCGGCTCGGCGATGTCCTTGTCGATCTCTTCGGGCGTCGCCCCGGGCCAGCGGATCTGCACCTTGACCAGCGGATAGGTCACTTCCGGCAGGTAATCGACCGGCAGGTTCCGCAGTCCGTGCAGACCGAGCACGACCATCGCCAAGGCGATCGCAGCGGTGGCCAAGCGACGGTGGACGGCATACTGGGTGAGGTTCATTGGCCGGTCTCCGCATCCGAACGCTGACCACCGGCGCCTCGGCCACTGCCGCCGTCGCTACTGCCGCCGCCGCCGCCGCTGCCGCTGCCGCTGCCGCTGCCGCCGGCTCCACCTGCGCCCTGCTGGCCAGGCACGCGGACGCTCTGGCCATCACGCAGCGCTGCCTGACCGGCCACGACCACGCGCTGACCTGGTTTGATCCCGCTGAGGGCCTGGATTACCTGTTCCTGTTCGATCCCGACTGCGATCACCCGCCGCTGCGCTGTGCCCTGAACAACCACGAAGACATAGCGCTCGCCGCTTGGCGCGGTCATCACGGCTTCGGCCGGCACCAGCACGGCCTCATCGACCCGCCTCAATTCGAGCTTCAGCCGGGCGAACATGTGCGGGACGATCGCGGCCGATCCGGTCAGCTTGGCCTCGACGGTTCGGGTGCGCATCGCCTGGTCCAGTTGCGGATAGACGCGCGTGATCTCAGCCGGGAAGGTGCGGCCCTGGAGGGCATCGAAGGTGGCCTGCAGCTGCAAGCCCGGTTGAACGACGGAGGCCTGCGCCTCGGGCACGGCGAAGCGGATGACCAGCGACTGCGGGGCATACAGTTCCAGCAGCGGGCTACGGGGCGTGGCCAGATCGCCGGGGCGGACATGCACGGCACTGATCACGCCATCGAAGGGTGCGCACATCACCGATTCAGACAGATGCGCTCGCGACAGGGCCAGGCGGGCGGCCGCCTCCGCCACCGCCGACTCCTGCACCGCGATCTCGCTGGCGGTCGGCCCGGCCTCAAGCATGCGCAGCGTTTCGCGGGCGGCGGCCAATTCGGCCTGGGCCACTTCCAGGCGCGTACGGGCCCGATCGACCTGCTCTTGGGTAGTCAGGTCCTCGGCGGCGAGTTGCGTTTCGCGATCGTGCTCGCTGCGTGCCTCGATCATGGTCGCCTGCCATTTGCGCACCTGGGCCGCAGCCCGGGCCTGTTCCTCTGCCCGGGCCCCCGCCTTCAGATCGGCGAGACGAGCCCGAGCGACCGCCAGGGCCGCGGTGTGTGTCTGCACCTCGGCGCGAAGCACCTCACGATCGAGCTCGATCAGTCGTTCACCGGGGGCAGCGGTCTCGCCGTCGTTGTCCGGTCCCTTGACCGCATCGCCTTCACGCCACGGACAATAGGTGACCAGACCCTCCTTGATTGCGGCGATCACGACCACATTGCTGGCGACCACCTCGCCACTGAGCTCCAGGCGGTCGACAATCCCGCCCTGTTGCACCGGCAGCAGCTCCACCAGCAGGGCTTTGCCCTTCTTGCCCTGCTTGCCCTGACTGGCGGCCGTGGTCGAGGGGTCGGCGCTCTGCATGCTCGCGGCGACCCACCACAGGAGGGCTCCGGCGGCGGCGAGGATCAGCACGATGATGATGTGTACGGTTTTCATAGCGCAGGCTCCGCCCGCAGCCCAAGGGCTCGATGATAGCGGTCGGAGCCTGCGCTGCTCTGTGTTCGCGGGGGCTCTCCTCCCTGCTTGGCAGGGCCGCCCCCGCTACGCCCCCAATTCCATTTATCCGGAAAAGTGCGCATGGTCATGCGCACTTTTCCAGAGGAATGGAATAGGATATCGTCTTCAGGGTAGGTGTTTGGGAGGGTCGATTGCACGGCCGTAGCATCGTATTCATGTCCGCCTGACGACGATGCAGGTCCGAACCATGGTTGCTGTCGTCTGGTCACCGGGATCCCTCCTCGGGCGGCTGGGGCCGGTCCGGCCCTGGCTTGCCGAGCAGGCGGCCGGGACCGGCACAGCCACCGTGGCTGCGCAGGAGGTCGAAGAGCCGTTGCTGTTCCTCCGGCTCCAGGATCTGCTTGAGATCCACCAGATGGGCAAGGACCTGTTGCTGGGCCTCGGCCTGGGCCGCCAACATCGCTTCACGGGCGGCAGTGACGGCATCGGCCTGGACCGTCTCGGCGGCCACCAGCTCGAGCAGTTCGCGACGCAGGGCCTCGATATGCCGGCAGCGCTCCCGCATGCCGTCGCGGAAACGGTCAAGGACGCCCTCGATTTGAGCGGCCCTCGTTCCGGTCACGCCGATGCGTTGCGTCAGTGCGGCCGGTGGGGCTGCGGGCAAGGCCTTGCGTTGGCAGGTCCCCCGCAGGCGATGGAAGCTCCAGGCTCCGATCAGGGCAAGATTGATGGCCAGCGAAAGGCCAAAGATGATGGGCCGCAGGCGTCGCCACATGGTCAGGGTCCTTCCGCTGCCAACAGCGTGTCGTAGGAGGCCACCAGCGAACCGGGGGTCTTCCCGGCGAGGAGCGATACCGTCGCTGTCGGTTCCTGGCTCTGCGCTGCAGCGGCCTGCGCCTCAAGTGCCTCGGTGCTCAACCACCAGCCGACACCCAGACCCAGCATCCACAGGGCTGCCGTGGCCAGGCGCAGACCCGGCGAGAGCGATGCCCACCAGCGCTGGCCCGACCCCGCCCGGCGGCGCTGGGCCAGTTCGGGCGCGGCGGCGGCCACGAGGCGTGCGCTCAAATCGATGGCTTGCGGGGGTAGTGGAGCAGCGAGCAGCGTGGCGAGCAGGGGATCATCAGCGAGCAGCTGCGCTCGGCACTGCGGGCACTGGGCCAGATGGGCGGCGAGCCGTTCGTGCTCGTCGGCCGACAGCTCGCCGGCGGCGAGGCCGCTGGCGAGACGCGGTAGAACCTGGCAATCGTCCATGCTGACGCCTCCCTCAAAGGTCGAAAACACACATCCCCGGCGTCAGCCAGGCGAGCGCGTCCAAGCGCGAGACCGTCCGACTGAGCGGTGGTTTTTCGGCGAAAATGGCGCGTAGCGCCGCCGAAAAACGCTCGCGCAGCGAGCGAACCGCGACGGAGGAGCGTGGGGGTATGCGACGGATGTCGCGAGGGGGCAGCGCCCCCTCTGAGGGAGTCGTCCATGCTGACGCCTCCCTCAAAGGTCGAAAACACACATCCTCGGCGTCAGCCAGGCGAGCGCGTCCAAGCGCGAGACCGTCCGACTGAGCGGTGGT
>CAYONM010000343.1:0-3259 GCA_964405325.1 uncultured candidatus Brocadiaceae bacterium | reverse complement strand
AGATCGTTTCACGTGACTGGAGTTCAGACGTGTGCTCTTCCGATCTGCCCGGCTCTTTGGCAGCGCGATCGGCGGCCTGGGTGGTGCTGACGATTTCGACCAAGTCGACACCGGGCAGATTGGCTGCCAGCCAATGCCGGCATTGGCCGAACACGGTGTACTTGGAATAGATGCGCTTGATCTGATTGCGCTCGCAGCGCGCCATCAGGTGGTGGCGAATGCGCAGGTGCAGCTCGTTGACGATGCGTAGATGCGTCTGCAGAAAGCGATCGATAGTGTCGGTGATGCTGCCGTCGGTGGAATTCTCGATGGGGACCACGCCGTAATCAGCGTGCTCGCGCTCCACCTCCGAGAACACCGTGGCGATGTCCTCGACCGCGACGTAGTCGACGCTGTCGCCGAATTTGGCGCTGGCGGCCAGGTGGGTGAAGCTGCCGGGTTTGCCGAAGTGGCAAACGGTGATCGGGTGCTCCAGGGCGATGCAGCCGGACATGATCTCGCGCCAGATGGCGATCAGGGTGCGATCGGACAAGGGGCCCGGGTTGAGCCGGCTGATCTTGTCGAACACCTGACGTTCGCGATGCGGCACGAACACCGGCCCGCCCTGTTGTTGTTTGGCCGTACCGATGGTCAAGGCGGCCTGAGCCCGCTCTGAGAGCAAGCGGACCAGTTCGCGATCGATGTGGTCGATGGTGTCGCGATGGGGCTGCAGATCGTCCATGTATGCTCCAGCGGGCGGAGTATGGCGCCGCCAGCTGTTGGGCAAACCCGATCATAATGGGCGGGAGAGGTGAGCGGTGTTGGTCTGGGGAAGGGCTCTGCTTGGCGCGTCCTCCTGCAGGGTGCTTGCCAGTGTCGTGATTTGGCTAGCAGATCAGCCAGACAGCGTTCACGGTCGCCACTGAGGTGGCGTTGACAGGTTGGTGGTCGATGCCTCTGGCCGGCTGCCAGGTGGCTGCCTCGAGGGTGAAGGGGATCGTATGAAATGACATCTCGACTTGGTTCGAGCAAACGATGGCTGGGCATACCCAGATGCACCCAGATGTCGACTCCGGTCTTGCATTTGGCAGAGTCGCCCTAATATCCCGACCCCTCTCGTTAGTGGCACCGATTGTCCCGGTGCGGAACTTCCGTTCCAACTCCTGTTTTTCCAAAGACTGGTTTCCTTATGGCAGTTCGCATCCGTCTGGCCCGTTATGGCCGCACACATCGTCCGTTCTATCGCGTTGTCGCCATCGACAGTCGCGAGCAGCGTGAAGGTCGCGCTTGCGAGATTCTCGGTACCTACAACCCCCTGTTGGCTGACAAGAACATCTCGGTCGAGATCGAGCGTGTCCACGCTTGGGTGCGACAAGGTGCCCGCTTGAATCCGAGCGTCGAAGGCCTGCTGAAGAAATTCGGTTACGAGCCTTATCCCAGCGACATCGTCGAGAGCCGCGACAAGCAGGTCGCCAAGCGCAAAGAGCGCTGGGCGAAGCGGCAGAAGAAGGACGGCAAGGCTTGGGTGAAACCCAGCCAGCGCGCCCTGAATCAGCACAAGCTGGCGCTCAAGCATGCCCGCAAGGCGGAAAACGAGAAGGCGCTGGAAGCGCATCGTGCCGCCAAGGCCGCCGCTGAGCCCGCCCCCGAAGAGGCCGAGAGCAGCGACAGCTGAAGCGACTTGCTTCGCCAACCATCACACGCCTCGGGCTTTGCCCGGGGCGTTGTTGTATCAGGACGCCATGGCCGACCCCACTCGTATCAGCCTGCCCGAACTACGGGTCCCCCTGCGCGAGCTCGCGCCGCGTGAGACGGTGGATCATCGGCTGAAGCCGCGCATTGCCCGGAAGCTATGCATGGCGGTCGATCAGATAGCGGACTATCGCATTGTCCGCCGCAGTCTGGATGCGCGCAAAAAGCCGCGTCTGGAATTCGTCTATCAGCTGGAGGTGCGCCTGCACGGCAGCCCGGAATGGCCAGAGCGTGGCCTGGATCTGGATCAGCTGGAGCTGGCCGCGGATCGGCCACGGCAAGCGATCGTGGTGGGCACCGGCCCGGCCGGTCTGCTGGCGGCCTACCTGCTGACTCGGCACGGTGTTCGGGTGCTGGTGGTGGATCGCGGCTACGATGTCGAGCGTCGTGCCGCTGACATCGCCACTTTTCATGCCAGTCGCGCCTTGCATCCCGACAGCAATTACCTCTTCGGCGAAGGCGGTGCCGGTACCTACTCCGACGGCAAGCTGTACACCCGGGTCAAGGACAGGCGCATGCAGTACCTGCTGCGGGCCTTTGTCGACGCCCGCGCGCCGCGCGCCATCTGGTACCAGCATCATCCGCATATCGGTTCGGATCTGTTGCCGCACATGATCCGTCGTCTGCGGCAACAGATCATCGATTGGGGCGGTGAGTTCCGCTGGGGGGCAGAGGTGGTCGAGGTGCTGGAGCGCGATGGTCGCTGCCATGGCGTGCGCTTGGCCGATGGCCAGCAGCTGGAAGCGGAGGTCTGTCTGTTGGCCGTGGGCCATAGCGCTCGGGGATTGTTGCGACGCCTGGTCGAACGAGGTCTGGCGCATCAGGCCAAGGGCTACCAGTTGGGCTGCCGCATCGAGCATCCGCAGGAGCTGATTGACCGCGGCCAGTACGGTTTTGGTCAACCGCCGCCCTATCTGGGTGCGGCCGAGTACCACCTGGTGAGTCGTCCGCCAGCGGGCCGCGCCGCCAGCACCACCACCTTCTGTATGTGCCCTGGTGGTGAGATCATTGCCGCCACCTCGGATCCAGGCCAGTTGAGTACCAACGGCATGAGTCGACATGCGCGCAATTCCGGACTGGCCAACGCCGGTCTGATCGTCAATCAGCCAGTCGATCGCGGCGGTAGCGCCCTGGCTGCCCTGGACCAGATCGATGCCCTGGAGCGGGCCTGTTTCCACGCTGGCGGCGGTGACTACAGCTGTCCGGCGCAAGCGGCGAGCGCCTTTGTTTGTGGCGAAACCGGTGCATTGCCGGCGCGGGTCAGTTACGATCTGGGGGTGCGGCCTGGCCGCTTGGATCAGTTGCTGCCGGCGGCAACGCGACAGGCCCTGGTGGCTGCCTTGCAGCATTTCGAACGCAAAATTCCCGGTTTTTTACGGCAAGGGACCCTGGTCGGTCTGGAAACCCGGGTCTCCTCGCCACTGCGCTTCGAGCGTGATCCCGATACGCTGGCCAGCAGCCTGCCCGGCTGTTGGCTGCTGGGTGAGGGTGCTGGCTATGCCGGTGGCATCGTCTCCGCCGGCCTGGA
>CAYONM010000342.1:0-3264 GCA_964405325.1 uncultured candidatus Brocadiaceae bacterium | reverse complement strand
CGCTGCCGCCGGGAGCCTGGAATGGCGCATCCTCCGGCACTGGGGTAGCCCGGGTCGACGTCGCGGCCTGCTGGCCGGCCTGGGTGCTCTGGGCTCCTGGTATCAATACCAGGACGGTGGTGATCTGCAGGTGGCCAGTGCCGAGGTCCTGGGCGGCTACGCCTTTGCCGCCAATGATCGTTGGATTCTTCACGCCATGGCCATCGCCGGCCTTGGCTATGGTCGCCTGAGCCTGGATCTGCCCAAGGCCAGCGGTGAGGTGGATTTTTCTGGCCTACTGTGGGATTATGGCGTTGAAATTGGCACCACGTATCGCCTCTCTCGGCGATGGCGAGCCCTGGGCGCTGTCGGCTGGCGAACCCGCCAAGGTGACTTGGACAGCAGCGATTTTGAGCTCAACCTGAAAAACCAGGGTCTCAGTCTCACCATTGGTCTCGGTTTGATTGTATTTCCGGAACCACGGCAGATCGAATAATCATGAGCGGGCCGCCTGGGGCGGATCTGCCCCGATTATTGGCCTTTGTGCCACAAAACTTGCAGAGGACGGTTTCCAAAGCCGAAAAACGTTCAAATCCGTAGATTCATCAGTGGCGCGCAAAGCTTTTTGCGGGTACCATACACGTGGTCCGCCTATGCACATACCACGGTACCCAGCCCAGCTCCACCAGCTGTGGCGGCTGTTGTCGAACGCCGCCAACAGCGTCGATGCTGTGGGTCGATGCTGTGGGTGGGGTTACCGTCAGCGGCGTTTTGGTCAGCTACAACAGCCAGGCCCTGGCAGTGCTCAACGGTGGCAGCGGCAGCACCGCCCTGGTTGCCAGTCTCGATCAAGCTGCCGATCTGACTGCCGTCCAGGCCCTGCTGCGCGCCATCACCTTCACGCACAACAGCAATGCGCCACAGCAAGATTCCCGTAGCATCCAGTTCAGCCTGAGCGACAACGCCAACACGACCAGCTCACCGGTCAGCCGACATGTCAATGTGGTTGCGGTCAACAACGCGCCAGTGCTCGACATGAATCGCACCCAAAGCACCTGGCAAGAACGCGACGGCAACCTGATCCTGGATCCAGCCATCAGTCTGAGCGACCCGGACAGCGATCATTTTGCCGGCGGCAGCGCCAGCCTCAACCTGGACAGCGGCAGCCAGATCGGCGACCGACTGCTGCTGGCTGCAGGCGATCGCCTACAATTACAGGACGATCTGGTCCTGGTTGATGACAAGCCGGTTGCCACTTATGCCAGCGGCGGCCACAATCAGGCTCTGCAGATCAGTTGGAGCGCCTTCGCCACTCCAGCCCTGGCCCAGGAGGTACTACGCGCCCTCGCCTTCCTTGGCAGTGACGACGAACCCATCGACAACAGCCGTCAACTGACCCTGAGCGTGTCCGACGATGGCGAAGCAAGCGCGAGCGCGCAACTGGGTATTACCGTGGTGGCCGTCAACGATGCACCGCAGCTCAGTACTGGTTCGCCCCTGAGCAGCTGGCGCGAGGGCGATGGGCCCCAGCTCCTGGATGCCGGCCTCAGCATTACAGACCGCGACAGCGCCGACTTTGCCGGCGGGGTGCTGCAGATCAGTCTGGATCCGGCTGGCGACAGTGCCGATCTTTTGCGCGTCGTCGCCACCAGCGATCTGACCATCAACAATGAAACCATCAGCTACCAGGGTCTGGTCATCGCCAACGGCAACAGCACGGGACAAAGCCTGGCCCTGTCGCTACTCAGCGCGTGCACACCAACATCGGCCACCGCCTTGCTGCGGCAGCTTGCTTTTGACAACACCGACACCACTCCTGGCAATGACCAGCGCGGCATCAGCATCCGCATAAGCGATGGCGACGGCGCCAGCTCAGATCCTCTCAGCTACTCGCTCACGGTCAGCGAGGTCAACGCCGCACCGGTTCTGACCCTGGTCGGTGATCAGATCAGCTATGTGGAAAATGCCGATCCTGAATGGCTCTTCGCGGGCCTGAGTGCCAGCGACAACGACCATAGCGATTTGGGCAACGGACAGATCAACTGCCAGATCAACAACAACGCCCGCGCCGGCGACCGGCTACGCCTGGTGCACGAGGGCATTGGCATTGGCGAAGTCGGACTGAGTGAGGACCAGGTGCTCTACGGTGGTGCCGCCGTGGGCAGTGTCAGCGGCCAGGATACCAGCACAATACAGATCAGCCTGAACACTGGCGTCAGCCCAGATAGGGCCGCCCGAATTATTCGCCGTCTGGCCTATGCGCACGACACCGACTACGAAATCATCAGCATCGACTGCAGCGGCTATACCGGCAGTCTCGCAGACAATGACTTTACCCTCACCCTGCATGGCGATGCCACTTTCGTGAGTGACATGACCCTGACCGCCACCGGAACGCTGAATATGGACGACGGCGGTACCCTGACCACCGGTGGCCAAACCCTGTTCAATCTCACGGCGACTCGCGATCCCCTGGTGCTCGGTGATGACCTGACCGTGGCTGGTGCCATCAATGTCCATAACGGCGATCTGACCTGGAATGGCCGGACGGTCACCCTGAGCGGCGCTGCCCAGAGCCACGAACTGAGTTATGATGGCTATGATTATACTGATCCCATGCCCAGCCTGCTGCGCATCAGCGGTGCTGGCAGCAGCGTACTCTTTTCCAATGACACCAACGTACCCAGCTTCGAGCTTTTGGCTGACTGTACGCTCGACCGGGAAGTCTCCGGCCAAATCCGGCCGGGCGGCACCAGTGGCGCCTGCAACATTGCTGCCGGCGTCACCGTCACCCTGACGGCCAACGCCTACCTCGATCTCAAACGGGAATTCACCTTCAGCGCCGGGGCCGACAGTGTCATCACCGGGGCTGACGAACTGCGCTGGCGCCCCCTGCTGACCGGCGAAGACGTGCCAGCAAGCGTCCCGGTCTTCGATGTCGATGTCACCCTCGGCGTCAGCTCCAGTTATCCTGATGATGCGACGTATAGCATCCCTGCCGGTCGCGCCTTCGGGAAAAACCTGTTCATCGAAAAAGGCAATGATCCGCTGCATCTGACTTTTGCTGGTGATGTCAGCATTGGCCAGGACCTGTATTTGCGGAATGATGAGAATGACACCGACACCGCCTATGACATGGAGGTGATTCTCACCGATGCCGCCAGCATCAGCATCGGCGGTGACCTGATCTACGACAAAAACTCCGGCAGCGGCCTCACTACCTGGAACCTGAACAGCAACACCGTCGATCTCTCCATTGATGGCAGCCTGCTGTTCAGCGATACC
>CAYONM010000341.1:0-3268 GCA_964405325.1 uncultured candidatus Brocadiaceae bacterium | reverse complement strand
GTGCATGACTATGCCCGATCGCGCTTGATGGAGCAGGTGAAGTCGGTGGCATTTATCATCCTCTATCTGGTTGGCTTTCAAGTGCTGGTGCTGGGTACCGCCCCGGCCCATGCGCTGCAGGTTTCCGTCGGCGTAGGGCTGGTCGTTTTCGGACTGACTTTTTTTTTGGAGGGGCTGCTTCTCGGCCTAATGCCGCTGGGAGAGCGTGTGGGGCTGCAACTGCCCAAGCGTGGCGGGATTGTCGCCATACTCGTTTTCGGACTGTTACTCGGGGTTGGCTCGACGCTGGCTGAGCCCGCCATTGCCGCGCTGCAGGCGACCGGCCTGGCCGTCACCCCGTGGGATGCGCCTCTGCTTTTCCGGCTGCTGGAGAATGAGCCGGGCAATCTGGTGATTTCCATCGGTGCCGGCGTCGGCGTGGCCGTGGCGTTCGGGATGGTGCGCTTCTACTACGGTATTTCGATCAAGCCGTTTGTCTACATCTTGATCCCGCTGCTGCTGGCCGCTTCGGTCGTTTGTGCATTGGATGCCAAGCTGAGTACCATTATCGGTCTGGCTTGGGACGCTGGCGCGGTCACTACCGGTGCGGTAACCGTTCCGCTTGTACTCGCCCTCGGGATCGGCGTCTCCCGCGCCATTGGCAAGCAAAAAGGGGCTTCCTCCGGTTTCGGGATTGTGATGCTGGCTTCCGCTTTTCCGGTGCTGGGCGTTCTGGCACTGGGTGCCTTGCTCAACGGCTCCACACCGGAGCCCGTCTCTGAAAAAGAATTCTTTTCCCCAGCTCATCGCCAAACCGCCCTGCGGTTGGTGGCCTCAAATCAGGACTTGCTGCGCATGGCCTTCCAGCGTGGCGGCAAGGCGGCCCGCCGGGCCTTTTTTGAAGATAGGCAAAAACACCGGGAGACTGTGGTATCGCTGACGGATCCCGCCGCACGGCGAAACCTGCTGGGAAGGATGTCCCTTCAGGAGTGGTCCCTTCAGCGGGCTTCCGACGCCGAGCGCGCCTGGATTCCGGCGAAATTTCTTCAACAAGCGCCCCGCGAGGAACGCTCCAGCCTCAACATGGCCTCCGTTCTGCGCGTCGAGTCCGGACGCGCCCTGCGCGCCGTAATCCCCTTGACTGTGTTGCTTTTGATTGTGCTGCTCTTTCTTCGCGATCGGCCGCGCCACCTGGACGAAGTGGTTCTCGGGATTGTGTTTGCGCTGATCGGGATGGCCCTACTGACCAGCGGCATACGCCTCGGGCTTGCCCCGTTGGGCAATCAGGTCGGGGAACCTCTGCCGCGCATCTTTCGCAGTGTTGCCCGCGAAGAGGGGCGCATTCTGATAGAACCCTTTGATCCCGGACGTGTGCTGACCTCTTATCAGGAGGACGGGGCACCCAGCCAATTTTTCTATTTACAGGATCCCGACGGTGTTCCGCGCCCGGTTCCGTTCGATCCCGCGAGGTTCGATCCGGATGCCCGGCGCTACGAGCACATCATCAAGCGCCTCCCGTTGTTCGGACCCAAGATGACGCTGGCCGGGATCGGGCTGGTTTTGCTCTTTGCGTTCGGGATGGGCTACGGCTCTACGCTTGCTGAACCCGCGCTCAAGGCGCTGGGCCGCACCGTGGAAGAGCTTACCGTCGGAACGATCAAACGGACAGGCGTGGTGCGTGCCGTCTCGATCGGGGTCGGGATAGGACTGATCGTCGGAGTCGCGCGAATTTTGTACGATATCCCCACCGTCTGGCTAATTCTCCCCCCATATCTTCTGCTTTTTCCACTCACCTACTGGAGCGAAGATGATTTTGCCGGGATTGCATGGGATTGCGGCGGGGTGACCACCGGCACGGTGACCGTTCCGCTGGTCCTCGCCATGGGGATGGGCATCGGCAACGAGCTGGATGTGGTCGATGGGTTCGGCCTTCTCGCCATGGCCTCGGTCTATCCCGTCGTTACCGTGCTACTGTACGGCATTGTCGTACATATGCGCCAAGGACGCAGTTTTCACCCCTCGGAAAAGGAGGATCAGAATGGATGATTTTCCTGAAACCAAACACGAGGTATCCCGCATCACCTGCATGGTTCATCAGCGGCTAGGTAAAAAAGTTACCGACTGCCTCGCTGCCCTGGGCGCACAGAGCGTGCTGGCCGAAAGCGCCCGCTGTGTGCGGCAGCGGATGCGTGCCCGGGTTTTGGGGCTGCCGGGATTGCGGGTCGATCTGACCGATGCCCCGATGGAAATTTTTCGAACCACTGTGCCGCGCGCATCTGCTCTGCGGGTAATCTGCGAACTGACCTCCGCCGTGAATCTGCGTACGCCCGGTCGCGGGGCGGTGTATGCGCAGGATGTGCTGGAGACAGGCCGCCTCAATTTTCCAGACATTGCCCCCGAGACCGACTGCCCCAAGATCGTACTGCGGGACTTGACTCTGATCACCGGCATTCTGTCTATGGCCGGAAGCGGAGATTTGCTGGCCGGCATCGCCTTGAAACTCGGTGCGGCGGTTCCGGTGATCAGCCTGGGGACGGGCACCGGCATTCGGGATCGGTTGGGGCTGCTGCGCATTACCATTCCCCCTGAAAAAGAGCTGGTGCATCTGATGGTTCCCGCGCACGACGCGGCGGGGCTGCAGCGGCTGCTGATCGAGGAAGGTCGACTGGATCGGCCCAGCGGCGGTTTCTTATACCAGACTCCGATTCGTGCCGGGGTCGTAGACCCGCTGATGCGGATCGGGCGGCAGGAACACGCCGCCAGTATGGAACAGGTAATTGGCGCCATCGACGACTTGAAGAAAGGTACCGCTTGGCGAAAACGGTTTTTGGGCCTGGAACCCTCCGCCCAAGACGCGGGACGGGTGATGCGAAACCATCGCGAATTCGTCTTTGTTTGCACCGAGGGGCAAACCGACGGATTTGTCAATGCGGCAATGAGCGTGGGCGCGACCGGTGCCACCACCGCGCGTGTGCGCCACCTGAGCTTTAACGGTTTCGAGGGGGGGAGCGCGGCATGTGAACAGGGGATCCTCTGTGTGCCGGCGGCGATAGAGTCCGCCGTAATGGATACGCTGTGCCACCATGCCAATGCGTGCGAAGACCCTGCTTTCCGTCTGCAAATCACCGACGCGCCCATTGTCTTTTCGCATCAACGCGGCGAATCATCATCAAGCTGATTTGCCAAACATGATTTTAGAGGTATTCAAAACAAGGTAATGAAAATGGGGTCAATTTTAAGTTCGGCAGACGTGATACGTTTGCCATCCATATAAAGATTACATGAATCA
>CAYONM010000340.1:0-3289 GCA_964405325.1 uncultured candidatus Brocadiaceae bacterium | reverse complement strand
ACGACGGCGGCGGTGACGACGGCGGTGGTGACGACGGCGGCGGTGACGACGGCGGTGGTGACGACGGCGGCGGTGACGACGGCGGCGGTGACGACGGCGTTACTTTGAACGTCGGCACCAGCGCCCTGAACAATGACAACCTCGACACCGATGGTGGCGTCTGGCTGACCTTCAACAGCACTGGTGACAATCCGGTCATCAAATCAGTTACCGTCACCGGTGACATTGAGGTTGGCATGAAGAATGCCGATGGCGACATCGAGACCTTCGATGCCGGCGAGACGGTTGACGTCACCAAGGGCGTGCTGATCTGCGTGCCGGTTCAAGGCGATTACAGCGTCAATGTGACCATTGCCGACGATGACGAGGAAGCAGACCCGGTCACGGTCAACATCCCGCAGAACGAACTGACTAACCCCTTCACTATCTCTGGTAATGTTGCCGACGGTGAAAGTGGCAGCGAAGTTGGCGTCAGCACCGACGTCTTGCTCTACTGGACGCCGATCAGTGGCGTCGCTGAAGCCGTGGTCCTGCAGACGACCACCCCCGAAAGCGGTGACGCCGCAGGCGACTTCAGCTTCGACGACCTGGTTGGCAGCCCGAGCAGCTTCCAGGTGGAAGTGAAGGGCGGCACCACAGACGACCAATAAGCCGACCTGACAGGTCCTGATGCCTCATCGGCAGGCCCCGGTATGACCGTGTCATATCGGGGTTTTTCTCTCTCTGGCCACTGCGCTTGACCTGCTTGCAGAAATACCTGTGGCCGGTAATTTTCCAACATGCTGCCGATCCCCGAACTGCCCATGATCAGCGGTCTCGGCCGACGTCGCTCTGATCACGGCAAGTATCTACTCCGGGCACATCACAATGATGGCATTGAGATCTGCTTCATCCGGTCCGGCGAGTATCGCTGGCAGGTGGAGGGGGAGGTGTTCCAACTGCAACCAGGCGACGGTTTCATCACCATGCCCTGGCAGGAGCACGGTGGCGAGCACGGCTTTTTTCCGCGCGGCGCTCTGGATTGGGTGATCATCCGATTACCGCGGTGTACGCCGCTCTCACCGTGGCGCTGGGGGGACTGGCTTCCCCTGTCCGATGCGACACGACGCTTCATCACCAGCAGCCTCCACGGGCGTCAGGTGCCGCGTTTACCACGTCAGACCCGGATAGGCTTGCTGTTCGACCAGCTCTGGGAAGAGACGTTGCAACGACAATCTGGTTGGCAGGACTCGGTCCATCTGGTTATGGCACAGATGCTGCTTACGGCGGCCAGAACGCTCGATGCCGATGCCGGTGGTCCTGGCGATCCGGACCTGGAGGCCTGTCTCCGACACATCACGCAGCACATCGATCAGACCTGGAGCCTGAACGACATGGCCGCACTGGCCGGCCTGGCCCGCAGCGCTTTTGCCGAGCGTGTCCGTCGAGCAACCGGTTTGTCACCACGACGTTGGTTGGAACGGACCCGTTTGAAAATGGCTCATGATCAACTGCTACGTAGAGATGACCCCATCACCGACATCGCCATGTCATTGGGATTTTCAAGTAGTCAATATTTCGCCACCGCGTTCAAACGAGAATACGGCTGTACCCCGAGCCAGATTCGACGGCAGGGAGGCATTCCGTGAGCTGTCGTTTTTCGTTCGCGCTTGATATTTCGATTCCAGACTGGCAAGGGCTGCGGCCACGTTCAGACGCCCGCCGGTGACGCAGATTCCGTTGAAGGCGGCAAGCGGATCGGCGGACTCCATGATGGCGGTTTTCAATTCCAAGCTGCTGTGCATGGGCGCATAACCGGCCAGCAAGGCCGCTGCACCAGCCACGCCATGGAGGTGCCGTTCCAGGCGGCATAGCCACCGCCTGGCAGGCTGGAGCGGATAGACACACCCGGTGCCGCCAGCTGACAGATGGTACCGTCAGCGATGCACAAAAACTCGCCGAAAGGCCGGAAAAGCAGGTGGCCACCCTCGTGAATGCCCAGATTGATGCCGTCAAACAGGCCGTAGTAATGGCTGTCGAAGCTCATCCGCAGCAGGATATAGGGCACTTCTATAAACTCAGGTCGAGCCAGGCGCAGACGATGTTTGGTCCTGCCAAGGCGCTGGGTCCGAAGGAATAGCAGGACTATTTCGAGGTTTCAGCAACGCAGGCAGGGCCGGAAAGCGCAAGTCTGGCGAAGTGCCTGAGTTTTTAGAGGTGCCCTATAGGTGCAGTATAACCAAATCAGGCCGCGAATCGGGCAGAAACGGCCATGCGCTCGTTCCAACACAAACGTCCGCCAATCCCCGTTGCCCTCCTGGCACCGCCATCACCACGCTGGACGGCATCTGCAGTAACGATCGACCGCAGGTAGCACAGCGGTTGGCGTCTTCATCCAGATCAGCACCACAGGCGGGACAGGGCAGGCAAAAAATGTTGCCAAAACCTGAGCAGAATCACAAGTCCGGGATGCTTGAAGCCATCGGAATGCGCAGTTGACTCCTCCTCCGGTGCCAGCAGACTTCCGCCCCTCTCAAGCGGGGACAGATGGCCGAGTGGCTGAAGGCGCACGCTTGGAAAGCGTGTATCGGGGAGACTCGATCGAGGGTTCGAATCCCTCTCTGTCCGCCACAACAACCCCAGCGTTTTGCGCTGGGGTTGTTTATTGGTACCGACTCAGAGCTAGTGCTGTGTCCCATAAATAGCCATCAGAATTCTTCGCGACACAGCAGACGCCGTGAGAAACAAGCCTGTACCCGTCTTTGTTGCTTGGACAGAGCCCTAGCCATTGGACCTCTTGTCTCAAGGTGATGAAACCGCAGCGACGCAGCGGGCCCTTGGTGGAATTGGAACCAGCTGGCCAATGGCCTCCATCAAGCCGATTTACAGCTACCTGATTTCCGCCGTTCATAAGCTGAGCCCGCAAATACAACTTTTTCTGCTCGAAGTTTTTGCGAACTCAGCTTACAAACCGGGCGCCGCCCGGAGCCCACGGGTTCAATCGTATCGGTCGGCGCCCGGTTTTTGCTCTTACATCGAGGGGCAAGCCCCTCGGACCCCGAAGCCGAGGCTGCGAGAACAACTTTTTCTTTACGAAGTTCTCGCAGCCTCAGCTTCTACCAGATAAGGGCATCGGACCCGTCGAAAATGGCGTTAGCAACATCGGTGCTTTCCGCCCGGGTCGGCACCGGCAACTCCATCATGGATTCCAGCATCTGGGTGGCGGTAATCACCACTTTGCCGTGAGCGTTGGCTCTAAGGGCCCGTCAAAAAAATAAACATTACATTTCGCTTGATCTTTTGCCGCCCT
>CAYONM010000339.1:0-3319 GCA_964405325.1 uncultured candidatus Brocadiaceae bacterium | reverse complement strand
TCGCCTGGCTCTTATCGGATTCGTGCCGAATTCGACCTCTGAGGGACCCATCATACTTGTCCAGAATACCTCAGGAAAGGTGGCCTGACAGGGCAAAGAAATACCACGACCGGCACCAAGGGTACCGGTCTGACTGGTTTGTGGTCGAATTACAGCTCGTCGAGTTGGATATCCGCCAGCAGGTCCTCTGCGGCGGCGAGCAGCTGCGGGTTGCGGCTGAGTATCGAGCTTTCGCGATTGCCGGTCAGGGCACTGCGGGTCCAGTTGTGGCTACCAACCACCAACTGCTGGTCGATCACCAACATCTTGGTGTGGCTGCGGACATCGATCTCATCAAAGTGCACCGAGACGCCGCGTTGCCGCAGCCATGCCGCCGGCTCGCTGTTGTCTGGCCCTGGCCATCTGGCTTGGGGGTCGGAATGGTCCAGGATGACCTGCACGGTGACGCCGCGCTCGGCTGCCGCGGCCAATTGCCGGCATAGGTAACGCACTGGGCAGCTGGGATCATCGCTGAAACGGAGCACGTACATCAGCACCACGATACGCGTTTGGGCCTGTTCCAGGGCCAGGCCGACGGTGCTCAGGTAGTGGGCGCTGTTCGGGCCATCATTGCGCAGCAGGCGGGCGGGGTGCTCGCGTTTGGCCGCCTGGCCGCCGAGTACCAACACGAGCACCGTACCGATGAAGAGCAACAGGGCCGACGGGCGCCAGGGGGGGCGGAGGCGGTTGCGCTGCAGCGGTGGGGGCATCAAACAAGATGCTCCCGGGCGGAGTCGATGTCGTCGAACAGGGGCAGCACCCGCACAATACGGGTGGTACGCAGGACGTTGGCGACGAAGGGATGCACTGCAGCCATGACGATTTTCCCGCCGGCCATGTCCACGGCTCGTACCGTGGCGATCAGCTGGGCAATGGCCAGGGAGCTGATCCGCGAGATGCCGGCGGCATTGATGATCCAGCGAGCGGCGGGGTTGACGCTGACGCGCTGGTGCAAATCGTTGAAAGCCTGTTCGATGCTTTCGGAGTCATCCAGCCGCTGTTGCGGTGTCAGGATATGGATATCGGTCTGCTCGCTCACGTCCCACATGATGCTATTCCACGAGCTTACGCGCTGTTGTCCAGACTTGCTCAGCCGTAATCGCGCCCATGTCCACCAAGCGTGCATCGCGCCGCTCCCAGGCTTTGCCCGGCGCTTGCAGATTGCTCCAGCGTGGCCCGCGCACGCCATTGCGGCCGGCTGGCACCGGGCCAAACAGACCAAGCGCTGGAGTGCCGAGGGCGCGGGCCAGATGCAGCGGACCGGTATCACCGGAAATCAGGACCCGGCAGCGGTGCAGCAGCGCAGCGAGTTCGGGGATGCTGGTCGGCGGCGCCAGCCGGGTTTGCGGGACCTGTCTCTGAATGCGGCGGGCTAGTTCGCCCTCGGCTGGCGAGCCCCACAGCAGCAGCGCGGCTTGTCCGGCATCGGCCAATAGCTGGCAGCACGCCACCAAGCGCGCTTCCGGCCAGACTTTGGTTGGCCAACCGGCGCCAACATTGAGGCCCCAGGGCTGTGCCAGCCCCTGATCCGCCAGCCACTGGTCCATGCGCTGCTGTTCCTCGTGCCAGGCTGGCAGCGGAAAGCGCCAGTCGCCATCGGCACGACCCAGGATCGGCAAGCCCAGGGCCCGCTGCTGATCGATGACATGCTCGGCCACCACCGGGCAGTGGTAGCGATGCGCCAGCCAGGCACCCTCGCGGGCTCGCGGCCGGGCATGACCGATACGCTGCCGGCAGCCGCTGAACAGGCACGGGATCGCGCTTTTTAGCAGACCCTGGGCGTCGATCACCCAATCGAAGCGTTGTCGTTGGAGCGCTCTTATCAAGGAATGGTATTCCCGCCATTGCTGCGGCCAGGGGACTTGTTCGCGTTGCCAGCGTCGCCGCGGCACGGTGATAATGGCGTCGACCGCGGGATTGCCGTCCAGCAGGACCTGCCAACGGTCTTCACAGAGCCAGGTCAGACGATGACCGGCGGCTGTGAGATCGGCGGCCAGGGGCAGGGTATGGATGATATCACCCATGGCACCCAGGCGGATCAGGCAGACGTGGCAGCGGGCAGCGGGCATGGGCGGAGCATTGGCGCAGCGGTCGGGGTGCAATCGCGTTTGCGAATCCGACCGGCATCCTGGCAGCAAGCGATTGATCTGCTCCCGATGGTTCTATCGTCCACCACCACACCTTCTTCCTGGCAAGTACCCAGAAGCGGAGTTCCCGATGAGCGAGCAAGACACCAAACCAGCTGACGACCAGAAGCCAGACGAGGCGGACGTCGACCAGCCCGAGGTCGATGAATGGAAACCCGAACCCCGCACCTGGGGGTGGAAGGATCTGTTCACGGCGCCGATGCTGGCTTTCAAACCCAAGTGCATGGTGGTGAGCGTGCTGACGCTGATCGCTGTGTACTTGATCCTGAGGCTCAGCACTGCGGTGTTGGGTATCGGTATTGGTGACGGCACCCTGGGAGAGGTCACCATCGTCGGCACGGTGATGGAATGGCTGTTCTTCGCCCTGGCTGCCGCCGCCTTCGGCATGGGCGCCAGTTTTGTCGCCGTGTTCTATAAGGCCGACCTGCTGGATGACGAATTCTTGTCCTTCAAGGAGGGCTGTGGCCAGTACAAGGGCCGTCTGCTGCCCAGCATCATGGTGCCCTTGTTCCTGGTCGCGGTGACCGCCGGTATGGGCCTGGCCGTGTATCTGGGGCAGTTGATCAGCAGCATTCCCTGGGCTGGTTCCATCCTCTATGTGCTGTTTTACGCTACTGCCCTCAGTTACCTGGTGTCCTTGTTCGCACTGCTGATCTGCGTCGGTGTCACCCTCAGCGTGTTCGTGTTCCCAGCCATTGTCGCGGTGCGCAAGCATGGCTGGTTCGACAACGTCATCGACACCTTCGAGGCGGTTGGCACCAAGCCGCACGTGCTGGTCGCCTCGATCGCCGTCACCCTGCTGATGACCCTGGTCGCCTATGGCTTTGGTGTTGGCGCCATGGCCAATCTGAAGCAGCAGAGCACCGTCGACGAACTGCCCGGCACCGAGGTTCAGTTGACCGAACGCGCAGCCAGCGATTGGCTGCGGGAATGGACGCCAGCGCCCCAGCTGGAGGGCTACCGGGTGATTTGTCCGTATTTGGATCCAACCGGCGGACTCAGCCTGAAAAGCCAGGAGGGCAACGGTTACTACGTCTACGGCACCGGCCTGCTGACCGGTATCGTTCAGAGTCTGTTCCTCTACCTGATCCTGGGTTACTGCGTCAACATCATCCTGGCTGGTGGCATGCTGA
>CAYONM010000338.1:0-3338 GCA_964405325.1 uncultured candidatus Brocadiaceae bacterium | reverse complement strand
CCGCGCCTTTGTGAGAGACACCATGAGGCGATGGCGGGATTGGGGAGGAGTAGCTACCCCAGTCACGATTTTCCGGTATGGTCTTTTCTGAATAGCCCTTAAAGATACTTTTGACTGGCCCTGTCGAGCAGGCCTGCTCACTGCCAAGTTGTCCTGAATGGAGACGACGTGGGACGTGCGACCCCAGCGATCGGCGCTGCCAAGGGCGACCCGATGCGACGCACCCGTCACACGCCACCCATCCGCTTGTCAACCGGGGTCAGCGGATACCGTGTTCCGGTCATTGATTTTTGCAGACCTGGGGATGTGCATGAGCGACGAGACACCGCGCGGCGAACGCCGTTTGCTGATCGAAGAGGAGATGAAGGAGAGCTATCTCACCTACGCCATGAGCGTTCTGGTGGATCGCGCGCTGCCAGACATCCGCGATGGCCTCAAACCGGTGCATCGACGCATCCTGTACTCCATGCGCGATCTGGGGCTGAATCCCGGCAGCAAGTACCAGAAGTCGGCCAAGATCGTTGGCCAATGTATCGGTAACTACCATCCGCATGGCGATAACGCGGTATACGACGCCATGGTCCGCATGGCCCAGCCATTCAGCCTGCGCTACTGCCTGGTGGACGGCCAGGGCAACTTTGGCTCGGTAGACGGCGATTCCGCTGCTGCCTATCGCTACACCGAAGCCCGCATGACCCGCATGGCCGCTGAAATGCTGGAGGACATCCAGTACGATACCGTGGACCTGCGCTACAATTTCGACGAAAGCCGCCAGGAACCGGTGGTGCTGCCAGCGCGCATCCCCAATCTGCTGATCAACGGCTCTTCCGGCATCGCCGTCGGCATGGCCACCAACATCCCGCCGCACAACCTGTGTGAAATCGCCGAAGCCGCCAAGGAAGTGATCCGCAACCCCGCCTGCACCGTGCTGGACCTGATGCGGCACGTGCGTGCCCCGGACTTCCCAACCGGCGGCCTGATCTGCGGCACCGGCGGCGTTCGCCAGGCGTATGAAACCGGTCGCGGCCGGGTGTTGATGCGTGCCTGCGTACACACCGAAGAGGTCCGCCCCGGTATCCAGGCGCTGATCGTCACCGAAATCCCCTACGCCATCAAGCTGGCCACCATCTACGAATCGATCAAAAAGGCCTATGAAAACGAGCACGTCACCGGCCTGGGCAACATGTACGGTGGCACCGTCAAAGAAGGCATCCGCCTGGTACTGGAGCTGAAGCGCGGCGAAGATCCCGACGTCGTCCTGAACCAGCTGTGGAAGCACACCCACCTGCAGGCCTCCTTCCCCATCAACATGATCGCCCTGGACGGCGGCCGGCCACGCACCGTTGGCCTGAAGCGCCTGCTACAGGCCTGGGTGGAGCATCGCAAGGAAGTGATCGTCCGCCGGACCCGCTTCCTGCTGGCCCGCGACGAGGCCCGCCTGCACATTGTCGAAGGCCTGTTGCGCGCCATCGACGTGATCGACGAAATCATCCAGATCATCCGCTCATCGGCCTCGGTGGACGAAGCCAAAACCCGCCTGATCGACACCTTCGATTTCTCAGATCGACAAGCCCAGGCCATTCTCGACATGCAGCTGCGCCGGCTCACCGGCCTGGAACGCGACAAACTGCAAGCCGAATACGACGAACTGGTCGCCCGCATTGCCAACTACCGCGCCATCCTGGCCTCGGAGGAACGCCAGTACGGCATCATCATCGACGATCTCGACGCCACCGTTGCCAAATCCGGTGACGGACGCAGCTCGGAAATTGTCGCCGCCGCCGAAGACCTGGAGATGGAAGATCTGATCGAGGACGAGGAGTGCCTGGTCACCCTGACCAACTCCGGCTACATCAAACGCATCCCGGTCGGCACCTATCGCATCCAAAAGCGCGGCGGCAAGGGCGTACGTGGGGGCAAACTGAAGGGAGAAAACGACTTCGTCAGTCAGATGTACCTGGCCACCACCCATCAATACCTGTTGGTCTTCACCGACAGCGGCCGCCTGCACTGGCTGAAGGTCTATCGTGTTCCGCAGGCACAACGCACCGCCCGTGGCACCCATTTGGCCAATATCCTCAACCTGGAACAGGGCGAGCAGATCAGCACCGTGATTCCGGTGCGGGAATTCGACGACGACCGCTTCCTGTTCCTGGCCACCGCCCAGGGTAAAATCAAAAAAACCGCGCTCTCCGCCTACTCCCGCCCGCGCCAAGGCGGCATCAAAGCCGTGCGCCTGAACGAAGACGACTTTCTGATCGGCGCCGCCATCACCAGCGGCCAACACGAGATCATGCTGGTCTCCTCTGCCGCCCTGGCCTGCCGCTTCTCAGAAGCCGACTGCCGGCCCATGGGCCGCGACACAGCCGGCGTACAGGGCATCAACCTCCCTGAAGGTGCCGTGGTGGTCTCGCTGCTGGTCCTGGAAGACGGCCAGGACGTCCTGACCGTCTGCAGCAAGGGCTTTGGCAAGCGCAGCACCCTGAACGAATACCGCCTCACCAAACGCGGCGGCAAGGGCGTAGCCACCATCACCGCTTCAGATCGCAACGGCCCCGTGGTCCGGGCCCTGGCGGTGCGCCCCGGCGAACATTTGATGTTGATCAGCCGACAAGGCATGGTAGTTCGCACCCGCGTCGACGACATTGGCACCTACGGCCGCCAGGCCCAGGGCGTGCGCATCATCAACCTGGGCCAGCACGACGAACTCTGCAACGTCGCCCGCTGCGCCGAGGAAGACGAAGACGAGGACACCGACCGCATCGAGGCCCCCGAAGAAGCCGGTGATGCCCCGACCGGTGAGGACGACGCCCTGGAAGCCAACGACGAATAAGTCTCCCAAGCATCATCCGGACTCCCTTCTCGTCCTTGCGGAGCCTGACTCGAATGTCCTCAGGCGAAGAACCAGCAAGGTGAATGGATTCAGGCTCCACGTCTGGAGAGTACCAGATCCGACTTGTGAACAGACTGCTGATGCTTGTGTTGTCCTCAAAACTGACGGTGGTCTTTGATGTGGACAGATGCCCTTTCCGGGCGACCAGGGCATGCCGTTTCTGCCGGTCCATGCTGCCATCATCGCCATAAACGGTGACGGTGAGGCACACCTCCCGTGATCCCATGTCATTGATCGGAACCTGGATCGTAATGGCCTGCCGTTCACCACTCGCGAGCAGAAGCGGGTTTTCAAGCAATCGGAGGCCACAGCAGAGAGGTTCGGCTTCGGGGTCCTAGGGGCGCAGCCCCTAGAAGAAAAAGCGAAAACCGGGCGCCGACCGCTATGATCGAGCCCGTGGGCTCCGGGCGGCGCCCGGTTTGTTTCCTTGGCGAAATTGGCGAAA
>CAYONM010000337.1:0-3360 GCA_964405325.1 uncultured candidatus Brocadiaceae bacterium | reverse complement strand
TAACGGTAGCAGGTGCTTAGGGTGCGGAAAGAAATAAACGTTACAGATCGCGCAGCGATTTTGTCGATCCTTCAAGGCGCGAAGAGTGAGCATATCGGGCATATGTGAGCGATAAGCAACGCAGAAGGGCGGCAAAAGATCAAGCGAAATGTAATGTTTATTTTTTGACGGGCCCTTAGGGTGCGGAAAGAAATAAACGTTACAGATCGCGCAGCGATTTTGTCGATCCTTCAAGGCGCGAAGAGTGAGCATATCGGGCATATGTGAGCGATAAGCAACGCAGAAGGGCGGCAAAAGATCAAGCGAAATGTAATGTTTATTTTTTGACGGGCCCTTAGCGCCGCGCTCCAGCCATGATCTGAGCCATGGTCACACCGCTGAAGGCCAGGGAATCCTCCAGTTTGATACGATAATCACGCAGAAGAACTTCTTGCTCCTCCAGCTGATGCCGAATCCGTGCCTTGTCCGATTCCTTCTCGGCAGCAGCGATCTGGCCCTGCAACTGCAAACATTTGGCGCCTTGCCGCAGCCAGTCCCGAGATGCCACCGCAATGGCTTCGGTTTCCGGATCCAACAGCGGATAGAGTCGGCTCAACCCCTCCTCCATGCGCTTGAGATGAAGCGTCAGCAGCTCGCCTCGCCGGGGAATGTTACGATTGAGGGAATCGTCGAAGGGCAGCAATTCGCGACCGGTCAGGATGCGCGCCCGCTCGGTACTCAGATGCTCCGGAGCCTGACCACGCAGACGCTGCAACTGGTACCGCGCAGTGGCATGTCCCGGGCATTGTTCGATCACCCGCTGCAGCTCGTCCGGCAGAGATGCATCCGTTTCGTTTTGCAACAGGCGAGGCAGCAGCGCCCGGTAAGCCCGGTAGGCCCGGCTGACCGGGGCCGCACGATCGGCCAGACTGAAGGCCAGGGCCTGGTCAACCGAATCCGCCAGGAAGACCTGCACCTCTTGGATCAGGCGCAGCTGACCCAGCAGTGCAAGGTCGGCCAGATCCGGTCGGTTGGCCGCCGGCATCACCACCCGCAACAGCCCCTTCTCCCGCGCCGTGGCCAACTGCACGCCGGGCTCACTGACGGGTACCAGACTGCCATCGGGCTCAATCCGCCCGATCACCGCCAGGTCCTGGGCCAGTGGCCGGTCCGAACACAGGGCGCGGAAGGCGACCGCAGCGGTCAGGGCCAGGCCATGGCCATCACGGACACTGAAGAGATCGTCCAGACTCAGCACCGTATCCATCTGCTGCATCGCCGGCAGCTGCAGGCACTGGTAGCGATAGGCCTGCTCCAAAGCCGCCTCCACACCAATGGCACCGCGAGGACGCCGGGTCAAGTGCAGCCGACCCCGACCACCTTCGGCCGGGCGCAACTGCACCATCAGATGCACTGGATCGGCATCGATTGCGCCGCCCAGGCTGCTGGTCAACACCAGGCCGGTGAGCCCGACGCCATCGTGCCGCAAGGCCGACACCGGCACCTGCTGTTCGGTGCTGGCCAACAGCTGCAGCCGATGCTGGACCTGCGCCTGACCACGGATCGCACCCAGCAGGACCGTCTGCACCCCCAAGGGCCGAGGCTCGTGCCAGATCAGTTGATCGTCCGTCACATCCATACCACTGGGCCCGTCCCGGCAGGGCCTGGATCTGTCCATCCAGCATGGCGGGCGGCTGACGCCTCAACAGGCGGTTGGCAAACTGCTCGGACGCCTGCGCCGCCGGCACCTCGCTGCGCAACGGCGCAATGCTGCCACTGGCGGTGCCCCAGCTGAGGAATTGCCGCTCCTCGCCCAGACTCAGCCAGCCATGGCCTGGCACTTCCGGCAACGTAAAAGCCATCGCAATCACCGCATCTGAGTCGCGCCCCTGGGCCACAGGCAGGAAGCCGATCTGCCACACCGCGCCGGCATGCCCGAACAGGCGATCGTTGGCCTGGACATCACGCAGGAGGCGCTCATCAGCGATCTGGTACGCCGCAATGTGACTCGGAGCCACGACCGTATCGGGCAGCTCCAGACGGGCGTCCTGCCAATCCGACCAGGGATGACAGGCGCCGGGCGCCACCACCACCACCACGAAATGCTCACCGCTGGCCGCCTGCACCGCGGTCGCATCCTGGCGTTTGGCGACCCCATTCGCCTGGATGCGAACGTGCGCAGCGGTGGGCAACTCGGCACAGGCCACCGCTCCGGCCAGGTGCAGTCGCGCTGGTTGCAGCCAGCTGCCCAGATCCAGGTGCCGACCGTCAACCTCGTCCGGCTGCTGCTGGACCAATTCCTGCTGCTGAACCGAGTCACCCCGGCCGAAGCGCCGCAGCAGGTCCTGGACCAGATCCCAACGGTACCAGGCCCCGACACCCACGCCGATCAAGAGCAAGACGACCAGAATCTTGCCCAACGGCAGCGAACGATGCTTCCGCGCCGCGACCGACTCGTCCTCAAACACGTTGACCCCACGGAACTTGGTGTTGGCGTCGTCGCGAGTGCGTTCCACTACCGGACTGCCGTCGTCGCCTAAAAACAACGCTGCACCATCGGAGGGTGGTACACTGAAAACATGCTGGCACTTGGGACAACGGATCTGCTTGCCGCGTTGCGATTCGTTGATGCGCAACTGGGCGTTGCATTCGGTACAACGGATGGTGGTCATGGACGCCACGCTCCTCGATCCCAATGGGGATCGGCGAAATATCGTAAACGGGACATAAAGCCATATCGGATCTTGCCGATGCGCTGCTGAGCCTATCGCTATTCAGCTGGCAGCAAGCAGCGTGGCCAGCCGATCCAACTCCCGCGCGGTCCCGCACAAGGGATCGCGGGCCTCCTGAGCCAAGACCGACCAGGTGTAGGTTTCCACCGCCACGGTCTGACAACCCGCTGCCAGGCAGGCGCGAACGCCAGCCTCAGCCTCCGATACCGTCGCCCGCAAGCCATCACGCTCGTCCATCCAGGTTATCGGCAAATGAAAATGGCTACGTGCTCGATCAGCCGTTGGCAGACGCCGCTGGCCGACATCGAGTTCATTCAGATCCGCCAGCCGCCAGTAGCCGTCACGTGCCTCCAGCAACAGGCTCTGATGCAGGAAGCGGGGCTCGTCCAAAGCCCGCAAGGCCGCTAATCCAGCTGGCAATTGCACCTCGGCGGCGGCGGCGAACTGGCATTTCTGCGGCGTCAGCCCCGCGCTCTGCGCCCGCTGGATGAATTCCTCCTGCGATTCCGCCGCGACCGAGACATGACAGGTATCGTGGCAATACCCCAGATGCTGACGGCAGGCCTCCTGGGCGGCACCGCGATCACCCAATTGCGCCGCCGCAGCGCTTAGGCCGACATGGGCCATCGGGCCCTGCCAGAAGGCCGCT
>CAYONM010000336.1:0-3364 GCA_964405325.1 uncultured candidatus Brocadiaceae bacterium | reverse complement strand
GGACGCGCTCGCCTGGCTCTTATCGGATTCGTGCCGAATTCGACCTTTGAGGGACGCGTCAGAAATGCCGGCATGGCCATCTTCGAAATGACAGAAACGGGCCATGACTTGGCGTTTCCTGTCTATCGCTGTCTGACCGGACAGTCTGCTTCGCAACCCAGCCAGCATTTATTGGCCCGGCATTATCCTACCCTACTGGCAACCCCTCCCAAACAAAAGCCCCTGCAAGTGCAGTGCTTGCAAGGGCTTATGGTAGGCCGTGCAGGGCTCGAACCTGCGACCCGCGGATTAAGAATCCGCTGCTCTACCAGCTGAGCTAACGGCCTGGGTCGAATGCACCGCGCCTCAGACAAGGATGCGTGTGACGCGGGCGCGAAAAAGTAGGGGGCGTGCCGGTCGGGTCAAGAAGGTTTTTGGGTACCTGTCCTCTCACCACGAGTCACCTCATCCGGGAATTATTCGCGAAAACCCCGATACAGAGGATCAGCATCCTTCCAGAATACAGCTTTCGCCCTGGTCGAGTCTGATCCTTTTTCGGCTACCTCAGAAGCCATGGTGTTCATTCCTCCGGGGTCTGATGCTCGCCACTGCTTTCGCCGGTCTCCTCCGAGACCACCGCGGCAGCTTCGGCTTCCTTGTTCTGCTTGAAGATCAGGTGCAGGTCTTCATCCAGATCCACGAGAATGTCGGCACCGGGGCCGAATTCGCCGCGGAGCATGGCTTCAGCCAGGGGATCTTCGACCAGCTGTTCGATGCTGCGGCGAATTGGCCGGGCGCCAAAGCGTGGATTATAGCCCTTCTCCAAGAGATGGTCGGCTGCGTTGTCCGACAACACCAGTCGTACGCCCTGCTCGGCAACGCGCTTGGCCATGGCGTTGAATTCCATATGGATGACCTGATGCAGGTCCTCGCGGGCCAGGCTGCGGAACACGATCACTTCGTCGAGGCGATTGAGGAACTCCGGTTTGAAGTAATCTTCCAGCTCCTTTTTGTAGGCGTCGCGGGTGGCGCGGTAGCTATAGTCCTCGTCGGATTCCGTGGTCTCAAAACCGAGCATGCCGGCATCGCTAGCGGTGGAGGCACCGACGTTGGAGGTCATGATCAGCACCGTATTACGGAAATCGATCTTGCGCCCCATGTTGTCGGTGATGTGACCCTCTTCCATGATCTGCAACAGCATGTTGAAGATATCGGCGTGGGCCTTCTCGATCTCGTCCAGTAGGATCACCGAGTAGGGTCGGCGACGGACCTTCTCGGTCAGCTGACCGCCCTCTTCAAAACCGACGTAGCCGGGAGGCGCGCCAACCAGCAGACTGCTGTTGTGCTTCTCCATGAATTCCGACATGTCGACCTGAATCAAAGCCTCTTCCTCGCCAAACATGAATTCGGCCAGGGCTTTGCACAGTAGGGTTTTGCCGACACCGGTGGGACCGACAAAGACGAAGCTGCCGACTGGCCGCTTGGGATCCTTGAGGCCGGCCTTGCTACGGCGGATGGCGCGAGCCAGGGCGTTGATGGCATCGTCCTGGCTGACCACACGCCGGTGCAGGACGCTTTCCAGCTGCAAGAGGCGCTCGGCACCTTCGGAGTCGAGGCGCTGGATGTCGATACCGGTCATCTTGCTGATGACTTCGCGGATCAGCATCTCGTCCACCGTGCCCAGGCTCTGCTGGACTTTTTCGTCCTCGCTGCGCTTCAACTCGGTGAGTTCTTTCTTTTTCTGCTCAGCGAGATCGCGATATTCGGCAGCCAGTTCGTAGTCCTGATTGAGTACCGCTTCGGACTTCTGTTTCTCGAGATTCTTGACTTCGCTTTCCAGTTCCTTGAACACCGGCTTCTTGGAAGTTGCTTTCAGACGCAGGCGTGCACCGGCTTCGTCGATGACGTCAATGGCTTTGTCGGGCAGAAAGCGACCCGAGATGTAACGATCGGAGAGTTTCACAGACTGGACGATGGCGTCGTCGTCATAGCGCACCCGATGGTGCGCCTCGTACCGATCACGCAGGCCGATCAGGATGCGGATGGCGTCGTCGACCGACGGCGGGTCGACGATGATGGACTGGAAACGACGCTCCAGAGCGCCGTCCTTCTCGACATATTTGCGATACTCGTCCAAGGTGGTGGCACCAATGCACTGGATCTCACCGCGCGAAAGCGCTGGTTTCAAGACATTACTGGCGTCAATGGCGCCCTCTGCGCCACCGGCACCGACCAGGGTGTGCAACTCGTCGATGAACAGAATGATGTTCTTAGCGGCTTTCACTTCCTTCATCACCGCCTTGATGCGCTCTTCGAACTGACCGCGGTACTTGGTGCCAGCGACCATGCCGGCAAGGTCCAGAGAGATGATGCGTTTATTGGCCAACAGGTCAGGAACATCGTTGTTGACGATGCTCTGCGCCAGACCCTCGACGATGGCGGTCTTGCCCACGCCAGGTTCGCCAAGCAGAACCGGATTGTTCTTGGTACGGCGGCAAAGGATCTGCCACAGCCGTTCGATCTCCTTGGTCCGACCGATCACCGGATCGAGATCACCGACTTCGGCAGCGGCGGTGAGGTCACGGCCGAAGGCATCAAGTGCGGGGGTGGTGCTCTCCTCCTTCTTGGCCTTGGACGGCGCATTCTTCTTGCTGATGGAGCTGGTGGCGACACCGGCGGGGTCGGTGGCCCCCAGCAGGTCCAGGATCTCGGCGCGGACGTCGTTCAGGTTCAGGCCGAGATTGATCAGCACCTGCGCCGCGACGCTCTCGTTTTCGCGCAGAAGACCGAGCAATACATGCTCAGTGCCAATGTAGGGGTGCCCGAGGGCGCGAGCCTCCTCGGAGGCCAGTTCCAGTACCTTCTTTGCCTGTGGCGTAAACGGCAACGGTGTGTTGGGACCATCCTTTTCTGAGGTGACCACCAGCTTCTCGACCTCAGCGCGCACCTTTTCTACATCGACATTCAAATTGTTGAGCGCGGTAACCGCCACGCCCGAGCCCTCCTTGACCAAGCCAAGCAGGACATGCTCGGTGCCGATATAATCGTGCTTGAATCGCTCGGCTTCTTTCTGTGCCAGAGCGATGATTTTGCGGGCGCGGTCTGTGAATTTATCGAACATGTCGCAGGTTCCTGTTCTCGGTTCGCCGTTCGTTATTGAGTATTCTAGTAGTATCGTGGACGCCAGTACAGATTCGCTTATCGGGGCATGCGCTCGCAACAAGAGCCAAAACATGTAATTTCAGACTGGCATTGACGACGTTCTTGAGTCAGCTTTCCTAGGCCATCGCAGATGGGAGGGCCCATGCTACTGTTGCTAACTGTTGTTGTGCCCGCTGTCATGGGCCTCCTGACGCCACTGCTCTGGCGCTTGCTCGGGCATTGG
>CAYONM010000335.1:0-3379 GCA_964405325.1 uncultured candidatus Brocadiaceae bacterium | reverse complement strand
GCGCCGGAGGCGCGAGGGGGCAACGCCCCCTCTGCAAACTGCCCAACTTCGTGACAAATCTGATCGACAGTCTGGGCTATCTGCTGGTACCATTTGGGGTTCGGAGGAATGGGAGATGAAAACCATTACGCAAGTCGTCGAGCAGATCGTCCTCGGGGAGCTGGTCCCCGTTGCATTTCGGCTCGCCGGGCAGCCAGTGTTGCTGTCCTTGCATCGGCACCGCAGTCTAGCTGATGGCAGTCAGCTGTTAACTTATCACGTCGCGGCTCAGCCCTTGCAGCTGAGCCTGACCCTGGTGCACGATGCCCCGCGCAACTGGCTGCGGCTGCAGGCCAACCTGGCGGTGACCGGCCAGCTCTCCGGCCGCATCAGCGAGCTTCGTATCTTCAGTCTGCTGCTGCCCCATGCTGATGACCCCGTCACGACGCTGCGCGTGTTTGGCGGTGGTTCCGCCCGGTCCTACACCCACGACCATTTCCCGCCGACCACCTTCCTCGTGCACGACCAGCGTTTGCGCGGACACGATGTGGTGCAGCTGGAAGAGGACACCGGCCGCGGCTCCAATGATCATCTGCCGCTATTTGTCTACGGCGATACCGAGAGCGGTCTCTGGTGCGGGCCCGAATGGCAGGGCAGCTGGCGTTTCCGTCTGCAGCGTATGCCGGGCCACAGCCATCTGTCTCTCTGCCTGCACAACCTGGATGCCCAGCTCTACCAGGGTGAGGAGATCCCGCTGCCGGCGGTGGCGATCGGCTCGTACCAGGGCGATCTGGGTGCCGGCTGCAACCAGATGCGGCGGGTGATGCGGGAGTGCTACCTGCCGGATCTGAACGGAATCGAGCCGACGCCACCGGTCAGTTACCAGGTGTTGGCGGGTGAGCGGCAGGTGCTGGCCCTGGACGATCAGCTGCTGAACGAGGTGGACCGCGCGGCTGAGATCGGCTGTCAGTACTTCACCCTGTGTTCGTTGTGGCAGTATCGGCGGTCGCAGCCGGGCGAGCATCTGATGTGGTGGAACGTGATGGGCCGCATGCAGCCCGATGCGGATCGTTTCGGGGATCGCTTTCAGGATCTGGTGGACCGGATCCGCGGCCATGGCATGCGTCTGGGTTTGTGGATCGATCCGCGGGTGGCCGCAGACAGCCCCTGGGCCGAGCGTGAGGCCGACGTGCTGTTGCATGCTTCTCCGGCGCAGGCGGCGGCAGTGGCCTCCGGCTACGATCCCATCGGCCATGACATCAATCAGGCGCCGTTGTTGGATCTCTCTCGCGCCGCCGGCCGCGCCGTGCTGCTGCAGTGGTTGGAGACCATGGTGGCGTTGGGGGCGGAACGAATCTGGTACGATCTGAACACGGATCCTCGTTTGTATCACTTCGTTCCCAACGAGACCGAAAACCGGCGAGGTCTGCTGGAATTGCGCTACTTCCAGGGCATGGACCAGGTGATGGCGGAATTCCGGCGCCGGCATCCGGGCATCTGGTTCGAGATGTGCGCCTCTGGTGGCCGGATGCTGAACCTGGCGGTGCTGCGGCACTCGCATTCCTTCTGGATCACCGACTACACCGGTGCCGATCCGGACATCGCCGCCGGCATCCGTGCTGGCGTCAATCTGGCGCTGCCGGCGGTCTGCAATCATCAGTCCATCTATCTGCGCAAGGAGCTGGCCGGGGACGAGGTGCCGGACTTGCATGAATTGGCCTGTCATTGCAACGGTCATCTGGGCGTGGGGCCGGATTTGTGGCGGCAGTCGGCAGCGGTCTTGGCAGCGATGCAGCAGGTGATCGCCGTTTACCGCGCGCAGGCCGAGCTATTGCGGGGTGATTATCACCGTTTGAGTCCGGTGCCCAGCGGTCGCGAGCAGCTGGATGCCTGGCAGTACCACGATCCGCAAACCGGTGCCGGACTGATTGGTGTGCAGGCTTTGTCCGAGCATGCCCTGGTCGAGGAGCTGCTGTGCCCGCTTGGCGTGGCAGCTGGTACGGACCTGCAAGCCGTACTCGGCGACGCCGCGGTCAGCTGGCAGGACGGCCAGCTGCGTATTGCCTGGGCCGAGCAGCGCTTGGTGTTGCTGCGCTATGGATGACGATTCTTTTCAGGATAACAACCAGGCTGCCACAACCGCCAGCAGCGCATAGGCGAGCATCGGTAGCGCCGTGCGGACCATGATTTTCCCCTCGGCGCGCTGCAGACCGAGGATGGCGCTGACGGCGACGATGTTGTGCACACACACCATGTTGCCGGCACCCGCGCCAACCGCCTGCAGAGCCAAGACCCGGATCTGGTCCAAGCCCAGGTCGGTGGCCGCAGCCAATTGAATGGGTGCGAAGGTCAGGTTGGACATGGTTGCGCTGCCGGAGAAGAACGCGCCCAGCACCCCCAGAAATGGCGCCGCGGCATACCAGGCGGCGCCCAGGCTGCTGGCCATGGTCTGGCCAATCAGCAGCGTGCTGGCTGGTGCGCTTGGATCCTGCTGTTGCAGCAGGCGCACCAGCACCAGGCCGCCAAACAGAGCGATGATAGGATGTTTCAGGCTGGTCCAGGTGGCGGCGAGCGCTCCGCCCAGGACGCGGCTGTCGTGAGTCAGCAGCAGCGGAGTCAGCAGGGCGATCAGCAGAAAGGGTATGGTGCCCGGTACGTAGAGCAGCTGCAGCTGTGCCGCTGTCTCGCTGCCGAGAATACCGCTCAGGGTCAGGCTGCCACCGAAGCCGATGCCCAATTGGCCGAGTGTACCCAGGGAAACGACCCAGGTATCGTTCGTCTTCAGCCAGTCGTTGAAGGGCAGAAAAGGTAATCGCGTCAGGATCAGGATCCCGACACACAACAACAGCGGCAGAAAGGCCTGCAGGACCTGGGTGCCGGATGGCTTCGTCAACTCGGTGTCGGCCGTTGCCACCTGCATGGGTGCGTCAGCGGATATGGCGCCCAGGCCCCAGCCCCGGCTGGCGGCGAGCACCGTGATGATCAGGCCGATGCCGCCGCCAATCAGGCTGGGAAATTCCGGGCCCAAACCGGCGATCAGTGCTGCAGGGATGACGCAGGCCGCGACCGAGAGCAGTACAAAGCTCAAGCTGGCGCGGACATCGCGCCAGGGCAGCACCAAGCAGAGCGCCAGCGTCACCACTGGGACCGCCACCAGGATATTGATCAGAGCGGCGTGTGCGCCAATCCGGGTGACTTCATCCGTTGCCAGACCCAAGCCGCCCAAACCGAACCAGATGGGCGTGCCAATGGCGCCAAAGGGCACGGCAACGGTATTCAGCACCAGGCAGATCACCGCCGCGCGCATGGCCGGCAGGCCGCAGGCGACCAGGATCGGCGCTGCCAGTGCCGCCGGGGTGCCAAAGCCGCTGGCGCCCTCGATCAAAAAGGAAAAGGCCCA
>CAYONM010000334.1:0-3382 GCA_964405325.1 uncultured candidatus Brocadiaceae bacterium | reverse complement strand
AGATTGAGCGCATCGTCGATGGCATCGGCCTTCATCGTCGCCCAGGGTTCGTTAGCGACGCGATCGCGCAGCTCCGGATAATCGGATTCCGAGACCAGGATGAAGGGATGCTCCTGGGCCGGCAGGGCCAGGCTCAGGGCGGCGAGAAGGAGCATGTGGGTACGCATGCCTCTTTTGTTAGAGAATAAACCGGACTATACAATATATGATCGACAACGCGCCTGCGTGCGACCCTCTCACCGCCCGTAGCGGCGCCACCTCGAGACGCCGCCAACAATCAATCGATGAAATGCAGCTCCAGCTGCTTCTGATCTGGCACAATGGTCAATGATCGCGTCTGAGTATCGACCTGAAGCACGTGCTCACCGTGGAAGGCCCGCAGCCGGATGCGACCCTGGTCGTCGGTGGTACCGCTGACATCGGTCCACCAGCGCTCGAAAACCAGATTCTCGTAGACCGCGAGGCCCAACTTCGGGTTCCAGTCGCGACGGTAGAGGGGCGCATTGCCTCGCCAGTGCCGCCCGTCCCAGAAGCCCCACATCAGAAAGCCGGTCACCCGCGGATGCGCGTAGATGCTCATCAGGAAACGCTCGAGATAAGCCGCCTGGGCGGCATCGACGTCGTCACCCCAGCCGCCGCCGGTGGTATCGTATTCGGTGATCACCAGATCCAGGTCCGGGTCCAGAGCGGCGTAACGGTCCAACTGTTCCAGGATGTCGGCCGGTTTCCGCTGCATGTTGCCGTGCCAATGATGGCACTGGAAGCCGATGCCGGTCAGCGGCGCGCCGGCGGCGAGGAGATCCGCAGCCATCTGGTGATAGCGCCGATCCTTACCACGCTTGTTGCCGGCAAGGATACCGAAATCGTTGATGAACAGGTCCGCCTTCGGCGCCGCGTCGCGGGCGATGCGCAACCACTCGGCCATCATTCCGACGGCATTGCCACGTTCCTCGCGCAGATAGCGGAAGATATGCTGCTCACTGATCGGTTCGTTGATCACATCCCACTCGTAGATCGGTCCCCGCCAGGTGGCGGCATTGCTCGCGATGTGGGCGTCGATCGCCTGTCCGAACTCCTTCTCCAGGCCCGACTCCTGTTCCTGCAGCGCAGCGCGGAAGGGCTCGGGAATCACCGGATACTTGATCGCCCCCCAGAGCAGGGCGTGGCCGCGAATGGCCAGCCCCTGATCCTGGGCCCAGGCCACCGCCCGTGCCGTGAGCGCGGCGTCCTCCGGTTGCAGCTGTTTGGCCCATTTGTGGCCACTTTCCATGACCACGGTGTTGAACAGGCGCGCCACCTCCTGGCGATAGCGCTGATTGTCCTCGCTCTCCTCCGCCCAGCCCTTGCGGTTGATGGCGGTGCCCCAATGGAAGCCCGAACGGGTCATGCGCAGGGAGACCGGGCGATTGGCCACGGGCTCGCCCGCGGCGTCACGTAGGACCATGCTCACCTGCTCTTGCCGATGTTCGGCAATGCGGCGTTCCAGATCCTGCCGCCACTCGCTGCTCCAAGCGCTGAGCAGGACGCAAACCAGGCCCAGAACACGCATCATAGCAGATCCTTTCGCACAGCCGGCCAACCAGCCCGCAGACGCTGACTGAGCTCCCGCACCACCGCGGCGTGATCCGGATGGTCAGCTATGTTGACGTTTTCCATGGGATCCACCGCATGGTCGTAGAGCATGCGGCTGCCGTCGCCGAATTCCGTATAGCTGTAACGGTCGGTGATGATGCACTCGCCGCGACCATCCCGTTTGCCGTAGGCGGCGAAGACCGCATCCTTCCATGGCCGCTCCGGTTCGCTCAGCAGCGGCACGAAGCTGTCGCCCTCCAGGCCGGCGGGCTGTGGGCATCCTGCCAGCTCGCACATACTGGGATAGATATCGACGAATTCCACGAGTCCCGGACAGCGGGCGGCTTGCATGCCCGGCACACGCACCATCAAGGGCGAGTGCAGGCTGGTATGGAAGGTGCTGTGCTTGCACCAGAGACCATGCTCGCCCAACTGCCAACCGTGATCGCCCCAGAGCACGACGATGGTGTCATCGGCCAGACCCGCATCCGCCAGTTCGTTCAGGATGCGACCGATCATGGCATCGGTGAAGCTGACGCAGGCGTAATAGCCGTGGCACAGCCAACGGGCGTAATCGTCCGGCAGCGGATGCTGCTCCGGCACCCCTTCGTAGCCACCTCGCAATTCGCCGTAATTGTGCATCGCCTCTTCAGGCACATCGGCTGGCGCGAAGGGATTCGGCGCCAGGGCAATGACCTCGTGGTCGTAGAGGTCCCAATACTGCTTGGGAGCGATAAACGGCAGATGCGGCTTGCTGAAGCCGGCGGTGATGAAGGCTGGAGCGCCGTTTTTGGCCGCGCGTCGGATCTCCTGGATGGCGAAATCCGCCACTTTGCCACCCTGCAGGCGCTCCTCGTCCACCTCCGGGATCTCCCAGGCCCAGCCCTTGCCGCGCCTGGCTTCCTTGCTGACGTAATCCTTCCATTCTTTGGGCCGATGCCAGGCGTCCCAGAGCTCGCGGTGGTCACGGGGATTGTGGAACACCTTGCCATTGCCCACCACCCGATAGCCCTGCTGCTTGAGCCAGCCATGCAATGGCACCGCGTCAGGCACATCGCGACGAGCTTGGCTTTTATAACTGGTGAAGCGTTCCGGTGTGGGCCGCAAGCCGGTCAGCAATGAGGCACGGGAGGCGCCGCACACCGGATAATTGCAATAAGCGCGTTCGAACAGGCACCCGCCAGCGGCCAAGGCATCCATGTTCGGCGAATGCATGAAGGCATTGCCGTAACACCCCAACTGCGGTCGCAAATCGTCCACCGCCAACATCAGAATATGGGGCTTGCGCTCACTGCCTTCACCTGCCGCCACCAGACCGGGAAGGAGACCGCTCAAGCTCAGGGCGGCCGAGCCACGAAGAAAATCACGTCGTTGCATGCGGCGAGGATAATTGTGGGCCTGAGGAAGGCCAGGCAGTTATGATTGCTGAAATTCCCCTCAGAAGGGACGCTCCCCGTCAGTCCGCCGCGGGCCTTGCGCCTCCGACAGACCCGGCAGCAGCCCCCCCACGCTCCTGCGTTGCGGTTCGCTTGCCAAGCAAACCTTTTTCGGTGGCACTCCGCGCATTTTTGCCGAGAGCCATGAATTTATTCCAGAAGGATGTCGTTATTCAGATGCACAGAACCTTCAAGAACAAGTAATCCGCGATTACCACGAAAAGACGCGAACCGTAGTCGCTGATGCATTGGATAACACAAAGGCGGATGTCCATGTGATCAGTCATTGCGTCGACAAACCTGCCAAGATAGCACAAGTGCCGACAGATTGGACGCCTCCCTCAGAGGTCGAAAGAGGGCCGGATTTGAGATGA
>CAYONM010000333.1:0-3384 GCA_964405325.1 uncultured candidatus Brocadiaceae bacterium | reverse complement strand
GGCGGGGATTGTTTTTTTGGGCACCTCTAGAAACTCAGGTCGAGCCAGGCGCAGAGGTTTGACGGGTCTCTCAGAGGGTGATATTTGTTACTGATATTTGTCACCATGCACTTACTGATATTTGTTACCATGCACTGATACTGTCTCTCCGATATTTGTTACCATGCACTCATACTGCCTCTCAACAGCGTCCAAAATTTTGAGCGCAGCGAGGCCTCCTGAGGGGTCTGAGTGCGGCAGCCTAGCGCTCTGCGAGGGGCGCAGGCGCGACCAGCGGAAATTTGAATCGGGCATCTTTTCCAGCGAGAACCGCTGCAATTGGCGCTGACGGGCCAAAAATAAGACTTGACCATCCATCCCGGGCAAAAATTGCTGTCATGTGTTCACAAACAGCGGAGCATAGTGGAATTAGGTGAGGATCAGCCGACCAAATAGAGGTGCCGTGATGGCCGTGCTTTGCGGTCTTTGCAGCAGGATGTGATGAGGGACCCGGGCTACCTGGACAGCGCTCAACGAGAAATGCCACTCAGCCCTTGCCCTCCTGGAACCGCAAGCTGAGCGAATGATCATCGGTGGAGCGGAGACCATTCCAGGAGGCGGGCGTGGGTTGCCAGAAATCCGAGCCCCGTTGCGCCTCGGCGCTGTGGCCCGGCAGGTCGATCTGGATGCTTCTGCCGAGTTTTTCGCGCGGGCTCTCCTGATCGCGACTGTCATCCGGGGTGAAGCCGGGCAAAAATTGCTGTCATGTGTTCACAAACAGCGGAGCATAGTGGAATTAGGTGAGGATCAGCCGACCAAATAGAGGTGCCGTGATGGCCGTGCTTTGCGGTCTTTGCAGCAGGATGTGATGAGGGACCCGGGCTACCTGGACAGCGCTCAACGAGAAATGCCACTCAGCCCTTGCCCTCCTGGAACCGCAAGCTGAGCGAATGATCATCGGTGGAGCGGAGACCATTCCAGGAGGCGGGCGTGGGTTGCCAGAAATCCGAGCCCCGTTGCGCCTCGGCGCTGTGGCCCGGCAGGTCGATCTGGATGCTTCTGCCGAGTTTTTCGCGCGGGCTCTCCTGATCGCGACTGTCATCCGGGGTGAAGCCGGGATCGGAGGTCAGGATGATGCGGTCGACCTGATAGCCGTCCTCACGGCGTCTGAGTTCGAAGCGGGATGCTCCTCTCTCCAGATGCACGGTCGTATCATGGCGGGCCCAGACCCAGCCACTGGTGTTGCTGTCATAGAAGAGATCGCCGACCTGTGATCCGTCCATGCCCACCCAGGCGCTGTTGCCGGCGCTATCGGTGATCTGACGCCGCATCCAGATCCAGTAGGAGCCGGCAGTGGTTACCGTGAGATCGTAATGCAGGGCCGCCGCTGTCGCCCAGTTGGCGTTCGCGGCCCCCTCATCGGGGGTATCGACGAAACCGTCGCCCAGCCAGCCCTCGGTATCGGTACGGATGCGCCAGTCCGAGATATCGCCATTGCCGTGATTGGCGGTGAAGTGTTCGGCTTCGATCACCACCAGACCAGCATTTTCGATAAAAGCGCCACTGCCGGTTTCGACCACTTCCACCGCGACGGTCGCACTGACCCGGTTGCCATGGGCATCCTCGACGCTGGCCGTGATCAGATGCGCGCCCTCGCTCAGGGTGGATATCGCCAGCGTGTCACCATCACCGAGCAGGCCCTCCCGGTCCGAACTCCAGGTGATGCCGGCGCCGATGTCGCCATCCTCCGGGTCGATCGCACTGGCTTGCAGCATCACCTGGCTGTCGGTCCGCAGCAGGCTGCCGGCGAGTGGACTGCTGATGGTGAGTTCGGGATCGAGATCACCGACGGTCACGCGTATGCTGGCACGAGCGGTCTGACCATCGCTATCGGTGGCCGTCCAGCTTAGGCTGTGCGAGCCGCGGCTGAGGTCATCGAGGCGCAGGCTGCCGCCGCTTCCCAGATCACCATCCAAGGAGGAAGACCAGGTTCCCTGTCCGCTGATATCACCATCCTGCTGGTCGGTGGCGCTTGCCTGCAGGTCGATCGCGACGCCGAGTCCGAAGCGGCTGTTGTCTGCCGGCGCCGTGATCGTTACCTCGGGCCGACCCGCCGGAGCCTCGAACTCCACTCGGATCACAGCCACCTTTTTGGCGTTCGTATCGACGCCAAGATAACGGACGACACCCGTCTGCCGCAAACCGAGGCGATCGTAGCACCCTTCGCCAGAAGGATATGGCAGGTTCGTCATGCTCAGCGGCTGGGCGTCCGGTTGTTCGTAGCGATGAATGGAGTGGGCATCGAAGATGTAGAAACGACCCTGCCAATCACAGCCATGGGCCCAGTACGGCGGGTTACTGCCGGCGAAGCTCCGCTCCTCGCTCCATTGCCGAGTCGCCGGATTCCAGATGAAATAACGGATACCGGACATTTTGACGATCACCACCGGACGACCATCGACGGCTGATCGGGTGATGGTCATAGCGGTCCTCGTCATTGGGCATCCAGAATGATGCGGAGCAGCAGTGGAGACGTGTCGAAGACACACCGGGACGCGGCGTGAACTGGTTGGGACCTATCCCCTGGCCAAGACGCAAAGAGCAGAGATGTGGACGTTGATCCTGTAATGAATCCTTTGATGTTGATGTCGGCCACCAGCACAGGTTCAGCGGCGGTGACCATGGTGGCCAGCAGGAAAGCGGTAGTGATCGTGGTCAGTAAGACGCGCGGTACAGGCAGCATAAAATCACTTTGGAAAGCAGGCGCATCAGAAGAATCGATCGATTTTAATAGGTTTTATCACCTATACTGCTGAGCACAGCCCCGCCAACAGCCCGGCGCTCTGAGCATGTCACCCACGGTAAGCATCTGGCTCTTGGCACCGATAGCCAGACCGTCAGCTGTCGCTTGCCGGTTCCGGGGTGCTTCGGTCTTCGACGACGCCAGCCTGTTGGCACCGGAGGGCTTTTCGCGTCCGAATACCCTGTGGCAGCGTGCGGCCTGCGCAGCCGAATCGATACCGATTGGAGCGAAGCCCTGGGCATGGGTGGTGGTGATATCCGACATGTCGCCTTCCGACCGCGAGGCAGTGATCATGGTCGCTCTCCCGTGGCCACCGCATTTGCGGCTTTGGCCAATCAAGTCAATTCCGCTGACGTCCGGGTCTGTAGCCGCCAGGCCGTGGCACCGCCCGCGCCGGCGACATCGCGCTCTCCTCTACGGCGGATGGGGTGTCGAGGCTGAGGTCGTAGTCATAGCAGTAAGTCTGCAGGGCGACGGACACCCCTTGTGCATGGTTCTAACATTATGTAGATTTGGATATGGCGATAATCTCCTATTGGCGAGCAATGACCCGTTTCATCCCCGTATGCGTGCTCTGGGCGCTGCTGCACGGTCTTCTGCCG
>CAYONM010000332.1:0-3394 GCA_964405325.1 uncultured candidatus Brocadiaceae bacterium | reverse complement strand
AGGGCGGCAAAAGATCAAGCGAAATGTAATGTTTATTTTTTGACGGGCCCTTAGCCCAAGCTGCCAAATATCCTGACAGCGCAGCACCCGGCCAACTCGTCCACCTGACGGTTTTTCGCGCGGCAGTCTTCTCATCCCAAGCTGGCACGCGGCATGCTTTCCTCAAAGCATGCCGCGTTTTTCATGAGCAAACGCAGTCCCCCCAACCAGGACCCACCCCATGCCAACCTGGGAACTCATCTGCCTTGACGACCGCGCCCTGCCGGCGCGTCTGGAATTGGACGCGCCGGTCGAATGCGGTCGTGATCCACACTGCGATGTCCGTCTCCTGGTCACGGGCGCCAGCCGCTTCCACGCGCGGCTGACACCGCACGAAAACGGCCCCTGGCTGAAGGACCTGGGCTCCCGCAATGGCACGCTGCTGGCCGGCAAGCCGATCAGCCAGCAACAACTGGCCGATGGCGACTGCTTCCACCTGGCCGGGGTGCCCTTCGTGGTGGCCTGTCGGCAGACTGGCGGCTCGCGTGTCCACCTGGACGAGGGCCTAAGCCTGCAAGCCCTGACCCCGGCCATTGCCAGCGCTCCCGCTGATCGCTTCGCCCCACTGCTACGACGCCTCGCACCACTGGATCAGACCCGGCGTCGGCAATTGCTGACCGCAACCGCCAAAGGCCTGGTCCAAGCCGATGCCGCTGCTCTGGTGGCCGGCGGCGACCGCCTAGCCGGCGATATGCCCGCCACACTGGCAGCACGTCTGGTGGCCGGACCACAAGCAGCGCTGCTGCAGCTGGGCACCGGACTACAGGGGGCGACCATCGCCCGAGCCGCCATCGGCAGTGCCCTGAGCGTGCCCATGAACCAGCAGGTGCTGGTCTGCAGCCGAGGCGTGGAACGGGAGCCCTTTGATCAGGCGCAGCTGCAGCTGCTGACCGGCCTGGCTGAGACCTGCACCGAGCTGCTGGCAGAAAGCGGGACCGCCGATGACGGCCTGATCGGCAGCAGCCAGGCTATGCAGATCCTGCGACGACGGTTTCAGCGTCTGGCCCGCTCCCAAGCCACCCTGCTGATCACCGGGCCGTCGGGCAGCGGCAAGGAACTGGTGGCACAGGCGGTGCACCGCGCCTCGGCCCGAGCCGCCGGCCCCTTCGTAACGGTCAACTGCGCCGCCATTGCCGAGAGCCTGTTTGAAGCCGAGTGCTTCGGCGCCAAACGCGGCGCCTATACCGGTGCTGATCAGGACCGGCCAGGCCGCTTCCAGCAAGCAGACGGTGGCACGCTGTTTCTGGACGAGGTCGGCGAGCTGCCGCTGGCGCAGCAAGCCAAATTGCTCCGGGCCCTGCAGGAAGGCCAGGTGCAAGCGGTGGGCGGCAACCCGGAGGCGGTCAACGTCCGGGTGCTGGCCGCGACCAATCGCGACCTGGATGCAGCGGTCGCCGATGGCCTGTTCCGCGAGGACCTGCTGTACCGCCTGGATGTGCTGCGAATCCATGTACCAGCACTGCAGGAACGCCGCGACGACATCCCCGCCCTGGCCAAACACCTGATCGACCGCTTCGCGCACGAGGACGGCTTCGAGCCCCTTCCCCTGAGCGACGCCGCTCTGGCAGCACTCAGGAACCGCGCCTGGCCTGGTCAGGTGCGGCAGCTGGGCAATGTCCTGCGCCGAGCCTTGGCCCTGGCCGAGGGAAACGTGATCACTGCTCGGGATCTGGACAGCGAAACGATCGCCGATGCCAGCGACGACAGCGGCTTCCCAACCCTGGCCGGCATGGAAGCCAAGCACATCGCCGCCGCCATGGCCGCCACCGAGCAGAATAAATCCGCCGCCGCTCGCCTGCTGGGAATCTCGCGTCCGACGCTCTATAAGAAGCTGATCGACTACGGCCTGGAAAGCGGTCAGACCCCGCCAGATTCAGCGTCATGAACAGCATGCGACACTACCCAACCCTGCTCCTCTACCTGCTCATCACCAGTCTGACAGCGATGGACCTCAGTCCGCGACAAGACGCCCAGGCCGAACTGGACGCCCTGGCCACAGACATCCAGAAACTGTCACGCGCCTTCAACCTGATCCACGAGATTGCCCGGCCCTCGGTGGTCGACATCCACATCCGCACCCAGGTGATCAGCCCCTTCCACCGGATACCACTGCGCGAGGTCCCTGTGGGCGAAGGCTCCGGCTTCTTCTTCGCCACCGACGAGGAGCGCTCCTTCATCGTCACCAATGCCCATGTGGTAGTAAAGACCGACGAGGTGCAGCAATTCCTGACCGATCGTTTCGGTCAACCGGTGCCCTTTGAAAACATCCGCGTCCAGACCTGGGACAACCGCCTGTACGAGGCCACCTTCCTAGGAGCGGACATCGATTCCGACCTGGCGGTACTCCGCATCCCGACCGGCGACATGCCCACGGTGCGCTGGGCAGACTCGGACCAGGCCCGGGTCGGCGATTGGGTGGTCGCTCTGGGCTTTCCGCTTGGCGTCGGCTACAGCGCCACTTCCGGAATCATTTCCGCCATCGCCCGCTCCACCGACAATGACGAGCACAATTTCGAGGCCTACATCCAGACCGATGCGGCAATCAATCCCGGCAATTCCGGTGGCCCGCTCTTGAACCTGCGCGGCGAGGTGATTGGGGTGAACACCCGGATCATCAGTCGAACCCGCCTGAACATCGGCCTCGGCTTCGCCATCCCTGCCAACCTGGCCAAAAGGGTCGCCTCGGACCTGCGCGAATTCGGCCGCGTCTACCGGCCGATGATCGGTTTCCAAATGCGCCCGCTGCAGCCGGGTGAGGCCGAACGCTTCGGCATTCCCAACCCTGAAGGCGTCGTGGTCACCCTGAGCTTTCCTGGCACACCCGCCACCACCGCCGGCTTGCTGCCGGGTGATGTCATTCTGCAGGTGGGTGAACTACGGATCACTGGCATCGACCACCTGCGCACCCTGATCGCGGCGGCCCAGATCGGCCAGCCCATGCCCCTGACCATCTGGCGTGATGGCGAGCAGCAGCTGCTGACGGTACTGCCACGAGCCAAAGAGGAGGTTCTGCAGGATCTGGCAAAGCAGGCCGGACAATTCCAGGATCGCGAGATCCTGCTCCGCGAATACGGCCTGACCTTGATCACGGATGATCGCATCGGCGTCCTGGTCAAGGCGGTGCAGCCCGCCAGTCCTGCTGCCAACTCGGGCCTGCAAGCCGGCGATCGCATCCTGGCGGTACGCAATTACGGCCCGGTCAACACGATCGATGAATTTGCCAGCCTGGCGACCAGCAATCCGCGACTCATCTGCAACGTTTATCGCGGCGGCCGAACGGCCTTTCTGGTGCTCAGCCGGTAACGGTAGCAGGTGCTTAGGGTGCGGAAAGAAATAAACGTTACAGATCGCGCAG
>CAYONM010000331.1:0-3409 GCA_964405325.1 uncultured candidatus Brocadiaceae bacterium | reverse complement strand
CACTGGTGATGACGGGAGCCTCATTGACATCGGTCACGGTGATCGAACAGGATTGTTCAATGGAGAAACCACCATCTGTGGCGGTCAGAGTCACGATATAGACATTGTTGGTATCGCTATCATGGGGAGACTCGTAATTTGGCGTGGTGAGAAAGCTCAGCGTGTTGTCAGCCAAGCTGAACAAACCGTCATCGATGTCACCAATCATGTCGTAGGTGACCGCCTGACCATCGACATCGTAGGCGGGCAGCGAGAGTGCGACCACAGTGTTCTCCGCCACGTCGGCACTGCTGGGCAGGGACGGAGGATCTGGAATCGCGTTGACGGTGAGGGTCACTACGGCAGCAGCGCTGGTCATGCTGGTATCGGAGACCGTGAAGCTGAAGCTATCAGAACCGTTGAAGTTGGCCGCCGGCGTGTAGGTGGCCGTGTTGCCATCCAGTTCCACAGTGCCGTTACCCGGATCGCTGGCCACCGCATAGCTCAGCGTATCGCCATCGACATCGCTGCCGGACAGGGTCACGTTGATCGGATTGTCTTCATCGCCACTACCGCTCAGGCCCGTGTTAGCCACCGGGGCATCGTTGACCGCGCCCACGGTGAGGGTCACCTCGGCAGCAGCGCTGGTCTCGCTGGCATCGGAGACCGTGAAGCTGAAGCTGTCAGAACCGTTGAAATTGGCCGCTGGCGTGTAGGTGGCCGTGTTGCCAACCAGGTCCACAGTGCCGTTGCCCGGATCGCTGGCCTTCGCATAGCTCAGCGTATCGCCATCGGCATCGCTGCCGGACAGGGTCACGGTGATCGGATTGTCTTCATCGCCACTGCCGCTCAGGCCCGTGTCGGCCACCGGGGCATCGTTGGCATCGGTTACCGTGACCATGCAGGCCTGATCGGTGTGGGCACTGCCATCGTCTGCGCGCAGAGTCAGCGTGTAGACGTTGTCGCCATCGGCATCTGATGGGTTTTCGTAGTCCGGTGCGCTCACAAAACGCAGTTCGCTACCGTCCAGGCTGAAGCGGGCGGCATCCGCACCGCCGGTGATGCTGAAGCTGAGGGTATCTCCATCCGGATCCGTGGCCTCCACTGTGGTCACGGCAGTGGTGTTCTCCGTGACCGTGATGGATGCGGTATCTTCCCCGCCATCACTGGTGATGACGGGAGCCTCATTGACATCGGTCACGGTGATCGAACAGGATTGTTCAATGGAGAAACCACCATCTGTGGCGGTCAGAGTCACGATATAGACATTGTTGGTATCGCTATCATGGGGAGACTCGTAATTTGGCGTGGTGAGAAAGCTCAGCGTGTTGTCAGCCAAGCTGAACAAACCGTCATCGATGCCACCAATCATGTCGTAGGTGACCGCCTCCCCATCAACATCGTTGGCGGGCAGCGAGAGTGCGACCACAGTGTTCTCCGCCACATCGACACTGCTGGGCAGGGACGGAGGATCTGGAATCGCGTTGATGGTCAGGGTCACTACGGCAGCAGCGCTGGTCTCGCTGGCATCGGAGACCGTGAAGCTGAAGCTATCAGAGCCGTTGAAGTTGGCCGCCGGCGTGTAGGTGGCCGTGTTGCCATCCAGTTCCACAGTGCCGTTACCCGGATCGCTGGCCACCGCATAGCTCAGCGTATCGCCATCGGCATCGCTGCCGGACAGGGTCACGGTGATCGGATTGTCTTCATCGCCACTGCCGCTCAGGCCCGTGTCGGCCACCGGGGCATCGTTGGCATCGGTTACCGTGACCATGCAGGCCTGATCGGTGTGGGCACTGCCATCGTCTGCGCGCAGAGTCAGCGTGTAGACGTTGTCGCCATCGGCATCTGATGGGTTTTCGTAGTCCGGTGCGCTCACAAAACGCAGTTCGCTACCGTCCAGGCTGAAGCGGGCGGCATCCGCACCGCCGGGAATGCTGAAGCTTACCGCATCGCCATCCGCATCCGTGGCGCTGAGGTTCATTACGCTCAGGGCGTTCTCGGCCATGCTCACGGTGGCCTTGCTGGTGAAGACCGGCGGGGCATCGTTGGCGTTGGTTACCGTGACCATGCAGGCCTGATCGGTGTGGGCACTGCCATCGTCTGCGCGCAGAGTCAGCGTGTAGACGTTGTCGCCATCGGCATCTGATGGGTTTTCGTAGTCCGGTGCGCTCACAAAACGCAGTTCGCTACCGTCCAGGCTGAAGCGGGCGGCATCCGCACCGCCGGGAATGCTGAAGCTTACCGCATCGCCATCCGCATCCGTGGCGCTGAGGTTCATTACGCTCAGGGCGTTCTCGGCCATGCTCACGGTGGCCTTGCTGGTGAAGACCGGGGCATCGTTGACCGGGGTGATGGTCAGGGTCACCGCAGCGGCCTCGCTGGTCTCGCTGGCATCGGCAACCGTGAAGCTGAAGGAGTCTGAACCGAAGAAATCGGCGACTGGCGTATAGGTGGCAATGGCGCCATCCAGGCTCACCGCGCCGTTGGTGGGCTGTTCAGCGATGGCGTAGCTGAGCGTATCGCCATCGGCATCGGATCCAGCCAGGGTGATGGTGGTGTTGGTGTCCTCGTCCAGGGTGGCGCTCAGACCCGTCTGGGCGGTGGGTGCGGTATTGCTGGGATCTTCGCCACCGCTGCTACCGCCACCACCGCTGCAGCCAGTGAGGAGGGCGAGTGTGACGGTTCCCCAGATGACGCTTGGAGCAGAAGGCATGTGCATGGATACCCCTTTTGGTGCAGTCGGTGAGGCGAATTGCCGCTGGATACTAATCTCGTAATCTACATCAGGATGCTTTTAGGCAAGACCCACCCGATTGGGCTGTTTCGCGGCATGTCATGAAGACCATATTCGCGCAAGCCATGACGGCACCTGTAAGCGCTGGGCAGGATGCCATCATCGTCCAGGAACGGCATGTAGAAGAGGGCTGCTGGCAACCTCTCCGGCGGCATCGCCATCGGCGGCTCGCAAGCGGCAGTGCAGCGCCTGGCCGGTGAAATCCGCCGCGGGTGGAGATAAGGCCGCGGCCATCGCCGACGCCATCCGTGCATGTTGTTGCCATGCACTAATACTGTCTCTCCAACAACTTGCACAGAATCCCCGCCTACCAAACCCGCATCTCAACCGCGTTCAGCGAGCTGTTCTCCAGCAAACAGCCCACAGCGATTCTGCATCCAGCGCAGCCCACGTCTGCCAGCCTCAAGCGCCCGCGAGGCCAAGCGCCCATCGCGGAAGGTCTGCCGTTCGGGATGGGGCGGATCGAGATAGATCCCGTAGGGCGGATAGCCGAAAGGATTGCTCTGCGCGTCGGCGCGGACAAACCCGTCGAAGTATCGGGCGAGCGCATTGTGACAGCGCGGCAGGATGTCGGTACCAATCGACGAAATGTGGCCATGCACTGTTCCTGTATACATCATGACTTAGCTCACTCCT
>CAYONM010000330.1:0-3423 GCA_964405325.1 uncultured candidatus Brocadiaceae bacterium | reverse complement strand
CGAAGCCCGGCTGAAAGGCCGATTGCAAGTCATGGGTGTCACCCTGATTGTCAACTACTGCAGCCTGCTCCAGCAGCAAAGCGCCTGCCTTCCGCCCGCCGCCGCTGCAGCTCAGGGTCAGTCCCGAACCATTGCGGATGGACAGGTCGAGATCCACCGCCTCTCCCTCCCGGAGGCGTCCCTCCCAGAGCGGCATGGGTCCCGCATACAGCCAGCACGCGATCTGCTTGGAACCGGTCCAGAGCAGGCGTAGCCGTACCCGCTGCAGCGGATGCTGAGATGCGATACGGACACTGCCCCCGCGCTGGACCGGAATCACAATGCGCTGCGCATCCACCTCGACCCGGGCCACCTCCTTGAAGCGCCTGGAGGTGAAGGTGTAGCTCTCGACCCGCAGCATCTGCGCTTCCGCGGCAGGGGCGCCAGCGACAGCACAGACGATCAACAACAGCGAGAGGATGCTGGTGATCTTGCCGGCATGCACATGGTTCATAGCGTCTGAGCATAGCGACAGGGAAGCGGCTTCGCAATGTGCCCACAATCGAACCGTCCAATTTCCGGAACCCGCCGATGAGCAGCGAGCGGCGCGCCACCATTCGCGATCTGGCGCAACACCTGGGCCTGTCCAAATCCACTGTCTCAGCGGCCCTACGCGGCAGCCCTACCGTCAAGGCGGTGACCCGCGCACGGGTCGAACATGCCGCGGCCGAATTGGGGTACCGGCCGCATCCGCACTTCCGCATCCTCGGCAGCCAACGCGCACGACCGAAGGCCAGCAAGCGCGGCCGCATGGGCTTCCTCCTGCATAGCCGGCATCGGCGGGACCAATTACGCTTCGGTCCGGCCGAAATGGAGGCGAACCGGCTCGGCTATGAGGTGGACCACATCGCCGTCGACGACTATGCGGATCCGGACACGCTGGCGGCCGTCCTCCAGCATACAGGCATCGATGCCCTGTATCTGGTCACCGGTTGCGCCTTTCCCTTTGCGGACTTCCCATGGCACCATTTTGCCGTGGTCTCCTCCGGCCTGCATCACGGCCCGGCCCCGGTGGACCGCGTGGAATATGATGCCTTCCGCAGCGTCATGCTGGTCTGGGAACGAGTGGTGGCCGCCGGCTGGCGACGCATCGGCGCCTACCTGCCCTACGAAGGACTGCCCCTGGCTCCGCTGGAGGAGGAACGCCTGGCCGCAGTCCATCTGTGCCAGGAACGCGACCTGGAGCCGGCCGAACGCATCCCGCCTCTGCAGGCACCCTTCCAATCGCCAGCACGTTTCCAAGAATGGTTCCAGCACCATCAGCCTGAGGCGCTGATCGGCCTGACCTGTGAACCCCTGAGCGACCGCCGCTTCCTGCCACCAGGCACGCCCAGACCTCCCTTCGCCAGCATCCAGGTCGCCACGCCGAGCGCCGGCACTGCGCCCTTCGCTGGCAGCGTGGTCTTCGGCCCCAGCCTGCAGGAACAGGCGATGCAATGGCTGGATCAGAAACTGCGCCTGGGTCAGTTCGGGTTGTCCCGACCACAACGCTGTCTGGTCCTGGAACCGGAATGGGTCGAGGGGGCCTCGCTCTGGTCTGCGGCAGCGACCGGCTCCTGAGGGGAGATATGAGGGGAGATAATAGTTGCCATGCAGATATTATTGCAGCGCCAACGCTGATAATATCTGCATGGCAACTATCAGCCATGTGACAACTATCAGCCATGATATTGGTAATATGGCTGCCAGCGCATTGTGTGGGGAAATCACACAGCATACCACGAACAGCAGCCGCTCGCATCCGGAGCGGTTGCTGATGGGCCGTGAGAATGATGCCGGGGCCGCTGGGAGCGGCCCGGTGTCAGCTGATGGCGCGGTCGGCGATCACCTGTTTATAGAAGGCTGCCGAATCCTTGGTGCTCCGCTGGCCATTGCTGAAAGCCACATGATAGAGCCCGAAGGCCAGGTCGTAGCCCGCCTTCCACTCGAAGTTGTCCATCAGGGTCCAGGCGAAGTAGGCCTGGACCGGGACCCCCGCTTGGCAGCGCCCTCCACCTGATAACTGGAGGTGGCGGCACCGAAAATGAAATCGTCGGGGAAGCTGATGGGCATGGCAGATCTCCTGATGGCGCGGCATTGCAGGCACTAGATCAGGTGTTGCAAGTCTTGGCGTAGGGCCAACAAGCGCTTGGACTGTGCACCTGTCGGATGCATCAGTTCGAAATCCGCGTAGTCGAAACCCGGCGCCACCGAGCAGCCCACCAGCACCTCCTCGGACAGCGGCTCCGCCGCCTGCCAGCAACCGGCCGGCACCACCTCGCAGAAATGGGCGCTCGCCTCATCCAATATCACCGCCCGCGGCGCACTGTCATTGCCGTCCCAGAGCCACAGGCGCAGGCTGCCTTGGTAGCGGTTCCAGATCTCATCGGACGCGACCCGATGGAAACGGCTGACCTCGCCGGCGCGCAGCCGGAAATAGATATGGGTCAGCGCCGATCGCTCACGGCCATCGGCGCTGTTTACCAGGAGCGGTGAGCGGAAGATTTCCCGGAAGGCACCGCCTTCCGGGTGGGACAGCAGGTCGTGGGCACGCATGTCGTTCATGGCATGCGCGCTCCTGGCAGGTCAATCTAGATCAATGGGCTCATAATGCGGAGCAACTCACCTTCTGGGTGAGGCTGAAAAACCGCAAGTGTGCGGCAGATCCAAGGCGGCGAGGAAGGAGATTACGTGCGTAACGACCGACGAGCCAACGCAGGAGATGCCGTGCAATTGCGGTTTTTAGGGTCAATTGTGGGATCTTCGCCAAGGTGGGTGCGTAACGACCGACGAGCCAACGCAGGAGATGCCGTGCAATTGCGGTTTTTAGGGTCAATTGTGGGATCTTCGCCAAGGTGGGCCAGCCCACAACCCAAGGGTTCGATTATCGTGGTCTGACCCACCTTTCTGCTCTTTGCTTCTAGGCCGAACTTGCCGGGCTATCTAACCTCATTTGGCGTCCCAAGTCCTTTTAGGCCAATGATCTACATGCATGGATTGGAGGTTTTTCCTGCAAATATGAACCCATGTAGTCAACGCGCAGAATATCGCAGAATATGGCCATGCACTGTTCCTGTATGCATCATGACTTAGCTCACTCCTGCGCGAGCCGCTCACTGGCAAACAACAGTCCACAGCGGTTCTGCACCCAGTGGACCCCGCGCCGGGTCGCCTCGGCCCCCCTGGCCGCCATACCGCCTACCGCCGCGCCGCTGTCGCTCGCGGCTGACGGATTGCATATCGACGGCATCAGCGCCGCCTACGACGGCCCGCCGGTGCTGCACAACGTCGCCATACAGGCGCCGCCAGGAGCGTTGACGGTGTAGGTCGGCCCCAACGGCAGTGGCAAGAGCACCCTGGTGAAAACCATCGCCGGACAGCTGCCGTTGGGGCCGACCAACACCG
>CAYONM010000329.1:0-3427 GCA_964405325.1 uncultured candidatus Brocadiaceae bacterium | reverse complement strand
GCATTATCGCCGAAAAACCGCCGCTCGGTCGGACGGCTTCGCGCTTGGACGCGCTTGCTCGCTGCGCGAGCGTTTTTCGGCGGCGCTACGCGCCATTTTCGCCGAAAAACCATCCCTCGGTCGGCCGGTCTCGCGCTTGGACGCGCTCGCCTGGCTCTTATCGGATTCGTGCCGAATTCGACCTTTGAGGAAAACGTCACAGAGGGCAGTTACTCTAAAATTATACTAAGATACCTTGAATACATTCTGAAATCTGGATCGTCCGACAGTATGGACCAACCATTACCTATTGCCAAGCTGCATATCAGGAAATCAACATGTGACCCCTGAATGCCTTTTGAGCGACACTTATTGAAGCATTCTGCCGCTCTTTCATAATCAGAGCGAACGAGGTCTTCATCTGGAAATGCAGAGAGATGCATCTTTAGCCGCTCAAACTGCTTTCGATCCTTTATCCCAGATAATAACTCCTGCCTGATGGGACCGATGATCACCAAACGGCCTTCACCGATAATCTTCTGAAGGGCAGAATCCAATTGCGGCGTCTGCACGGATCTCCGTAACACTTGAGACCAGATACAGGTATCAACCAAGACTCTCATCGCGACCTGCCGGCCTTGTAATCATAGGATTCATCAAAATCAAAATCATGAAAAGTCTCAATTATCTTTAGTTGCTTATATTTCTGCACGTAGTCCTGAAGGGCTTGATTAACCGCCTCTTTTTTGGACTTATGGTTTCCAAGCTTTTTGGCTTCATCCACCAAAGTATCGTCAATAGCTAGGTTTGTAGCCATTTTGTGTCTCCTTGCCGGTATCTACACAATAGCTTACACACCAAGCCACACAAGTCAATGGTCATAACCTCGCAGGTCAGGCGCGACGGTAGGCCGTCGCCTGCACGGTGTTGTTCCCAATGCTGTTCACTTTGGATTCACCACGAAGGGCACGAAGGATACGAAGTTTCCAGGGATTTCGAATCCAGATCCACCGATCATTGGTCAAGTGCGGCAGGAGCAATCCTGAGCGGCGCGATTTTCTTCGTGTTCTTCGCGATCTTCGTGGTGGATTGGATGTTTGAGGCCGCTTAGGCGACAACGGCATGACAAGGCCCAGTCAAACACCTGTTACCGCTCGCCCATGCCCCATTAGCCTTCCCCAACGATCTGCCCATCAAAGGGACCATGACCGAAGAGGGGAGACCATGCCCATTACCGTGACCAGCGAGGCCTTCAGCCACCAAAGCACTATCCCCGAGCAATACACGGGCGAAGGTGCAGACCGCTCGCCGCCACTGTCCTGGTCGCCGTTGTCGCCGCAGGCCGCCGCGATCGTACTCATCTGTTGCGATCCCGATGCACCCACGGCCGATCCCTGGGTTCATTGGGTGCTCTATGACCTATCGCCCGAAGTTGCCGGTCTGGCCGAGGATGTCGGCGATGCCCAGACCTTGAAGAATGGCGCCAAACAGGGACTCAACGATTTTCAGACCATCGGCTACGGTGGTCCCAAGCCACCGCCGGGCCGACCGCATCGCTATGTCTTCACGGTCTACGCCATCGACCGACCCACCGGCTTGCCGCCGTGCGCCACCAAGCAGCAGGTCATGGATGCGATCGACGGCCATGTTCTCGACAGTGGCGAACTGATCGGGCTCTATCGCCATGGTCTATGAACGGGTTCGCCCTTCTCCTGAAACCCCCTGTGGAGAAGCCTCATTCAGGAGCTTACCGCATGGATTCCATCGTGCATATCGGTACCTCGGGATGGCACTACCGCCATTGGCGGGGCACCTTCTATCCCCAAGACCTTCCGCAAAAGCGATGGTTCGATTTCTACCGCGACCATTTCTCCACGGTGGAACTCAACACCACCTTCTACCATCTGCCCAAACCACAGAGTGTTCACGAGTGGCATGGGGCGGCCGCTCCAGGCTTCCGCTATGCGGTCAAGCTGAGCCGCTACGCCAGTCATGTGAAACGCTTGAAGAATCCGGACGAGACGCTGGCTCCCTTTCTCGAACGGGTCGAGGCTCTCAAGGCCCATCTCGGACCCATCCTGGTTCAACTGCCGCCGCGTTGGGCTCCCAATCCCGCCCGCCTCGACGCCTTTCTCGCCAGGGCTCCGCGCCGGCACCGCTGGGCGGTCGAATTCCGCGACCGGCGCTGGCTCGTCGACGAGATCCTGGCCATCCTCGAAAACCACGGCGCGGCCCTGTGCATTCACGATATGATCGACGATCACCCGTGGTGTTCGACCACCGACTGGAGCTATTGGCGTTTTCACGGCGATCACTATCGCGGCCGATACGGTGCCGATAGGCTGCGCCCCTACGCCGAGGCGATGGCCAAGCAGCGCCAACAGGGGCAGGAGGTCTGGGCCTATTTCAACAACGACGAGGCGGCCTATGCCACGGCCGATGCCCAGACCCTGCGCGGTCTGTGCGAGGAGGTCTGATCGTGCCCGAATTACCCGATGTCGCGGTTCTGGGCACGACCCTGGAGCGGGCCTGCGATCGCCGCATCGTCGACTGCACCATCACCACCGCCAAGATCCTCTCCGGAACCAGCAAAAAGGGATTGCGCGACCTGCTCATCGGCAAGCGTCTGCACGGTGTCGTCCGTCGGGGCAAGCATGTGGTGGTTGGTCTCAAGGGACGCGAACGCCATCTCGTATTCCATTTCGGCATGACCGGCTCACTGGTGGTTGACGAGGAGCCTGGCTCTCATGCTCGTCTGTCGTGCCGTTTCATGGACGGCGGTACGCTTCACTATCGCAGTCAACGCATGCTCGGGAAGATCGCCACCTGCAAGGACCCCGAGTCATGGTGGCGCGCGCACGGCCTCGGACCCGATGCCCTCGATGTCGACTGGGAGATGTTCCGCGATCGTCTGCGCGGCCATCGCGGCATGATCAAGGCCGCGCTCATGGACCAATCGCTGATCGCCGGACTGGGCAATGTCTACAGCGACGAAGTGTGTTATCAGGCCCGGATCGACCCTGGCATGCGAGTTGATCGTCTCAGCGATAAGACCCTGAACACCCTGTATCGCAATATGCAACGGATACTGCACCTGGCGATCAAGCGCCAGGCTCGGGTCTCGGATCTGCCCGATACCTGGTTGCTGCCACATCGCCAGGAGGGAGCCGCCGACCCTCGAGGCCACGGCGGCACGGTGGTCAAGCGTTCCATCGCTGGACGCAACGCCTATCTGGTACCCGAACGGCAACAGCAGGTTTGAAGGAAGCCTGATGGTGTTTCCATAAGAGCGGACAGCCAACTCACCACGAAGAACACGAAGGAACGGGAATAAAGTGGTCTACCGTTCTCATGCAGTCACGGGGGGTGTGCGTCCATGAAGGTGGCGTGATCGCCCAGAAACCAGGACCGAGAAGCCCTGTTCAGCTCTGTCGGTCTCTTCTTCGTG
>CAYONM010000328.1:0-3433 GCA_964405325.1 uncultured candidatus Brocadiaceae bacterium | reverse complement strand
AAGTTTCACCAAGGCGGCCCAGGAAATGGGCCTCAGCCAGCCGGCCCTAAGCCGCCAGGTGATGAGCCTGGAGAAGAAGCTGGGCATCCGCCTGTTCGATCGGGTGGGCCGCAGCATCCGACTGACCGGCATGGGCGAAGAACTGGTCGCCCGGGTCTCTCCCCTGCTGGAAGAGCTCTCCTCGGTCACCGTCAATCTGGCCGCCTGCTCGCACACCGCCAGCGGCCGAGTCCGCCTGGGCGCGTCCGAAAGCGTGGCGGTACACGCGCTGCCGGCGATTCTGCGTTCTTTCCTGAACGCGCATCGCCGCGTCACGCTTCGACTGGTCTGCCAGACCTCGGAACGCCTCCCGGAAATGGTCGCTGGCGGCGAAATCGACATCGCCGTCACCGCGATCGATTTCGACGTCCAATCGATGAGCGTCCTGCCGCTGTGGGTGGAGGAATTCGTCCTTGTTTTACCGGTGGGACATCCAGCGCGCAGCCGCAGCTTGGCCAATTACATCAACGAAGATTTCATCCTGCTGCACCACAGCACCATCACCCGCCGCTTGTTGGATCGTGCCCTGGCCGAACACGGCTTCGACTTGAACGTGACCCTGGAACATACCTCGCCGGAAGTGATCAAGGCCATGGTCTCCGCCGGCTTGGGGCTGGCCATTCTGCCAGAACCCATCATCCGCCGCGAAATCCGCCGCGGCGAATTGGCCGCCTGGCCGCTGGTCGACCTGCAGATCTCCCGCTCCATCGTCGCCATCACCGACCCCCGTCGCCAGCCCTGGCCCGCCGAAAGCGCCCTGCTGGACACCTTGATGAGCTACGGCCGCTCGGACTGATCACCTCGTCAATAAGATTGTCTTTTATGACATCCTTGCTGACGTTTCCGCCAGCTTTATTGATCTGTCTTACGGCAAGCGCACCCACAACACTCGTTGACCGCAGTGCTGTTCCAGATCCTGACGGACCTGGTTTTGGCGTTCGGCGTAGGGGCCAATCACGATCACCAGGAATTTGCCGCGCGGGACCACGCGCGCGGCCCAACCAGCATCGGCCAAGGCCTGGGCGGCGGCCTCGGCATAGACCCGGCGACTGGGGGAAACGCTGGCCACCTGCACAAACCAGGCGGGATCGGCGGAAACCGGGTCCCAGAGTGGTACTGCGTCGGCCTCGCCCGACAGGTGGCGACCGATGATCTGCTGCAAACGCGGTACATCGCCGGCGGCCTGGTACAGGCGCTCCAGGAGAACCTGCTGCTCAGCCGGACTGTATTCCAGGGGCCGGTTGCTGCCACCGTGTACCAATACCAGATCGCGCAGGGCCAGAGCCTTTTGGCTGGTGGCACTGCGCAGCAGCTGCAAGTCGACGGTCAACTCCACGTAACGAGGGGCGTGCCGACCCTCCAGGCCGTAACGACCACGCAGCCGTGCCTGGTCCACCACCCCCTGGCTGGCGCGGTAGCGATAGCGGCAGGTGACGTCCTCGAGACTGCGAAAATGCTCATACGGCTGCGATTCGATCCATTCGATGGTGTCGAGGTTCAGCTCAAAACTGGGGTTGGGGCCAGTGGCGACACGCCGAACCTCACCCTGTACCCGACGCTGGCCGACCGGCAGGTAGCCATAGTCCAGTTCCACCCGCCAACTCTGCGCGGCGTTCACTGGCAATGGCAACAGATTGAAATCAAAAAATCCGATGGTGGTGGCGGCAGAATCACTGTCCGCCTGGCCCAGGGAGATGGGCACCGCCTGACCATCGGCATGCAAACGCAAGAGATGCAGACGCTCCTCGCCGCTGCGATTCCGAGCGACGACGGCCAAGTCGCCCTGGTCATTCAGGCAGAGGCAGTCGATATCCTGCTCGTCCACCACCACCGCACCATCGTCGCCCTGTTCGCGGAGTTCGGTGCGCAGGCGATAACTGAGAATGTCGCCGGCCTGCAGCTGCACCGGACAGGGACGAAAGGCCCAGAAAAAAGCCAACACGCCGGCGCCCGACAGGACAATTGCGAACAGCACCACCAGCAGGGGCAGTCGTCGCATCAGCTGGCGCAAAGCGGTGGGCATGTGAGCATGCTGACTGACTATCCCGGTTCTCGCAAGCGCTGGCGGAGCGCAGCAAGCCCACTACGGTGCCGGCCATGCTGCCACAGCCCATAACCATCGCCTCACACGTCCGCATCGGCGGCGAAGCGCCCGTGTTCGTCCTTGGTCCCTGTGTGATCGAAAGCGCTGAACATGTGCTGCGCATGGCCGATGCCATCGCCGCATTGGCAGAAAAACTCGGCATCCAGGCGATTTTCAAAGCCAGTTTCGACAAGGCCAACCGCACCAGCCTCGATTCCTTTCGTGGCCCGGGTCTGGAGGAGGGCCTGCGCTTGCTGGAACACGCCGGCGCGGCCAGCGGCCTGCCGCTGACCACCGATGTGCACGAAACCGCGCAGGTGACGGCCGTAGCCCAGGTGGTGGACCTGCTGCAAGTCCCAGCCTTGCTGTCGCGCCAGACCGATCTGGTGGTGGCTGCCGCCGCCAGCGGCAAGCCGGTTAGCATCAAGAAGGGTCAGTGGATGGCCCCCTGGGACTGCGCCCCGCTGGTGGCAAAGGTTCGCGATAATGGCAACCAAAATGTCATTTTGATCGAGCGCGGCACCAGCTTTGGTTACAACACCCTGGTCTCGGACATGCGTGCACTGCCGCAGATGCGTGCTCTGGGCGTACCGGTGATTTACGATGGCACCCACAGCGTGCAGGCACCCGGTGGCCTGGGCGGCTCGTCCGGCGGGCAACGTGAATTCGCTCCGGTATTGATGCGCGCCGCGGTCGCCGCGGGCTGCGACGGCGTGTTCATCGAGACCCATGATCAACCCGACCAGGCCAAAAGCGATGGCCCCAATATGATTCCCCTGGCCGCATTGCCGGCCCTGATCGAGCAGCTGCTGGCCATCCGGGCGGCGGTGGGCTCACCCACCTGAGGTAGGAGACACCCATGGCAAATGCCGACACCAACCTGACCAACGGTCAGGCCTTTCTGGCCGAAAATGGCGAGCGCGACACCGTTACGGTATTGCCCAGCGGCCTACAGTACGAGGTCCTGGAAGAAGGCGATGGCAACAGCCCCACCGCCAGTAACACCGTGACCGTGCACTACGAGGGCACCTTGATCGACGGCACCGTGTTCGATTCCAGCTATCAACGCGGGCAGACCATCAGTTTTCCGCTGAACGGCGTGATCGCCGGCTGGACCGAAGGCCTGCAGCTGATGCAGCGCGGCGCCACCTATAAATTGTTCCTCCCCGCCGATCTGGCCTACGGCAGCCAGGGCGCAGGCGGCGTGATCGGCCCCAACGAGGCGCTGGTCTTCAAGGTGCAGTTGGTCGATTTCAGCTGATATCAGCGGGGGGCTGCCGTCCCTTCGCAACCGCCCTTGCACCCGCCAAG
>CAYONM010000327.1:0-3473 GCA_964405325.1 uncultured candidatus Brocadiaceae bacterium | reverse complement strand
CGGGAGCGCCAATCCCCAGGTTGGCACTCCTTGCGTCGCCTCCAGCTGCGTCAAAGCGGCAGGATCACCACTGTTCATGGATCACCGTGACGCAGCTGGAGACGAGGCATGGTCCTCCAAGGTGGGCCAACCCACAACCCAAGGGTTCGATTATCGTGGTCTGGCCCACCTTTCTGCTCTTTGCGTCTCAGGGCTGCGCCCCTAGGACCCCGTCCCTCAAGGCCGAAAACTACTTGCGTCTACCGCCTTTATGGAACTTGACTTACAGAGGGGTATCTTCGAGTTAATGATAGTTCTGCGACCTTGAGGGACTACCACACGCCCCTACTCATGGGCATTGTTCGGCACCTGCGGCCGGGGATGCCAGTCCGGGTTCGGATTTCGCCGAGGGTGCCATCGGCTCGGCCGAGCGCTTCCCCATCCCCCGCGAAGACGGCACCATCATCCGCCCCGGCGTCCCCATTCCCTGCGTCAATGAAGTCGACATGGGCATCGGCATCCCCCAGGTGTTGCTGTTCCGCCTCCTGGAGAGCCTGGGGTTGCCCAGCGAAACCACCCTCCACGACGTTCGCTGGGGTTCCGAGTACCAGGGCACCTTCTATTGGGATTTCGAGATTTCCGGCTCGGTGCCCTTTGGCCATCTCAAAGGTGGCATCGCCGGGGCCACCGGCTATCGCCAACCGTCAATGTATTTCCGTCTCGGCGGGGCGACCATCACCGGGCAGTGCAAGGCCGGCACCTTCATCTGGGCGCACGCCCATTACCAGGGCAGCGAGGTGACCATGCAAATCGGCACCGGTCAGGCCCACGAATTGCCCCAACAAGAGTTCCAGCGCCGTCTCGATGCCACCACCAGCGTCTGGCCGTTGATGAATGTCACCCTCGACGGAGTCGGCCGCGACGACTTGATGGTCGGCCACCAGTCCAACCATATCACCGTGGCGTATGTTCCTGAGAAACACCTGGCCTGGGTCACCATCGCCTTCGCGGCCCAGTGTCAGGCCCAAAACATGCGCGTGGTCCTGGCCGGCACCCCGCAGATAGGATGAACGCCGATCCCCCCTCGAACCCGATCGTTTGAGGAGGTTCGGCTACATGTTCAAGCAGCCTTTGACCGCCGGCTGCACGGCTGAAAGCTCGTCGCGCAGTCTGGCCAGCGCCGCGTAGCGCGTGGTCTCGTGGTCGCCGCGCTGCAGGCCGAAGGACACGTACGGATCCAGGATCGGGTTGATGGGCTGGAGCGGCCTCTGTTCGCGCTGCCGGCATTGGCGGCATGAGGCACCCTCGTGGCGCATATTCATCCGCGGCGATAACGTCCGGGGCTCGTGCCGTAGGCGCGCGTGAACTGGCGGCCCATCAGATTCTGGTCGATATAGCCGAAGCTGCGAGCGATGTCGTCGAGGGTGGCATGGCTCTCGCGCAGGGCCACGGCGACATGACGCAGGCGCTCGCGCAGCAGCCAGGTGCGCGGTGCGCAGCCGTAGGTATTGCGGAACAGGCGCGTGCAGTAGTCGAGGCTCAGGCCGAGCAGCGCGGCGATATCGGCAGCTTCGATGCGGTGACGGACGTGCTCGGCGCACCAGGCCTCCAACAGGTGGCGCTGCTGCCTGTCGAGGCGCTGCCGATGGTCGGCCGCAGGTTCGAGCAACGCCGACAGGGTGGCGACCAGCAGCCCGGCGATCCGCTGCGGCTGCAGCGGCGCCGCCGGACGGGCCGCCAGTTCGACGATCTCGCCGAGCAGCACGCCGGCGCCGAGTTGCGTGCAGAGCAGCCCGCGGGCTGGCGGCAGATCGAGCCGACAGCGGGCGATGCGGCAGCCATCGGGCGATGCGCAGCGACTGCGGAAGGCGGTGGCAGCCGGGATGAGGATGAGCCCACCAGAACCGCAGCGATACTCGACGAACTCGGCGCTGACCTGGATGGTCCCCGTATCAATGCGATAGAGCAGCCACTGGTCCAGGCGCTGGTCGCCGGTATCCCAGTCGGACAGGAGATCGAGATGGCCATCCGTTTTGGCCAGATCTGCGCCGACACCACGGCGCAGGCAGTGCCGAAGCCAGCCTTCATCGAGCCACGGGGGTATATCTGACATCACCGGTCCAGTGCGAAAATGATACGGCTTTGCTGACTGGAGACCAGCGCTGTTGTCGGCTAGCATGGTGGCATGAACGCACGCCAACGCCTCTTCGCCGTCCTGCGCGGTGAGCCGACCCCCGAGACGCCGATCTGGCTGCTCTTCCCCCATCACCGCCTCGGCTGCTATGTCGACGTCATGGAGCTGCCGGCCTATGCGCCGGTGGTGCGGGCCGCCCAGGAGCGCTGCATCACCCTCGATCGGCGCGGCGTCGGCGTGCGTCTCTTCGCTCCCGAGGTCGAAGAGCGGCAGCAGGAAACGCACGATGGTGACACCCGCATCGTGCGCCGCATCGTCGCCTGGCGCGGGCGCGAGCTGGTCGAGGAGCGGCGCTTCTCGCCCCGGGGCGCGAGCCGCAAGGCCCTGCTGGTCGAGGACGAGGATCTCGAGTTCTATCTCAACCTGCCGCTCAACGACGACCCCCGAGCGATCCACGCCGAACTCGCCGCCAGCCTGCCCGCCTGGCGCGCGGAGAAGGCCGCCTTTCCGGCCGAGCTGGGCGCCACCATGTTCGCCCTCGGCGAGCCGATCAACCCGCTCTACGGGGCCAGCGATCTGGAGAGCTTCGCCTGCTGGTCGCTGACCCACGACGACGCGATCGCCGCCTGGCTCGAGCGCCGCATGCGGGCTGTGCGCGAGACCTACCGCTGGTGCCTCGAGCAGGACATCGCCGAGGTCTACTTCCTGGTCAGCAGCGAGTTGGCGGCACCGCCGCTGGTCGGCGTCGACACCTTCGCCCGTTGGATCGTGCCGTATTCGAGCGAGCTCATTGGCATGGTCAGGGAGGCCGGCCGTTTTGCCATCCAGCATTTCCACGGTCAGATCCGCCGCCTGCTGCCCTATTTCAGGCAGATGGCGCCGCATGCGCTGCACACCATCGAGGCGCCGCCGGTGGGCGACTGCACCATCACCCAGGCCTACGATGGGCTGGGCACCGACATCGCCCTGATCGGCAACGTGCAGTACGACGATTTCCGTTCATCGACGCCGGAGCAGATGCGCGCACAGGTGCACCGCCTGCTCGACGAGGTCGACGGGCGACCCTTCATCTGCTCGCCGACCGCCGGCCCCTTCGACCCGAATCCCTCACCCCACCTGATCGGAAACTACCTGGCCTTCATCGATGCCGCCTGGTGCCATAGGCTAATCTCAGCATAGAATGCCGAACAGAGCGCTTGCCCGTCGGCGTCATAGAAGCCGCCGCGCAGCGAGTGGCGACCTTCGCCGAGTTCGATCTCGAAATGGATGGCGGTGGGATCGTTATATTGTTGCCACACGTTATATTGTTGCCATGCACTAATACTGTCACTCCAACAACTTGCACAGAATCCCCGCCTAC
>CAYONM010000326.1:0-3511 GCA_964405325.1 uncultured candidatus Brocadiaceae bacterium | reverse complement strand
CCAACAGGGCGTTTGCGGGGGTATCTGCCATTGCGAACTCGGTTGTGCCGGGGAATTATTGGCCGCTTCGAATGACAGCATCGAACAGATCGCAGAGATGTGCGGCTTCACCGATCGCCATCACCTGACTCGCTTGTTCACGCGTCGCATCGGCTTGGCTCCGGCCGGCTACCGGAACCGCTATCGCCGCAACTCGTGAGAACCCGAGCGGTGAGTGTCTCGGTGGCAGGACGCTCAAGCCCTGAGACGAGTCGCTGGTCGGCCAGCCGGCAGTTCTGCGATGTGCGCGTCGACGAAAGCTGGGCCATGCATAGACCCAGGACGATGAACAACAAAGGCGTGGTCAGCGAATATCGCAAACCGAAGCTCGCCTACGAGGTGGTACGCCGGCATTTCATGGCGCAATGCCAGCAGGAATAATCACACCTGGCTGAGGTCCGACACCATGGCCTACCAGCTCGACCTGTTGCGGTGGCGCGCTACGAGAAAGCAGGCTATAGACCAAGCACCAGCATGAGGGTGCTCAAATCGATAGTCTCGGGTCGCGCTGCCAGCGTTCGTGCCGAAGCGTGCCTGGGGGCTGCGGACGCTCCTCTGGAGGGAGTGCCCGCCAGCGGGCCGGGGTGGTGCCCAATGTGCGCCGGAAGCAGCGGATGAACCAGGTGGCGCTGCCGAGGCCGCAGAGCTGGGCGATCTCGGCCACCGAATGCTCGCTGCCGGCCAGCAGGCAGCAGGCGCGCCTGAGCCGTTCGCGCTGCAACCAGTCACCCAGGCTCAACCCGCAATGCCGGCGGAACAGACGGCTGCAGTGGTTGGGATGACAGCCCAGCCACTGCGCCAACAAGTGCCGATCGCAGTCCGCGTGGTGCAGACGCTCGCGCAGGAACTCGCAGGCACGGAGCAGGTCGCCGCCAGTCTCGGGCACCGCTTCAGACAGCAGCAAACGCACCTGATGCCGCAAAATCTCCAAGGCGGCCCGGCTCACCGGCGTGGCTGGGTCCCGCCAGTCCACATGCCGCAGGGCCGGATCCGGCCGGACCGGATAGCGGAGGATATCCTTGTTCAGGTCGTCGGTGCGCACCAGGACCACGGCCTCGGCGTGCCATTCGATCTTGGCGATGGCGATGCCGCGCTCCCGCCGTCGGCACTTCCAGGTGTCCATGGCCGCCGGCAGCAGCTGCCGAGGCGCGGCAGTGAACCAGGTGCCATCATCAACCGAGCGATAAGCGAGCGGATCACGCCAGCTCCATTCCACCAGGGGCCATTCATTGAAGGCACCGCCAAAACGCGGATCGGTCTGCCCGATGGACCGCGGTGGCATCGTCAGATCGATCCGATCACAGGCATCGCGCCAGAAGACGATCAGATCTGCTGGTTTCATTCCTACGATTGTTGTTCCTGACGGATTATTGAACAGTGTTTTTCGCCTGCATATAGTGTGGCACAGCATCGCCAATTGTTACGATACGATGATCATGGAGCGCCATCATGCCACGACCGCACATTCTCGTCATCCTCACCGATGACCACAGCGCCCACACCCTGGGTTGCTACGGCAACCGGGAGATCCGATCCACCAACATCGATCATCTGGCCGCCACTGGTGTCTGCTTCGATCGCGCCACCTGCCTGACGCCGGTCTGCTCGCCGGCCCGGGCCAGTTTCTGGACCGGCACCATCCCCTCCTGGCATGGCGTGCACGACCACTTGGGCGGTCTCCATCACCCCGGCATTGGCGAGCAGCGGCACCTGGGCCACAGCCTGCAAGCCGCCGGTTATCGCACGGCCATGATTGGCAAATGGCACTGCCATGCACACAGCGATGCCGGCCCGAAATCCGGTTTCGACCGCTGGTTCACCCAGTACCAGGGCACCTGTGCCCGCTTCGGCGAGCAGGTCTTCTGGAACGGCGACCAAGGCGAGCAGCGGCACGGCCATCAGGCGGTGCACCTGACCGACGAGGCCATCGCCTTCCTGCGCGCGAACGCCGCCGAGGAACAGCCGCTGTTCTGCTTCGTCGGCTTCACCGACACCCATACGCCCTTCGCCGGCATGCCTGAGCGGCTGGTCGAGCACTACCGCCGCACGGCCACTTTCCACGACATCCCCGACGAGGAGTACCCGGCGATCTGGGGCCGGGCGCGCTACCCCTTCCGACGGGACTCGGCCGAGGGCCGCGAGGGCCTGGCGCAGTACTACGCCGCCGTCCAGATGATCGACGAGCAGGTGGGCCGGCTGCTGGATGAGCTCGACAACCTGGGCATGAGCGAGGACAGCCTGGTGATCTACACCAGTGACCACGGCCACTGCAACGGCCACCACGGCATCGCCTGCAAAGGCAACGGCACCGTTCCCCAGAACGCTTTCCATGAGAGCCTGCAAATCCCGCTGATCGCTCGCCTCCCCGGGCGCACCAGCGCCGGCAGGCGTATCGCGGCTCCCGTCGACCACTGCGACACCCACCGCAGCCTGCTGCATCTGACTGGCGCCAACGCCGTTGACGATGCACCCCGCCCAGGCCAGGACTGGCTGCCTTTGGCTCAAGGCGACGCCGTGTTTTGGCGTCGGCATCAGTGCTTCGAATATGGAACTCTCCGCGGCATCGAAGACGAACGCTTCAAACTGGTCCGCTACCATCCAGGCCCGAACGGCGACTGGCCGGACCTCTTCATCGACCGGGCCTGTGACCCCCGCGAAACCCGCAACCTGATTGACAATCCAGAACAGCAGCAGCAGATCCATGCTCTGGACACACGCCTGTCCGATTTTTTTACGGCTTATGGCAATCCGGAGCAGAGCGGGCTGGGTGTCGGCGGGCGCGCTCTGCACAACGGCGCCGAACCGTGGCGGGCCCCACGCGAAACCACGGGCTGATTCATCCTCCTTCAGGCTCATGTCCGCCAAGGTCAACCCCCATTGCGATGCTCGCATGACCGTAAGCATGCCCGGCCGCTAAGCTGCCTGCGAACGGAGTGAGAACATGACCCTGAGTCCCGAGGATTATCAACGCTATGCCCGTCATCTGACCCTGCCGGAATTCGGCGAGGCGGCGCAAGAGAAGCTGCGCGCCAGCTCGGTGCTGCTGATCGGCGCCGGTGGCCTGGGTTCGCCCCTGGCCCTGTATCTGGCCGCTGCCGGCGTCGGCCGCATCGGCATCATGGACTTCGACGTGGTCGACCTGTCCAACCTGCAGCGACAGATCATCCATCGCGAGCAGGACGTGGGCATCAACAAGGCCCAGAGCGCCAAGCGCGGCATCAAGGATCTGAAAGAAACCGGCCACGCACTAAGTACTGGCGCATCGACCAAAAAACCGACCACGACCAAAAAACCGACCACGCACTAAGTACTGGCGCATCACGACCACGACCAAAAAACCGACCAAAAAACCAACCACGCACTAAGTACTGGCGCATCACGACTTACAACTAGGATCCCATCATGCCACGCCCGCGAAGTCACCAATTCGACCCCGCCAAACCGCCCTGGGTGCACTGCATTTCCCGCTGTG
>CAYONM010000325.1:0-3537 GCA_964405325.1 uncultured candidatus Brocadiaceae bacterium | reverse complement strand
CAAACGGCGCACTTGTTCACAAGGGCACCTCTATAAACTCAGGTCGAGCCAGGCGTAGACGATTTTTGGTCCTGCCAAGGCGCTGGGGCTGAAGGAATAGCAGGGCTATTTCGAGGTTCCAGCAACGCAGGCAGGGCCGGAAAGCGCAAGTCTGGCGAAGTGCCTGAGTTTATAGAGGTGCCCACAAGTGCGCATCAATCATCTGCCGACGTTGATGACAGAACGCAGCGAAGGCGGTTCCACCACGGACCAGAACAAACAAGCCCGTCAGCACCACTACGATGCTGGCGCCTGCCGACCAATCGAGATACCAGGCCATCAACAGGCCGGCCACGCCACTGATGGTGGCAACTGCCATGGCCATCAGTATACAGGTAACGATACGATGACACAGCAGACGCGCGATGGCAGCCGGCGTAATAATGAAAGCGATGGTCAATACTGCGCCAGCAACCGACAGCGCCACCACCACCACGGCGGCGGCCGTACCCAAAACGATCATCCGCGCCAAGACCGGTGATTGCCCCACCGACCGGGCGAATTCTTCGTCGATCAGCGTCACCGTCAGCAAGCGGTGCGACCAGATCAGGACCAGCATTGCCAGCAACGCACACACGGCGATGATGCCGAGGTCCAGATCACTCACTCCTAACGGATTCCCGATCAGGATATGAGTCAGATCCCGGTAGCTGGCCAGACGGGTCACGCCGATCACACCCAACGCAAACAATCCAGTATAAAAAACGCCAATACTGCTGTCTTCCGAGGTTTTCGGTGAGCGCGCCGCCCAGCCGACGCCGACCACCGCCGCCACGGCACTGATCAGAGCGCCGATAAGCATCGGCCACCGCAACAGATACGCCAACACCACCCCCGGCAATGTGGCATGGGCCAAGGCATCACCGAAAAACGATAACCGCCGCAAGACCACGTGCACCCCCAGCCAGGCACCGGTCACTGCACAGAGCAGCACCGCGAGCAGGGCCTTCTGCATAAACAGCGGCGCAAAGGGCTCCAGCAACCAGTCCGTCAACAGTGCACCCGCACCATTTCGCAGTTGGCGGTAGCCGTCTCGATCAGATGGCCCGCCTCAAAATGGAGATCACGGTCGAAACACAGCGAAAAATCGCTTATTTCATGACTCGCCATAACAAGCGCTGCCCGACCAGGACCGGTGACCTGCACCAGAACCTCGGCCAGCTGCTGGCGTGATTGCCCATCCAGACCCGAAAGCGGTTCGTCCATCAATACGAGGCGGGCTCCCTGCACCAGGGTCCGAGCAATAGCCAGCCGACGACGTTGCCCACCAGAGAGTTGCGCTGGTGACCGGCGCGCTTGATCCGCCAAGCCGACCGTCGCCAGCGCCTGCTCCACGGCTTGGCCCATGCCCCGCATACGCGGCCGCCACCACGGCCGCCCGGCATCCCAGCCACAGGCCACCACATCGCGCGCCTGGATGGGTAGGCTGAGATCAAGCCGCAATTCCTGTGGTAACAAGGCACAACAAACGCAGGCATGATGATGGTGATGACAGACGCCCTTTTGCGGGCAATGCATGCCCGCCAGGAGACGCAGCAGGGTGGATTTGCCACAACCGTTGGGACCGCGGAGCAGGATGCGCTCACCGGCACAGACCCGCAGCTGCAATTCCCGCAGAATCCATGGTCCCTGTCCATAACGGAACCACCCATCCTGCAAGAAAACCAACTCTTCGGTCATGGCGCCAGATTCTCCACCATGATTTTGACATTGCGACGCATGAAACCAACATAATTGTCGTCATCAGAACCCATCGGCCCCAGAGAGCCGGTTCCCAGCGGTTTTGCCAGCGGCACACCGGTCTCCCGCGACAATGCCTGCAGCAAACGCCTATCGTGACCACATTCGGGAAAGAGCACCGGCACCTGCCTGGCCAAAATCTGCTGCGACAACTCCGCCAGACGCCGTGGCGAGGGGTCGGCACCAGCAGTGGAGATACCGAGTATGGAACCAATATTGTCAAAATCGTAGGTCTCAACAAAATGACCAAAGGCATCGTGACCACTAACCAACAAACGGCGCTCGCCCGGAATGCGCTCGATCTGCTGACGAATCCACGTGTCCAGTTCCACCAGCTCTCGATCATAGACCAACGCCCGGGCCTTGAAGGCAGCCGCCCGGGCCGGATTGGCTGAACTGAGGGCCGCACGGATCAGGTCCACCGCTTGGCGTACCAAGCGGGGGTCTTGCCAAAAATGTGGGTCGACATCGTGAGCATCGTGGCCGTGGCTGTTGTGACCATGACCGTGATGACCGTGATCATCGTGGGCACCGGCACCGTGTGCGTCCGCTTCGGCGGGATCGGCGTGGCTGACGCCAAGCAGTTTCGGTGCCAAGGACAACACTCGATCCTGATGTTCGGCCAGCATCTGCTCGACTCCGGGCGCATAGCCCAAGCCGACGTCGACAATGAGCATCGCCTCTTGCAGCATGACCGCCTGTCGCGGTGCCGGTCGGAAAACATGCGGATCTTCACCGCGACCTATCAGGGTCATCACCCGAACATCGGCACCACCGGTGCGTTGCACCAGGTCGGCCAGAATGCTGGTGCTGACCACCACCGGCATGCCCTCGGCCGCCGGCAACAGGGCCACCCAGGTCACCATCCATACCAGCACGTAACGCAGCATCTCGCATCTCCTCATAGCCATGAAAAGGGGCCCTGGGATGAATGCAACAATGTAGCCTCTGGAGCTGCGACAGCGACCTGCCGGCATCAGCCCGGTGCTACCCGCGCCCGCATATCCCGCGGTGCACAACCGTAATGCCGCCGGAACTGCCGACTGAAATATCCCGTATCCTGCCAACCGGCAGCCTTGGCTGCAGCGGCCACCGGATAACCATCGAGCAGGAACTGCCGTGCCAGATCGAGCCGACAGGCGGTGATGAACGGCAACGGCGCCAGGCCAGCCAGACGGATGAACGCTCGACGCAGGCCATCGCGGCTGAGTTGGGCCTCGGCAGCGAGCTGGTCCAGATCCCAAGGTCGCGCTGGCCCGGCGCGGATGCGAGTGATTTGCTCGTACACCAAATGCCGCGCCTCCGGAAGCACCGACGGCGCATCCGAAATCCAGCGCAGAATCGCCAGCGCCGCCCAGGCCGCGCCGGCGTAATTGGCCTGTTCGCAGGCCTGCATCGCACGCTCGAAATCGCCGTGCAGGGCTGGCACATCGAGTATCTGCGCCCGAGATGGCAACATACCATGCTGCAACCACATGCCGATACTGACGCCGCTACAGGAGAGCCACCGTTCGATCCACAAACCCTCCGGGTGTGGCCGATAACGGACCTGCTGCCCCGGTGGGATCCAGCACAACTGCCCAGCGACCACCTTCTGCCAGACGCCGTCCGCCACCCGCAGCCGACCACCGCCACCGGTCAGATACACCGCCCGTACCTCGTCATCGCGACCAGCGATGGCCGGAAACAGGGCAGCCCGACGGGCATGCCAGAACCCCTCACCGACACTATGCAGACGCAGTCCCAGGCACTGCGCCG
>CAYONM010000324.1:0-3615 GCA_964405325.1 uncultured candidatus Brocadiaceae bacterium | reverse complement strand
GCCCTTTGGCTTGAGCCAGCTCCGCCAGCCACCATGTCGTTGGCCGGCGCCCCGCTCCTGAGCCCAGCCTGCTGGAGCTGAGATCGACCCCCAGTTCATCGGAGCTGTACATTGAATCCGCGCCCGCTGCGTCATGTATACCGGAGCCGCATGCTTGTGCATGCGGCTCCGTTGCTTTCCGGCCCGTGCCGGTGTCCTCGCTTGCTTTTCGGTGTCGACCCCTGTAGGTGCCATGGTTATCGCAGAGTTCAGGGAACACGGTGCAAATCCGTGACGGTCCCGCCGCTGTAACCGGGGACGACGTCCGCATGCATCCACTGGCCAACAGGCTGGGAAGGAGCGGGTGAAGATCGATCTGGAAGTCAGAATACCTGACTGCGATGCCTTGGATTCGCCACCCTCGCGGACTGGGGTCGGCGACTCGGCAGACAGGTGGTTCCGGGTATTCCGACAACCGCTGGCTCTCCGGGCAAAGCAGTCTTAGCGGACCGGCCCATGCTGCACGGCGGCGATATCCTGAGTCTGGCCGAGCGTGCCGGCTGTGCGCCAGATGCGCTGCTGGATTGTTCCGCCAGCATCAATCCCTATGGGCCCCCCTTATGGCTGCGCGATGTCCTGGCGCGGGCCAGCGATGCCCTGCAGCATTATCCCGATCCGCATGAGCGCGAGCTGCTGCACGCGGCCAGCGAGCGCTTCTGCTGCGCGGTCGAGGCGGTTCTGCCCTGTCCCGGTACCGAGTCGTTGATCCGCCGCCTGCCGCAGGCGCTCGCCGCTCAGCGCCTGGTTCTGCCGACGCCCTGCTATGGCGGATATGAGCAAGCGGCTGGCGTTTGTTCCGTGCTGCGCTTGCCGGCCGACCTGGCGCAGAGCTTCGCCTATGATATGCAGGCCGTGGCCCAGGCGATACGGCCGGGCGATATGGTGCTGCTCGGACATCCGGGCAACCCCAATGGACGCCTGCTAGAGCCGGAGCCGCTGCGCTGGATCATGGATGACAATAAAGACGTCATTTTTGTCATCGATGAGGCCTTTATCGAACTCTGCGATGATGCGCCCAGCTTTGTCGATCCGGAGCGACGCAACCTGTTGGTCCTGCGCAGTCTGAGCAAGTGCTTCGCGATTCCGGGCCTACGTGTCGGTCTGGCCATCGGCGCGGAATCGTTGCTCCAGTTATTGCGGCAGGACCGGCCGTGCTGGGAATTGGGAACCCTGGAGCAGGCGGTGGCCAGCGCCTGTCTGTACGATCAGCAGTATCTCGAGGAAAGCCGGGAGCAGCTGCGGCAGTGGCGTGCGCAATGCGCGCGGGATCTGGCGCTGCTGCCGGGCTGCCAGGTGCTGCCGGGACAGGCCAATTGGCATCTGCTGAAACTGCCCGTGCAGCACGATGCCGACACCGTCGCGAGTGCCTGTCTGCGCCAAGGCGTGGCCCTGCGTAGCGGCGCCGGCATCGGTGGCCTGGGGCCCGCGTGGTTGCGCATCGCCGTGCGCCGGCCCGAGGAGAACGAACGCTGTCTGCACGCCTTGCGGCAGGTGCTGGGTGGTGCGCCAGACCTGCGGCGTCCGCGCCGGACGCCGGCACTCATGCTGCAGGGCTGTTCCTCCGATGCCGGCAAGAGCCTGCTGACCGCCGGTATCTGCCGGATCATGCTGCAGGACGGCTTCGATGTGGCGCCCTTCAAGGCGCAGAACATGGCCAACAACGCCGGCGTCACCCGCGATGGTCTGGAGATCGGGCGGGCGCAGATGCTGCAGGCGCAGGCCTGTCGGCTGGAGCCGGATGTGCGCATGAATCCGGTGCTGCTCAAGCCCACTGGCGAACGCGGTTGCCAGGTGGTGCTGATGGGCCAGGCGCGGGGTTGCACCGACGTGCACGGCTACCATGCCATGAAGCGCGAGGCCCAGGCGGTTGCACTTTCCGCTTATGACAATCTGGCTGCCGAACACGAGATCATGCTTGTGGAGGGGGCCGGTTCGCCCGGTGAAGTGAATCTGCGCGGCAAGGATTTCGTCAACATGGTCATGGCCGCGCATGCACGGGCGCGGGTGTTGCTGGTGGGCGATATCGACCGCGGTGGCGTGTACGCGTCCTTGGCCGGGCACTGCGAGACCTTCACCCCGGCGGAACGCGCTCTGCTGGCCGGTTTCGTGATCAATAAATTTCGTGGCGACGCCAGTCTGCTGGAACCGGCGCATGCCTGGCTGCAGCGCCGCACCGGCGTGCCGGTGCTGGGCGTGCTGCGTCACCTTGGCAGGCATGGGTTGCCGGAAGAGGACAGTCTGGGCCTGAGCAGCGGTTGGCCGCATCACTCCGAGACGGTGCTGCGCATCGGCGTCATCGCCCTGCCGCATCTGGCCAACGCCAGCGACCTGGATCCCCTGGCCGGCGAACCCGACTGCGAGCTGCGGCTCATTCATGAGCCGGCGCAGATTCAGGGTTGCCAGCTGCTGATCATTCCCGGCAGCAAGGCCGTGATCAGCGATCTGCAGTGGCTGCGCCGGAGCGGTCTGGACAACGCCGTGACCCAAGCTGCGGCACGTGGCGTGGAAGTGATCGGCATTTGCGGCGGCATGCAGATGCTCGGCGCCAGCATTGCCGATCCGCATGGTCTGGAGGGGCAGCCGGAGGTCGTGGGCTGCCTGGGCATGTATCCCTGGTGTACGACCTTGGCACCCGCCAAGACCCGCTGCCTGAGCAGCGCGCGCGACAGCGATGGCCGCGAGCTGCAGGGGTATGAAATCCATCATGGTTGTACCGATTGGGGTCAAACGACGCCATGGTTGACAACATCTGACGGTCGCTGTCTGGGTGCCGGCGCCGGCGGGGTGCGCGGCTGTTATCTGCACGGCCTGTTCGATAATGATGATTTCCGGCATGATCTGTTGAACCGGTTGCGGGCATCGACCGGACTGGCGCCGCTTTCAGATCGACCGCATTACGATCTGGAAGCGGGACTCGACCGTCTGGCCGATGCCATTCGTGAGGCCATCGACATGCCAGCGCTCTATCATCTGCTGGGAGTCGGAGCATGGGCTGATAGGTAAGATAGGTAGGAGGTAGGAGGAGGTAGGGACAGGCGTATATAAGTCTGCGGGTAGAGGTAGGGGTAGAGGTAGGGACAGGCGTATATAAGTCTGCGAGTCTTAGCCCTCCCGCCCATTCTGTTTATGGGATTATGTTTCCATCTTTAGCCAGTACGAAATCTTGCTGATTGTTTGCCGAGCCGACACGCGTGCACATCAGGGCTTACGCCCAGGTGCTGGGACCATGTTCGATCATAATTGGCATAGGGACTCGGCGAATCTGTCGCTGGGTCGAGTCAGCGTGTCAGGCAAACAGGGGACAGCGAACCTGAAACCACTTCCGGCATCGTCGTCGAATTTCCTTTTGCCGTGCATCGGCCTGTCCGAGTACCGCTCCCAGTAGGCTTTGCGGTGTGCTCATGGTTTGCAGCCATTCGTCGTGATCGCAGTGCAATCGATCAAGAATGGCCGCGCAGTCGGCCGGAATGCTGCCGCGCTTGCCACTTCGGATCTGGCGACCAGTGCTATCGAGCAGTCGTAGATAATCGTTCAGACCGAATTCGGCTTTGAACGAACCGAGAATACCGGTCACGG
>CAYONM010000323.1:0-3618 GCA_964405325.1 uncultured candidatus Brocadiaceae bacterium | reverse complement strand
TCGTGGAATGATTCTGTCGATTGACGCTTAGCCAGAGACTCGTGCCAGCGCTGGCCCGAGTCGGGTCGATTGCGTGATCCAGCAGCCGCTTACTCAGGCCACAGCCGCGGACGTTCTGTTGCAGGTAGAGCTTGCGCGTGGTGGCGGGATCCGGGACCAGAGCCAGGTAGCCCAGCGCTTGCTGATCATAGCGCAGGAGATGAGAGGAATAACCCCGGTGGATCTGTTCGGTGATGGCCGGCGTTGATTGGAAGCGGTCGACCATGTAGAATCTGAGCTCGCAAAAACTTCGAGTAGAAAAGTTGTTTTTTGCGGGCTCAGCTTCGGGGTCCGAGGGGCTTGCCCCTCGATGTAAGAGCAAAAACCGGGCGCCGACCGATACGATTGAACCTTGGGTTCCGGGCGGCGCCCGGTTTGTGTAAAAACACGACCGGTCTTCTCGGGTGGTCCAGCTGGCGGAGTGTTATACTCAGCAAGCGACAAAAATGTCACTAGCGTCTTGTCTTACGTTCAGAGCAGCAATGGTGGTTTGCTTTCATAAAACCTCCTGACACACCACACTGGGAGACAGAACATGCTTAATGTCAGTAAGACCAACGATGCCCTGGGGACGGCCAATCGCGGCAACCCCTGTGAATCAGGACTGTGCACGCTGTGCCGGGCCGACTGCAAGGGCAAATGCGAAACTTGGCTGTCCAGCTTGGTCGGTCGTAAGCTGTTGTATCCACGAGACTTCGGAAATACCACGGCGGGATCTGCCAATATCGATGCCAGCGGTGTCGGCTATCATGCCTTGCGCATCCAGGGCTATGCCTATGGCGCCCAAGGCCTGGCCGAGGGGCTCAGCGATAACGCCGACGACTGCGTCTTTCCGAATGTTGACGTCAGCACCAGTTTTGGCGGCGAGATCAGCACGCCTTGCCGGGTGCCGATCATGACCGGAGCCCTGGGGTCCACTTTCATCGCGGCCAAGTACTGGGATAGCTTTGCCATTGGTGCGGCTTTGTGCGGTTTTCCCATCGTCGTTGGCGAGAACGTCGTCGGAGTCGACCGCAATTCGAAGGTGGCCGATGGTCGGATCACCTCCGCACCCGAACTGGAGCGTCGCATCGATACCTTCCTGCGCTATCACGATGGCAACGGTGCCATCATCGTGCAGATGAACGTAGAGGATACGCGTAACGGTGTTGCCGAATTTCTTGCTGAGCGCTATGGCAACAAGATCATCCTGGAATTGAAGTGGGGTCAGGGCGCCAAGGACATTGGTGGCGAGATCCAGGTGACCGATCTGGAATATGCCAAGTTTCTGAAAAAACGTGGGTATGTCGTGGATCCCGATCCCCTTGATCCGGTGGTAGAAAAAGCCTTCAAGCATCACGCCATAACCAGCTTTGCCCGTCACAGTCGCCTGGGGGGCACCGATTGCGGCAGCGTGGGTGCTGTGCACGAGGCCTTCATGGTCGAGGTTGAACGATTGCGCAGTCTCGGCTTCAAGCGTATTTCTTTGAAGACAGGCGCTTATGGCATGGAAGCTCTGGCTATGAGCATCCGCTTTGCTGCCGAAGCCGAGCTCGATCTGCTGACCATTGATGGATCCGGTGGTGGTACCGGCATGAGTCCTTGGAATATGATGGATCACTGGGGCGTCCCATCGCTGCCCCTGCACGCGAAAACCTACGAATACTGCCGCTTGTTGGAGCAGCAGGGTCTGACTGTTCCGGATATCAGCCTGGCCGGTGGGTTTGCGCGCGAAGACCACATCTTCAAAGCCTTGGCCCTTGGTGCTCCGTATACCAAGTTGGTCTGCATGGGTCGTGCACCGATGATCCCAGGCTTCCTCGGTAGCAATATCGAAGGCGTATTCAAACCAGAGAAACGCGGCGAATTGAATGGCCATTGGGAGCAGTTGCCTGCACATATCACAGCGCTGGGAGCCTTCCCTGAAGAGATCCTCGCCGGCTGGGAAGCCGTCAGCGCGAAGGTTGGCGAGTCAGAGATGAAGAACATCCCCTTCGGTGCCATTGCCATGTACGGTTATTGCGACAAGTTATCGTGTGGTCTGCAGCAATTCATGGCCGGAGCGCGGAAATTCCGTCTTGATCACATTGATCGGAGTGATTTGTTGGCTGGGAACCGCGAGACCGCGGCCGAAACCGGTATCCCGTATCTCACCGAGGCTCAGGATGCCAGTGCCAAGGACATACTCACCAAGGGTATTGCCGTCGGCGTGTGACGGAAGCCTGGCTTGTACCATCACGGCATCATGCTGAGCTGGAGCCCCATGCCGAAAACCGTCGAATACCAGATACGTCGCGGCATCAGCCTTGACCAGCTGAGCGATATCGCTGCCGACCCGCAGCCCACCAGCAGTTATCTCGACTCCGGTCTCGATCCGCGTGTCGCGGCCCAGGATCTCGCCGCCTCGAGCCCGGGGACTCAGCTGAACCAGCGCTGGCGATAGGCCTGCGTCTGGGCGATATCCACGCCGCTGGCGGCATGGTGTGCGTGCAAGCGTTCGCGGGCTTCGCTCAGGCCTGCCGCGGCCTCGGCCTCCGCTACCAGATTCCTGGTCTCGCCGGGGTCCGTCCGCAGGTCGAACAGGGCCTCGTGCACCGCGTTGGTTTCCACTCGGATGTATTTCCAGCCGCAGGTCAGATAGCCAGCGCCTTCGTAGGTATAGCTGCCGCGGTCGTCGAAGCCGGAGGCCAGGCCGGCGCTGTGGTCCTTGCCGAAATAGCCGGTCTCGTAGCCGGCTTCGCGCTAGTTGTCGCCCAGCCGTGGCACGCTGATGGGAGTCGTGGCCCCCGGCTCCTGGGGGACGGTATTGCCCACCACCCGCGTGCGGCTGGGCAGGCAACCGGAGAACAGACTGGCCCGGGCCGGGGTGCACACCGGAAAGGGGCTGCTGCAGCTGGTGAAGCTGCAGCCCTCTGCTGCCAGCCCCGACAAGGCCGGGGTCTGGGGGCGATCGTCGCCGCGCTACAGGCCATCGGCACTGCGCGCGTTCCACTGATCGGCGATGATCAGCAGAATATTTGGGCGCGTGTTCATGAGCGCTCTCCTTCGAAGGGCAGGACCATGGGGCGGTCCTCGTACCAGGCGCACATGTTCAGCACGAGCGTCGTGGCTCGGCCCTGGTTTCGCCGGTTTTCTACAAGAACCGCCTGTATTACGGCGTCTACGGCGGCGTGCGGCCGAAAACGGCGCAATGCATCGGTTGTCTGGATCCCGCCACCGGTGACGTGATCTTCGAGCAGGAGTTGGAGGAGCTGGAACGGAACGTGATCTACGGCCCCACCTTCGCCGGTGACGACAAGGTCTACATCCAGAGCATGACCAACGGCACCTACGTGCTGGATGTCACCGTGCCGGAATACCGCGCTACCGCTGATGCCGGCGCCAGTGCTGCTGTCGAAATCGGAGGACGACGCCAAGGACAGCTCGCGCTGCTGGGCGGCATCGACGATGGCGCGGGCGATATGATGCTTGGAGGAGCGCTCGAGGCTGGCCGCCAGGCGCAGCACTTCGTCCTCCTCCACGCCCTCGACGGCGGCGAGATCGGTCAGCCGGGGCTCGCCACGGGTGAGCGTGCCGGTCTTGTCCACCAGCAGGGTGTCG
>CAYONM010000322.1:0-3620 GCA_964405325.1 uncultured candidatus Brocadiaceae bacterium | reverse complement strand
CCCTTGATTACATTGCTTTGATTCGACTTTGGTACCTTGCCGGCATGCTGAAAACGGCTTTACGGCAACGGCTCACCATTCCGGTCAAAGGCCGCACCCGGTCCCACCGGGGCGAAGGCGACCATGATATAGCTGTTGATGTTCTGATCCTGATGTCGGTAACCCAAAGACCACAGCCGGGCGCAAAGCTGTTTTTTGATCTCGTCGTAACGGGCATCGCCATCGAGATTGCACAGCTGGTGCGGATCGTTCTGCAGATCGTACAACTCATCGAAATCAAAACCGTTGTGGACGTATTTCCAGTCGCATGTGGTGATACTGCGCTGGATGCCAAACTGCTCGTTGCCGTTGGATTGGGTGTACCAGCAATCGCGCCAATCGCTCGGCTGCTCACCGCGCAGGAAGGGCACCAGACTGACACCGCTGGAATACTCGGGAGCGTAATCCACCCCGGCTAATTCGCAGATGGTGTGGCCCAAGTCCTGCAAACCGACAAACTCGCTGCAACGAGACTCCGCTGTCTGGCCAGGAACATGAATCATCAGTGGAATATCGTAGGCCCCATCGAAACACGGCAGTCCCTTGCACCACAGGCCGTGTTCACCCAGATAGTCGCCGTGATCAGAGGTATAGATGACAATGGTATTGTCCGCCTGACCACTGGCCGCCAAACGCTCCAACAATTGGCCAAACAAGCTGTCTTCGTAGCTGCAAAAGGCCAGATAGCGGCGGATTGCTTCACGATGCTCCTGCTCGCTCAGCTGATCGAAGGCCTGCCGAGTCCGCTTATAAAGATTGGGCTTATCGCTCAGACTGTCGTGGAAATTCGGCGGCAACTGGATGTCATCGATGTCGTACATGTCCAGAAAACGCTGCGGCACCACATAGGGATCATGCGGCCCCAGAGTACCGACATACAAACACCAGGGATCGGTCTGATCCTTCTGCTGGTCGATGAAGGTGAGTCCGGCGTCCACCTGCTGCTGATCACCAAAGGGATTCTCGTTGATGCCGTAATGACTGTAATCACCCCAGTGATCGCGCAGAGCCATGCTCTCTCCCCGCTGCTGCGGCTGATCGTAGGCACCATCGCGTTTCAGTTCGCGGTAGCTCTGCCAGTTCAAGCCCATGTAGGCATCTGGCGTCGGCTGCACCCCAGCGGTGACCGACAACTCCTGCCAACCGAAATCCTTGGGACCACGGTCGTAATCCACGTGCCATTTGCCACTGAAGCCACAGACGTAACGAGCCTGCTCCTGCAGCGCCTGGTTCCACAGCCGGATGCCCGGATTCAGCCCCCGGGAGTGCGCATTCTGTACCGATACGTTGTTCCAAACCCCATGCTGGCTGGGAAACAGACCGGTGAAGAACGTGGCGCGCGAAGGACAGCAATGCGGTGCCGGGCAACGCGCCCGGTCGAAGGTCGCTGCGCGCTGGCGAAAACGGTCCAAAACCGGCGTCTTGGCCGGATGCTCGGGCAACACGGTGGCGCCACGCTGCTGGTCGGTCATGAAGATCAGGATATTGGGTTTGGCCATAATCAGACTCCTTGTCAGACCCACCAGCTTAGCCAGCACCAACTGGCCAGCCATGGTCAATTCCGCCTGGCATGTCAGAATCCGTAATCACCCTGGCGACATGAGCCAGCACAATCTCCAGGCCCTGGCCAGAGCAGGCCGTGAGGATTTCGACCATGGGTTGTTTCGCTGTGGCCTGATTGGACCGGCACGTTGTCAGCCGGAGGCCGACAGCCCCGGCTGGCCGGATTACCGCTGGCTCTTCGTGCTACGCGGTCAGGCCCAGATCAGCATGGTCGGAAACCGGAATCTGACCCTGGATCCGGGCCAGCTCTTTGTCCGCTATCCAGGCCAGGCGCACCACCTGCATCGCGTGCAAGATGATCGCTGGCTGGAATTCTTCATCCTGCTCGATCTCGGCAGCTTCGAGCACCTCCGCGCCCTCGGACTGATCGATCCGGTACGCCGGCTGTACCACCCCGGCCTGGACCCACGCCTGCTGAGCCACATCGCCCGCCTCTGCCAAGCCTCGCCCCCGCTCGAACCCGCCGCCAGCCTGGCAGCCCTGGCCAGCCTGTTCCAATTGCTGTATCAGGCCGATCGCCACCAGCACGATCACCGCCTGCAACATGCGCAAACAGCGTTACGCGGCCCCAAGACCGTCGCCCAGATCGCGGCTGAACTGGACCTGAGCGCCGACGGCTTTCGCCTGTGGTTCAAGCGTCACCTCGGCAGCACCCCCAGCCGCTGGCGCATCCGGCAACGCCTGGACCAGGCCCGCATTCTGCTGATGGACCCACAACAAAGTGTCGTATCGGTCGCTCAGCACCTGGGCTACCCCGACGCCTTCAGCTTCAGCAAACAGTTCAAGCGACACACCGGGCTGAGCCCCTCGGCCTACCGCGGTCACTGACTTGCCTTGACCCGACCAGCACCCGAGACTGCCATCATGGTCAGCCTGAGAGATGTCGCTCGCGAGGCCGGAGTCAGCATCGCCACCGTCAGCAAGCTGATCAACCGGGCCAAAGACTGGGAACGCTTTTCCGACAACACCCGCGAACTGGTGGAGCGCACCGCCAAGCGCCTGGGCTACCAAGGCAGCTACCTGGCAAGAGCCCTGCAATCCGGCCGCAGCCAAGCCGTCGGCATCGTTGCCGCCAGCAGCGACTACCATGGCGACTTCATGGCCCGCGTGGTCGCAGCGATGGACCAGGCGGTACGCGAAGCCGGACTGCATTCGGTGATCATCGGCGGCGAACACCGGCACGAAGTGGGCCGCTTCCTACTGGAGGGGCGGGTCGATGGCCTGTTGCTGCCCGCCGGAGCCGACAGCAGCCAGCTGGACACCGATACCCCGGCGGTGCAACTACTGCATCGCCACAACCAGCAGCTGCCAGCGGTACTGTTGAACGAAGCCGCGGGCATCCAAGCCGCGGTTGAACACCTGGCCGCACACGGCCGCCGCCAGCTGTTGTGGATCGGCCTGAGCGACAACCCGGCCGATCAAAGCCGTTGGTGCCAGATCAAGAAAAACGCTCAGTTGTATGACATCCGCTGCCGGCGTATTGCCTATAGCAGCTCACATCGGCGCGACCACGACAGTCATGTTGCTGAAATCAGCAGCGCCAGACAGTGTCTGAACGACTTCCTGCACACCGGCAAACGCTGCGATGCCATCTGCTGCTACAACGACCTGACCGGCATCGGTGCCCTGGCAGCACTGCAACAGCATGGTATCGCGGTACCCCACGACTGCGCGGTGATCGGCTTCGATGACCTGCACGCCACCCTGGCAGTCCCAGCGCTGAGCAGCATCAGCCATATGCTGCTGGAAACCGGCCGTGCCGCCGTCGCCAGATTATCCGACAACACACTGCCGGCGGTGCAGACACTGGATCCGATCCTGGTGGTCCGGGCGAGCAGTTGCCCGAGCAGCTGAATAATAAACACCTGCCGTATCCACATCAGCCCATATACCAAATGCCGGATACTGCAGAGCCTCGACATCGAAAATCAAAGCTCTTGCCGATCAGAGCCGTGCTTCTGTACGCTTAGGGTGCGGAAAGAAATAAAGGTAGCAGATCGCGCAGAGATTTTGTCGAT
>CAYONM010000321.1:0-3638 GCA_964405325.1 uncultured candidatus Brocadiaceae bacterium | reverse complement strand
GGTTTATCGTCTTCGCCTGGATCGGCAACCTGAGCGCGCTGGCTGATCTACGGACAGGATCAATGGCTGCTGGCGGCCGGCACGACTCTACTCCTACCTCTGAACGACTTTCTGCTGCACAATCACATTCTGGAGCTGATCAACGACTCGCTCTCGGATGAGGCCAACGCTCAGAGTCCTCTCGCGCCGTCTCCGACGGAATGATCTCGACTGGCAAATCGGCGAGGCCCTTGAGCATATCGTGGGTGCCATGGCTGTCTTCGCGATAATGCACAACGATGGCTTCTTGGCCGTCATGATCGATGCCTTCCAGATGCACCTCGGCCGGGTAGGCATCAAAATAATGCTGCAGGATGCGACGCTGCAATTCGTCATCCGGGCTGCAGAGCCAGAGCTCACGCCATTTGCCGCGCTGGTTCAAGGCATGGCTGACCGGCCGCAGCACGAACAGGAGCGCCGTCACCGCCAGGGTCAGCATGAGTCCCGTGGCGACCTGACGCAGGCCCACCAGCATGCCGATCCCCGCCGCCAGCCAGATGGTAGCGGCGGTGGTCAGGCCGCGCACCCGACCACGATGGGCGATGATCGGCCCAGCACCAAGAAAGCCGATGCCAGCCACCACATACGATGGGATACGTCCGGGATCGATCCGGGTGACATCATCCGGCCACCCCAATTCCCGGGCGATGATCACCCCGATCTGTATGAACAGACAGCTACCGGCTGAAATCAGCATGATGGTGCGCAGTCCGGCCGGATGATCACGGATCTCCCGCTCGCTGCCAAGCACGGCGCCACAACCGAGCGCCACGGCGACCAGCACCAACAGCTGCCAATCGATCTCCCAAATCAGATTCATGCTCGATTCATTCCCTTCCGCCCTTTAACCGCTTCCTGATATTGCCAAATCGAGCCCGCTTGCGGGGTCACTCCCGATCCCACTGCCAGCCGGTCACCTCCGGCATATCCTCGCCGTGGGCGCGGATCCAATCGTGATGGCGGATCAGGGCATCGCGCATGGCCTGCTTGGCGCGGGCGGCGCGGCTGCCGAGGCCGGGAACTCGCTCGATGACGTCGCGCACCAGGTTGAAACGATCCAGCTGATTGCGTACTACCATGTCGAAGGGCGTTGTGGTGGTGCCCTCCTCCTTGTAACCGCGCACGTGCAAATTGCGGTGGCCGGCGCGCCGATAGCTCATGCGATGGATCAGCCAGGGATAACCGTGGAAGGCGAAGATGATCGGCACCTTGGTGGTGAACAGACTGTCGAAATCGCGGTCGCTCAAACCGTGCGGATGCTCCTCCGCCGGTTGCAGGGTCATCAGGTCGACCACGTTCACCACCCGCACCTTCAATTCCGGGAGGTGATATCGTAGCAGATCCACCGCCGCCAGGGTTTCGATGGTGGGCTGATCGCCGGCGCAGGCCATGACCACATCCGGCTCGCCGTCATCATTGCTGGCCCATTCCCACAAGCCGATGCCGGCCCGACAATGCGCGATGGCCTGATCGATGTCCAGCCACTGCGGTTGCGGTTGTTTGCCAGCCACCATCACGTTGATGCAGTTGCGGCTCTGCAGGCAGTGCTGCGCCACCGCCAGCAGGCTGTTGGCATCCGGCGGCAGATAGACCCTCGTCACAGCGGGCTTCTTGTTCATCACCACATCCAAGAAACCCGGATCCTGATGGGTGAAACCGTTGTGGTCCTGGCGCCAGACCAGGGACGACAGCAGGTAATTGAAACTCGGCACCGAACGCCGCCACGGCACCTGCCGTGCCGTGCCCAGCCACTTGGCGTGCTGGTTGAACATGGAATCGACGATGTGGATGAAGGCTTCGTAACAGGCGAAAAGGCCGTGCCGGCCGGTGAGCGTATAGCCCTCCAGCCAGCCCTGGCACATGTGCTCAGACAGGACCTCCAGCACACGCCCATTCGGCGCCAGATGCTCGTCCCCCTCTTGTACGCCCTCCAGCCAGCGGCGGCGGGTCACCTCGAAGAGCGCATCCAGGCGATTCGAGCTGAGCTCATCGGGACTGACGACCAGGAAGTGACGACGATCCTCATTGGCCCGCATCACCTCCCGCAGCCAGGCTCCCAGGCGCGCGGTGGCCTGGTCCACCACCGCACCGGGTCGCGGTAGCTCCAGGGCCTGATGGTGGATGTCCGGGAGCCGGAGGACCTCCGGATCCTTGCCGCCGTTGGCATAGGGCGTGGCGCCCAGGCGACGTTCGCCGCGCGGCATCTCCGCACACAGCCAATCCACCGGGCGGCCGTCGGCGCCGAACAGTTCCTCGGGTCGATAAGATCGCAACCAGCTTTCCAGCTTTTTACGATGCTCGTCGTTATCCCGGACATGCTTCAGCGGCACCTGATGACTGCGGAAATTGCCTTCGCAGGGTTTGCCATCAACGTCCTTCGGGCCGGTCCAGCCCTTGGGCGTGCGCAGTACGATCATGGGCCATTCCGGACGACTGCGATCGCCTTCCTCCCCAGCACGCCGCTGAATGCCGTCGATGGCGTCGCAGGCATCCTCCAGGGCGGCGGCCATGGCCTGATGCACCGTTTCCGGCTGATCACCCGCCACCAGCAAGGGACGATACCCGTAACCGCGCAGGAGTTGCTCCAATTCCGCTTCCGGCATGCGCGCCAATAGGGTGGGATTGGCAATCTTGTAGCCGTTGAGATGCAGGATGGGCAGGACCGCGCCATCGCCGGCCGGATCCAGGAATTTGTTGCTGTGCCAGCTGCCTGCCAGCGGCCCGGTCTCGGCTTCGCCGTCACCGATGATGCAGGCCACCAGGAGCTCCGGATTATCCAAAGCCGCCCCAAAGGCATGCAGCAGGGCATAGCCCAGTTCGCCGCCTTCGTGGATGGAACCGGGCACCTCCGGCGCGGCGTGACTGGGCACGCCGCCGGGAAAACTGAACTGTCGCAGCAGCTGCCGCAGGCCGTCAAGATCGTTGGAGATCTCCGGATGCAATTCCTGATAGGTGCCCTCCAGCCAGCCTTGCGCCATCACCGCCGGTCCGCCATGCCCGGGACCGGTGATGGCGAGCACCGGCCGGTCCCGCTGCACGATGATCCGGTTGAGATGCGTGTAGATCAGATTGAGACCGGGCGTGGTTCCCCAGTGCCCGAGCAGCCTCGGCTTGATGTCTTCCGGCACCAAGGGCCGGGTCAGCAACGGATTGTCCTGCAGGAAGATCTGCCCGGCGGCAAGATAATTCGATGCCCGCCACCACGCGTCCAGACGCTTCAGGGACTGGGCATCGAGGGCGGCACGGGTGGGAGCTTCCATGATGCAGCTGGTCATCTGCTTGTCCTCCTATGGCGTTTGAAATACCAGGCGCCGTCCGGAACCCAAAGGCCCAACACGGGCATGTCGTCGCCTTCAATATGAAAGTTTCGCATACATGGCTCTTGCCTCAGAGCCCCCGCCGGCCCTGCGGGCCGGCTGCGAAGGGCCAGGAACTCCTGCTTCCGGGCGCATGGTCTTTTTGGCAGCATATCTGATACTTCCATGTCCAATCGACACGGTGGCGACGTGAGTTCCTGGGAAGGGGGCGTTGCCTCCTCGCGACATCCGTCGCACCCGCCAGCCGGGCTCCGGTCCCACGGCCTCGGTCGGACCTTGCTC
>CAYONM010000320.1:558-3692 GCA_964405325.1 uncultured candidatus Brocadiaceae bacterium | reverse complement strand
TGGCATGGAGGGATCCTAGTTGTAAGTCGTGATAGGCAATGGGAGTATGCGTGGCCCGTTGCTATGTGATGGGAGTATGCGTGGCCCATTTCTACGTTTGCGTTTCTACTTTTGCGCGGCCCTGGCCCCCGGGGCGCGTGTTTCAGCCGGAGCCATCCGGCCTGAACCGCAACCAGTGGTCGTCTGGTCTGGTGGTCTGGAAGCATGCCGGGGTGGGCTGTTCCTGTTCGTCGTCCAGCAGCACGGTTTCGCTGCCAGGGCTGACCTCGATGCCGATCAGGCGTATCATGACCGGTGGCTCGTCGGGGTCCTCATCGAGGCTCGGTCTGCTGATGGTGCCGTAGGCGCAGTTGCTTTGGAGTTCGTCCAGGCCCACCTCGATGAAGCCTTCCCGGCGCAGCGGCATGACCCATTCATGGTTGTAGCTGGTGGCGCTGCGGCCGTAGGGATTGCGCAGGATGAAGCGCGGGCTGCCATCGGCGCGGCGGAAGGCCTCGAGCACGCTGTAGGCATGGCCTTGACGGACGAAGGGGGCGTTCAGGACGGTGTCACCGGTGGAGCGCACCTTGACCAGATGGCCATCGGCCAGGGCCGCAGTGACGAGCGCGAAGAGCTCCTGACCATCCTGCTGCAGGTCCAGGGCGCGCTGCTGCCGGCTGCGGTCGCTGGGATAGGGCAGTTCGAAGGCGAAAATGCCCTTTTCCAGCAGGGGCCACCAGAGGCTGCCGTTCGCTCCCGGTTCCGACCAGCGATCCGGATTCAGGCTGCCGTCGAAGCGGGCGAAGCGTTCCTGGCCAGGGCCGAAGGCCATGGCATAGGTGCCGTCGCCGAGATCGCAGAGGGCGTCTTCCAACTGCCGCGGGGCCATGTCAGCCAACGAGGCATAAAAACTGCTGTCGCCACAGATCTGGCTCTCGCCCTGGTTGACGTCGAGGGCGACCGGACCATGGGGAGGGAAGAGCGGGGCCTCGGGGTAGCGGCTGTGACTCTGATCGGCCCAGAAACCGGGATCATCCCAGGTCTCGCCGCGCGGCTCCAGACCGACATGATCGGTGTGGCTCGGATCCTGGCTCCATGGCTGATGGAAGCGGTCGATGCGCCGGACGGTACCGGGGCTGCCGACGCTGCTGTCGAGCTGATCGGCGGTATCCATCCAGAGGCTGGTGCCGTCGCCGCCGCCACCGACATCGGCGCCACCGCCCACCAAGACGATGATGGCGCGTCCGGGGCCCAGATGACGCACGTTGTCGGCGCCGTCGCCAGCGTAGATCAGACAACGCACCTGCAGACTGGCGGCCAGGCTCACGTTATCGGCACCACTGCCGCAGCGGATCTCGATTTCATCCAGATCGGTGGCAGAGCCGATGGTGGTACCATGGTTGTCGATCGTGACCGTGTCGCCGGTCTGGCGCAAAACCAGGGTGTCGCTGGCCTCGCTGCCGGTGACCAGCAGGCGTCTGGTGTCGCTGTTGCTGATCAGTTCGACGCTCACCGTGGCCTGGCCGCTGGCGGTGTCGACGCTGATGATGCTGGAGTTGCGGCCACCGTGGTCATTGCTGGCTTGAATGCGATAACGCCAGGTGCCAGTGCCGGGGACCACATCGTGATGGCTTGCGCAATCGGCCGGAAGCGTCGCTATGGTGCTGAAGCTGCCACTGGGACTGGCCCGCTGCACGAGATAGGCGGTCTCATTGTCGGCGCGGTCGCGCCAGCGCAGGGCGATCTGGTTGTCAGCGACGCCGGATCCGGTCAGCTGATCCGGTGCCACCGGCGCGGTGCTGTGTACCGGCGTCTGGATCTGCTGTTCCGGTCCGCTGTCCCAGGGCTTGATGTAGTCGGTGATCAGCAGGCGATAGCGGTAGGCCGTTTCCGCTCGGGCGCGACGATCCAAGAAGCTGGTGGCCTGGTCATCGACCCAGCCGACGGCCCGGAAAACCTCGCTCCCGACCTGGGCCCGCTGGATGAGGACACCGTTGTGGGCGCTCGTGGTCGGCAGGCTCCAGGTGAGCTGCACGGTGGTGGCTGCGAGGGCTTCGATGCTGTCGATGCCTGGGCTGAGCCGGGCGGCGGCCGGGGCGACCTGGACCGGCCCCGCCGGCCGCGACCAGGCTCCATCGCGCTGCGAGAGCACGCGATAGCGATAGCCGTCGTAGCTGACGGCATGCCGGTAGCTGGTGGTGCCGGCCGCGACGGTCGTCAGCAGCGAAAAACGGGCGTCTGAGATAGCGGCGTATTCGATGCGGTAACCGTCGCTGGCCTCGGCGGAGGCGGTCCAGGAGAGCTGCTTGTCATCGCCATCGATCGCCACCTCCAGGTCCGCCGGAGCGGCCAGTTGCGGATCGTAGGCGGGGGGAGTGAGCGTCACCGTCGTGCTGCCGGCGGAGAAGGTGCTGCCAGAGAGGCTGAACAGACGATAGCTGCGGCTGCGGCCGGGCAGCAGCAGTTGCTCGTGGAGATACGAGCTGCTGTCGCCGGGCACCCGGTCCACCTCCATGAAGCGCTCGCCATCCCAGGAGCAGGCGATCATGATCTGGTTGTGACTGCCGCTGAGCGGCTGCCAGTGCAGGCGGAGGCTGCTGCTATCCAGCGTCGTTCCGCTCAGGCCACTGGGTACTGGCAGGCTGGTATCGACCTGGCGATGGTGGGCCTGCAGGTAGCGCTGTCCGGCGAGCAGGGCGACCTGGTAGTCGCCGGTGATCAGCAACGGCACCGCCTCCGACCAGGGGCCGGCGCCGGCCGGGCCCAGGGCGCGGATGCGGTAGACGTGGGCCTGGCTGGCATCGATCGCTCCGGTCACGCTGCTCACCTTGGCCGCAGCCGGCTCGGCAATGGTGGTGAAGGCGGCGCCATCGACCGCGACCTGGATCTGGAAGCCGGTCTCATCCAGGAGATCGTCATGCCAGCGCAGCCGCACGCGATCATCCGGCAGCAGCCGTGCGACCAGACCGCGCGGCGCGGCGCTGGTCGCCACCGCCGCGAGCGTCAGGGCCTGCTGCACATTGCTGGTCTGCGCGCCATCGCGTAGGCGGACGAACACCAGGCGGCCCCGCGGCAGGCCCGTGAGCGCTTGTGGATCGGCGGGACGGGGGGCGGCGGGGGGGCCGGGGCGGCGGGCGGAAAAGTATTTCCACCCC
>CAYONM010000320.1:0-548 GCA_964405325.1 uncultured candidatus Brocadiaceae bacterium | reverse complement strand
GGCGGTTACGGGGCCGGCGGTGGTCCAGTGCCGGCGATCGAAACTGTATTCCAGCTGCCAGGCGCTGGCGGTTCCGGACCAGTCGACCAGCAGGCCTTCCGGATCCCCGGTTTCGACCGGCAGCAAAGGCTGGAGCTGTTCGATCACCGGCGTGGCAGCGCTGAGCGCGAGCGCAGCCAACAGCAGGCAGAGAGAGCGGAGCACGTGCATGGATGGTTCCTGTCACTGGTCGGTGGACAGCATTGCCCCGTCCAGGGCCCGCAGTCGCAGCTGGTGATCGTCCGTGATCCGCAGGCCGCCGAAGCTGGCCGGCAGGTCCCGGAACGGGCCGCCAGCCACCGCCACCTGGTCGGCGCGCAGACAATGGATGTCGATGCGACGGGTCGGGACGATCTCGCCGCCGGGACCGGGCGCGGTGGCGGGGTCGTCGCCGCCGATCAGACGGTGGTTGTTCAGTTCATCGTTGCGCACGGCGCCGTAGAGACTCAGCGAGTCCAGGACGTCGCCACTGCTGGCGATGGTCGGCAGGCTGTGGAGTTCGATCCCGA
>CAYONM010000319.1:0-3695 GCA_964405325.1 uncultured candidatus Brocadiaceae bacterium | reverse complement strand
TGCTGGAACCTCGAAATAGCCCTGCTATTCCTTCGGCCCCAGCGCCTTGGCAGGATCAAAAATCGTCTGCGCCTGGCTCGACCTGAGTTTATAGAGGTGCCCTTACCGATCTCCCGTGAAACCCGAAAAGCCTTCAGACGCGTTCCGGTAGCTCCTGAAGGCGTTGGGCTTGTGGCCAGCAGCTGCGCAACAGAAGATAAGCCCAAGAACGGAAGGCTCGCCAGTTGTCACGCAGCTTGTCAAAATGGGTGATGCGATCTCGCGGATACAAAACCCGGACCGGTAGGGGGCGAAGGCCGATGCCGGCCCAGCTGGCGCGAGTGAGCACTTCGATCTCAAAAGCGTAGTGATTGGCCTTCAGGGGCAGACGCAGCACGCTTTCGAGTGGATAGATGCGAAGCCCGGACTGGGAATCGCCCGGCCAGCGACCGCAGGTTGACCACACGGAACAGTTGGACCAGAAGCGGCCGATACGATTCAAGAGAGGGGCAACAGACATATCCCGTTGGCCGATCACAATGCAATCCGGGTACTGTTGGCTCACAGTCTTCAAGCGCGGAGTCTCATCGATGGGGTGTTGGCCATCGGCGTCGACAGTGCACACGCGCGCAAAACCAAGCTGCCACGCCCGCGTCATGCCCGTCAACAGAGCCAGGGCTTTGCCGTGGTTTTGCTTGTGGCTGATGAGCTGTGCGCCAGCAGCACGCGCTGCTTCGCCGCTGTCATCAGTGGAACCATCATCGACCACCAGCACGGCGGCCCCAAGGGCAAGCGCTCCGGCAACCACGGCGCCAACTGTGGCGCCGTGGTTGTAGACCGGGATCAGGATGGCGAGATCGGCAGGCCAGTCACTCATGCGCGGGGCATACTAGGTGTCTTTATGAGACTGCAATCCAGGCATCGGAGTCAGCCGATGGTAACAGTCACATCGTTGTCATCCGTGGCCTGGTCGATGGGGATCAGGCTGTCGGGCATGGCAGTGCCGTTCAGGCTGATCTGCACCTGTTTGCCTGGGCTGTTCCGGCGGATGTGGATACGGAACTGCTTGCCACGGAATTGCCGAGCGATGCGTACCTGGTCCCACTCCGCTGGAAGGCAGGGCGTGATCCGTAGGCCATCGAAGTCTGGCAACACGCCCAAGAGATGGGTGGTGGCGCTCCAGTAGGCCCAGGTGGCACAACCGGTCAGCCAGCCGACGCGGCCTGCGCCAAAACGACGGCTGGCTGGGGCGTGGGTGCTTTGACAGCAGACGTAGGGTTCCACCTGCCGTACCTCGGCCTTGTCGTTGAAACTGGCGGGCATGAATGCGCTGTACCATTTCCAAGCGCGATCACCATCACCGGTACGGCAGGCAGCCATTACCGCCCAGCCCTGGGGATGGTTGAAAATACCGCCGTTCTCCTTCTGACCCCGATTCATCAACACTGCGCGGATCTCATTGCAGGGCACGTTGGCGTAACCCGGATCGCAGACGCGAATGCCGTATTCGGTGTAGAGATGCGTATCCACGCTATCCAAAGCGGCTTTGGCCCGTTCCGGATTGGCACCGCCGGACAGCACGCCCCAGCTTTGGGCATTCAGGAAAATCTTGCCTTCGGCGGCATCCTGGCCGCCGAAGGTCGCGCCCTGATCGGTAATCGCCCGGATCCAGCGATCACCTTCCCAGCAGGCATCGATTTTGGCGTCGATTTCGACCAGCATCGGTTGGACCCAGGTCGCTTCGTCCGTGCGTCCCAGGCGTTGACACAATTCTTGGTAGACGGCGCAGCTGAGACGGAACTGATGTGCCACAAACACCGTCTCGCCTTTGAAGCCCATGCGCAGGCAGTCGTTCCAGTCGGCGTAGAGGCCGCAGGGCAGACCGTTGGCACCTCGGTTGGCGAAGGTAAACTCCAACGCTTTCTTGAGATGATTCAGCACCGTATCGCTGCCCGTGTCGGCATACGGCACCACCTCGTCCAGCAATGCCAGATCGCCGGTTTCCTTGACGTAGGCAGCTACCGCTTCGTGCAGCCACATGCCGTCATCGGCTCGCAGTTTTTCAAAGGGCGTCAGCGGCATCTGGCCGGGGTGATGGGCGTAGGGTTTGACTTCTGGCATGCAGGAACCGCGGCTCTCCTGGCCAGAAATCATGAGCAGCAGGCGGTCACGGGTGGCATTGGGAATGATGCAGCTGGAAGCCATCAGGTCTTGGACCGTGTCCCGATAGCCAAATCCGTCGCGGTCACCGTTGTACACGAAACTGGCGGCCCGGCTCCAGTTGAAGGTGATCAGGCAGTTGTAGGCGTTCCAGACGTTGACCCAGGAATTGAATTCGGCGTTCGGGGTTTCGCAGACGAAGCGGCCAATCTGCTGGTGCCAGTGCTGCTTCAGCTTGTCGAATTCGGCATCGCAACGTTCGATGTTGCCAAATTCCTCGCGAATGCGCTGACCATCGGCAGCAGTGCCGACGCCGAGCATCACCAGGATGGTCTTTTCCTCACCCGGCTGCAGTTCGATGCCAGTCTGCAGAACGCCAACGCCATTGTCACCCTGGGCCAGGGAGCCAGTGCAGGCGCCGTTCATGATGACCTGCGGATTGGCGTAACTATTGTATGGACCAATGGCGGCGTATCGATCGGTATCGAAGCCATCAATGGGATTGCCGGCCAGGGTCATCCAGTTCCAGCGGCCCTGGTCGTCGTTGGTGAAGTCGTTCGGATCTTCCGGCAGTGCAGCGTTCTGGGCTCGCTCGATAACGCCGTCGTGAAAGCTGCAATCGAGGATGTACTGTGAATACTGCAGGTTGTCTAAATCCTGCAGACGGTTCCAGGAGCTAGACCATTCCACAAAGGGGAACAGCTGCAGGCGGCGCGGCTGGTTATCGCTGTTGCGCACCGTGACTTTCCAGTATTCCCAAGCCTGGCCCAGGGGAACGAAGTAGCAGACCTCGGTCTCGATGCCGCGATAACGGCTGGAGATGATGGTGTAGGCGGTGCCGTGTCGACAGGTGCTCTGGTATTCGTCCAGCGGTTTCCCGACCGGTTGCCAGCTGCTGGTCCACACGTCGGCACGGTCTAAATCGCGTAGGTACACATAGCGACCAGGCTGATCCAACGGCACTGAATTAGTACGCATGCGCAGGAACCGGCCAAGGTTGCCCGAACGATAAAAGGCGAAACCACTGGCATTGCCGGAAATCAGGGCGCCGTAAGTGGTGTCGCCCAGGTAATTGGTCCACGACCGCGGGGTATCTGGACGATCGATCACATATTCTTTGGCGTCGTCGTCGAAATGACCGTACTGCATACGTACTCCTTCAAACGGCCCGGCTGCTTAGGGCGATATTCGTCACTGCCAAGATGTTATGCTCAAAGGGAGGTGGCTTGGCAAGGTCATCAAACCGTAAATGGTCAGATCTGGGATGCATGCAGGGCATACATCGTGCCCAGATGAATGTTCCTGGCTCCCGGTCCGAACCGATGGTATCCGCCCGCCACCTCTCGGCGCCAGCCCCATCGCGTGCGATGGGCTGGTAACTGCTCAGGCCCAATGGGCCTGAGCAGTTACGACAGCTATTGGTCCTCCTCTGTCTGGCCATTAACGTCATCATGATTGTCGTCACTGATCACGATGCGGCGGAACACCATGCGCAATCGCAAATTCATGACCGCTGTGATGAATGACGCGTCCCTCGGAGATTGAATTTGGTTTGG
>CAYONM010000318.1:0-3706 GCA_964405325.1 uncultured candidatus Brocadiaceae bacterium | reverse complement strand
AGGACCAAAAATCGTCTGCGCCTGGCTCGACCTGAGTTTATAGAGGTGCCCTTAAAAGTTAAAACGTCGTGCTATCGGAGCCGTCAACCGCGCGATGTACTCCACTTTGCCCGGAATCACCGCGATTGATGTACTTGATCGCCACCACCACATTGCCCTTCTCGTTATACACCAGCTTGTCCATCATATTGCGGACCAGATGCACGCCATAACCGCCCATGCGCTTGCCCTGATCTTTGCGGTTCTCCAGATGCTGCAGCGGATCCACGGTCGGGTCGGGGATCTCTTCGGGGATGAAACCGGTGCCCTCGTCGGCGATCTGGATAATCAGCTTGGAAGGCAGGATGCGACAACCAAAGCGGACCCGCTTGCTGACGTCGTTCCGGTTGCCCCATTCGATGGCATTGCGGCCCAATTCCTCCAGGCACAGACGGATTTCCTCCGCATCCTGATCGGCCAACTGGAAGGCATCCAACAGGCTCAGGAAGCGACGATAGCGGTACAGCACCGAATAATCACTGGAAGCCGTGATCTCAAACCAGCCTTCCCGGTCGAAATCGACGTCCATATCGACCCGCTGCATCGGCGCATGCTGCAGCGCGTTGGTGACCGCCGCCAGCAGCTCGTCCATGTCAACGGGCTTGATCAGGTAATCGCAGGCGCCGGCTTTCATGCAGCGGACGATGTGATCATCCTGGCCATGGGCTGTCAGCATGATGATCGCGGTCTGGTAATGCATGGCGTCCAGCTCTTCAATCAGACTCTCGCCATCCATGCGCGGCATGGTGATGTCCGACAGGATCAGGTCATAGGGCTCGCCCTTGACCTTGATTTTCTCAAGTGCTTCCACGCCATCGGCAGCAGTATCGATCTGTACGTGATCACCGAGATCCGAGAGGATATCGGCAATGTAATCACGCAGGTTCTGCATGTCTTCAACGACCAGGATGCTATGATCATCGAGCACGTACATGGGCTGACCTCTGCTGAAAGCATACGCTGTATTTCGCAGATGGTCAAAGAGAGAGCTGAGCGTCGACGGTTTCATCACAAAGGTCGAATTCGAATCGAGCGCTCGGTTGCCCAGACGAGCACGTCCAAGCGCGAGACCGGCCGACCAAGGACCGGTTTTGGGCGACAAGCCGTACTCGCCGCGCTCGATTTTCACGGCTTTTCGGCTTGGCGCCGCTGCGCGGCCTGAACAAGTGCATTGATGTCAGAGTCGACGGTTCTCCAATCGCCAAGCGCCAGCCCCTGGAGCTGCCACGGTCCAATGGCGATCCGGCACAGATCCACCACCCGCACACCAAAACGGGCACAAGCGCGCCGAATCTGATGCTTGCGCCCCTCGTGCAAAACCATCTCCAGCGCACTGTCTCGCAACTGCGCCTGCATTGGCCGCAAGGGCTGTCCATCCAGCTCATGCAAGCCTGCCAGGCGCTGGGCCAGATGCGCGGTGGCGGCTGGCTCGGTCCAGACCCGGTAACGCTTGGCCAGCCCGTGATCTCCGGTGAGGGCGCGAGCAATGCGGCCATCGCGCGCGAGCACCACCAGACCACGGCTGTCGCGGTCCAAGCGTCCGGCCACCGCGTATTCGTCAAAACCGGGTGGTAACGGATGCAACACGGTGCGCAGCCCGCGAGCATCGCAGGCCACCCCCCGCGGCTTATGCACCAACAGGGCCGGCGGCAAAGCCACTGGTCCCTCGGGCAGCAGTTCGATGGTCACGTCGTCCGCCACCTGCCGGCCGGGCTCGCGAACGACCTTGCCGTCCACCCGCACCCGACCGACCTGCATGGCCCGATCTGCCTCGCGCCGACTGCACAGGCCGCGCTGTGCCATCAGCTTGTTCAGGCGGATATGGGCTTCAGGCAAAGCGGACCAGACTCTGCTCGTAGTTCTCCGGCGCCTGGTAGCCCATCAGGTTCAAGGTGGTGGCGGCAATATTGGCCAAGCCGGCCTGGGGGTTCTGCACCAGTTCGTATTCCTTGCCAAAAGCCGGATCGTAGATGATCAACGGGACCGGATTCAAGGTGTGCGCGGTCTTGGCCTTGGGCTTGCCATCGGCCAGTTTCAGATCGCCCTTCTTGTGCTCCAGCATCTCGTCGGCATTACCATGATCGGCGGTGATTAGAGCGATGCCGCCCAGCTTCGCAATCACCGGCAACAAACGGCCCAAACACAGGTCCACCGCCTCCACGCCCATGCGCGCCGCCTGCATGATGCCAGTATGGCCGACCATATCGCCGTTGGCGAAGTTCAAACGAGCGAAAGCCGGTTTTGTCTCGATGAGCCCCTTGATGACGGCGTCGGTGATCTCTGCCGCTTTCATCCAGGGACGCTGCTCAAAGGGCACCACATCCGAAGGAACCTCGACATAGGTTTCGATATTCTTATCGAAATACCCAGAGCGGTTGCCGTTCCAGAAATAGGTCACGTGGCCGTACTTCTGGGTCTCCGAGCAGGCAAACTGCGGCACACCATTACGCGCCAGATATTCACCCATGGTCCGATCGATCTTTGGTGGCGCCACCAGATAGCGCTTGGGAATACCGGCATCGCCATCGTACTGCATCATGCCAGCATAGCAGACTTTTGGTCGGCGAACGCGCTCGAAGGGTACGTCTTCATCTTCAAAAGCCTTGCTGATCTCGATAGCCCGATCGCCACGGAAATTGAAGAACACCACCGAATCGCCATCCACGATTGGCGCAAAGGCCTTGCTATCACGCTCAACTACGAAGGGCGGCAGATCCTGGTCGATCACGCCGGGATGCTGCTCGCGCAGTCCCTTAACCGCCGCAGTGGCCGAGGGGAACAGCGGCCCTTCCGCCAGCACGTGGGTCTTCCAGCCCAGCTCCACCATACCCCAGTTGGCCCCATAGCGGTCCATGGTGATATTCATGCGGCCACCACCGGAAGCGATGCCATAGGCCGGATCCAGCTCCTTCAACCAGGCCTCGAAGGGTTCGGTGTAATCTAGAGCCGAGGTTTCACCGACATCACGGCCATCCAGCAACACATGCACGGCCACCTTGGCGATTCCCTCCTGCTTGACGCGATAGATCATCGATTTGAGTTGATCGATGTGGCTGTGGACATTGCCATCGGAGAACAGCCCGAGGAAGTGCACGGTGCCATTCGCCGACTTGGCGCTATTCACCACCTCCTGCCACGGCACATCATCAAACATGCTGCCGGCCTCGATGGCCTTGTTGACCAGCTTGGCGCCCTGATCGAACATCCGACCAGCACCCAAGGCATTGTGGCCCACTTCGGAGTTACCCATGTCGTCATCGCTCGGCAAGCCGACCGCCGTGCCATGCGCGCGAATGCTGGTCCAGGGGCACTGTGCGAACAGCCGGTCGAGAGTCGGCGAGTGGGCCGCTTTGACCGCATTGCCGGGATAGTCGATGCCCAGGCCATAGCCATCCATGACAATGGTGACCACCGGCCCCTGCCGCTGACCATGGAAGCTGTTTGTAGTGAGGGAAAAATCCATACGAGACCTCGCATTCGCTTGGTGGGGAGAGAGCACGCGCCGTCAACACAGCGCCCGGCGCATGCTAGAGACACGAGTCGGCATGCAAACAGAGGGGGAAGTTCACCTCCATTTTGTCAGATTTAATATCGTCTGGCATGAATAAGGCCTCCCTCAGAGGTCGAATTCGGCACGAATCCGATAAGCGCCAGGCGAGCGCGTCCA
>CAYONM010000317.1:0-3722 GCA_964405325.1 uncultured candidatus Brocadiaceae bacterium | reverse complement strand
CGCCAAGACCGCAAAGAACGAAGCATATCTTTGCGGTCTTGGCGCCTTGGCGAGAGAAAAAGAAAGCGAGACGAAAGACTTGTGGGTAATGGCTAGCTCTATAAACTCAGGCACTTCGCCAGGCTTGCGCTTCCCGGCCCTGCCGGCGTTGCTGAAACCTTGAAATAGCGGTGCTATTCCTTCGGCTTCAGCGCCTTGGCAGGATCGAAGATCGCTGCGCCTGGCTTGATCCGAGTTAATAGCGGTGCCCATGTGAAAACCGCAGCGAGACCGCTGCGGTTGAAAAGTCGATCAGAATCGGCCGACCGACCTGCTTGGTTCATCATCCCATTGCCGCTGCCAGCTCGTATACCGGCTGCGAGCCGCCGACGTCGTCGATGTCGACGTCCGGGTTGACAATGCCATCCAGACGGAAGTCGTCGTAGATCAGGTGCGAGTCCATACGGATGCTGACGCCGTCGCAGGTGACCGAGGCGATTTCGTCTTTGCGTTCTACCTCCAGGCAGGTCTGCCAGTCCTCGCCGTAGCGGCGGGTTTCCAGGCCGTGCAGCACGATCTTGCTGGCGGTGAGCTGGCGGAAGATCAGGTGCATTTCTTCCAGTTCGCGCTCGGGATCGATTTCCTCGTCGTCGATGAAGATCTGGGCCAGCGACAGTGGTGGGTCGACGGCGTCGTCGCCCTCCAGGGGGCCGGGGCCGAGGAAGTTGATCTTCAGGAAGAAGCCGGTGCTGCCTGGTGAAACCGGGATGCGGATGTCCTGCTCGGGACGAACGATCTGCTCGTCGGCGATAGCCAGCATGTGTTGCGAACTGACAACGAAGTTGCGACCTTCGCCAGCCATGGTCTTTTCGGCCAGGCCGATGTAACGGTTGCGGCGTGCACTGGAACGGAATTGGATGCGCAGGCGTTCGCCAGCGGTGGGGTTGTCGATCAGACTTTGGCGATGCACCAAGCCGGTGACCACCAGGGCCTTGTCGCGGGCGATGGAGGTGGAGACCTCTTGCAGATCCAAATTGCCCCAGTTCTGCTCCAGCCATTCCAGATCGACGATATTCTGCCGACGGATGCGGCGACGACCGGCGCCAGGGGCTTCGGTGACGGCACGGTTGTAGTCGCGCAGCAGGTCGTCGAGATTTTCCCGCAGGCCGGGCAGGCGGAAGCTGCGGCCGGCCAGGACCACCAGGTCGATATGGTGGTCGTGCAGCCATTCCTTCACTTTGCGCAGTACCGTGGCGAAGATCTGGCGGGTGATGAAGGCAAGGTCGTCACGGGCAAAGCCGCAAGCCGCCATGTCCAGTTGGTCGGCCAGGGATTCGATTTCCAGTTCCCGCAGGTGTTCGCGCGTCAGCTGCCAGCGCTCGCAGGGCTGTTCACGATCGCAGAGCTGGCGTTTGATCTCTTCGGCCAAGCGGTACCAGGCCATGGTCCGACGGCGACGATGGGTACCGATGTCCCACTGGTGTTCAGACAGGTGGTCCGGGCGGGTGCTGCCGGGCGGATGGAAGGCGAAATTGGTGTTGAGCAGTTTGCGGGCGTTGTCGACCGCTTGTTCCGAGCCGGTGTGCTTGCGTACCTGTTGCAATAATTCCTGCTTTAATAAGGCGGCTATGCGCATGGTAACGGCCAGGCCGGCGCGTGGCACCCCGAAGGCTTCGTTGATACCGACCCGCCAGCCGGGTCGTTGCGGATCTTTGCCCAGATGCAGCAAGACCAGGTCGGACGTGCCGCCACCCAGGTCGACCGACAGGACGTTCAATTCACGTCGTTGGTCGGAGCGCGCGCCGGTGGCGAAGGGGCCGAAGGCATCCAGGGCCAGGCGGATCGGAAGATTGGCGAAGCCGTGGAACAGCACGCCCAGGGCGGCAGCGGTGGCTTCGTCGATGGCGGGATCGATGCGTGGTTTGCCGCCGGGGATCGCCGGCATCAGTTGCGAGTCGCGCAGGCCTACGTCGAAGGAACGGACCAGGTCGTCCATTTGCGCTTGGGTCAAGGAGACGGGATAGCTGTAGAGGATGGGGCGGATGCCGCGGCGCTGCGGTTTGGCCCGCTGTTCGATGGTGCGGAGATCCTGCACCATGGTCTGACGCAGGGCGACGGAATTGAACATCTCCGCCATGAAGCCGACCACCACTCGACGGTCGGTGGTGCGCATGTGCTCCACCTGCCCCTCGTCGGTATTGTTGGCGGTGGCCAAAAACAATTTGGGACACGGACGATAGGCGTCCAGCAGTAATGGATCGGCGGTCACCAGGCGATCACATTCCTCGCCCAGGGCGACTTCGTCAAAAAGATCATGACCCCGCAAATGGTCGGGGATGCGCAGGCACTGGCTGGGCATGCCAGCGACCGACCAGCTGGCGGAACAATCACGCACCTTGCGGACTGGTGCGGGCAATTCCGAACGTTTACGGGTTTGCAGCACGCGGCAGTCTTCACCGCTTTCTGATAAGACGATACGCAGGCACTGTTGGAACCAGGGTTCCGGGTGCGGCAAGATGCAGACTTTGCGGCTGCCCTTGGAGAGCACCGCGAGCATGGTTTCGTAGGTGCCGAAATCCACCGCCAGCAGATCCTCGTTGGCTGGGTCGAAGGGGGGATCCATCAGGCCGATGATCTGCACTGGGCTGGGGCGCATGCCCAGACGCAGGCAGGGGGTCAAGCCGCGTACCCGCGCCGTACCGGGGCGGCACAGAGCCAGGTCGTCCAGGACGATGCAAACGGCTTTTTTGCCGGCCCACTGGCTGGCATCCAATTGCTCGCGCTTGGGTGCGAAGACCAGGACCCAGTCGATATTCTGCGCCGCCCAAGCAAAGCGTAGGCTGACTTCGCCGCTGCCATCGTCCTGGCGCTTGCTCTGCATGGCCACCTGGACGCGGCCAAATTCCGGATCGTCCCAGCGGGCGGTGCCGACGTCGTCGGCCAGGGTGGGGGTGAAGGGGCGCAGGCCCTCGCCGCGGTCGATCCAGACACGACCGGGCTTTAAATAGCCGCCATCGATCAAGGGGCTGACGACGGCACCTTCCCAGCTGTCATCGCTACGCCAGTGTAGACAGCCGGTGTCGTCCTGAGCATCTGCCCGCAACAGCGGGGTGGGGCTGCGGCCGAACAGTTGTTGCAGGAACCCGGGTTTGTCGACCGGGAAGACAATGTCGATCAAGCGTGGGACCCCGGCATGTAGCAGGGTATGATTCTGGCAGGTCATGGATCAGTCCTCCTCGGCAGCCTGGTGCACGGCCAGGACCAGGTCTTGCAGTTCACGATCGGCATTGGCGATATCGGAGCTGGGCGCATCGGGTAAGTGGCAGTCGCGCAGCAGGCGGTCCAGGGCTGCAGCGCCGCTTTCGCCGTGTTGCAGCGCATCTTCGGCATGGGCATCGGCTGCCAGTTCCACCAGCCATTCCAAGACGGCGTTGAGCCGTTGCAGGATCAATTGGCTGGCTTCGATCAGCGTGATATGGGTGATGTCCTTGGGGCCGATGTATTGCTGGCTGAAATCCTGCCAGCAACGGTCCAAGCCGATCAGTTCCCGCACGGTGGCCAGAACGATTTCGCGGCCATGGGTGGCCTCATTTTCCGGAATTTCTTCAGAAATCGGCAGTTGTGTGATGGCATCGGCGGTGATCGCCTGCAAGACCTCTGGTAATTTGACGCCTTGTTGTTCGGTGATGCGCGCGCGTAGTTCGGCCAGGCCCTTGGCCTGATTGGAGCCGAAGCGGAAGCCG
>CAYONM010000316.1:0-3725 GCA_964405325.1 uncultured candidatus Brocadiaceae bacterium | reverse complement strand
GTGCCGCCGTCGTTGGTATATTGGCCGTTGACGAAGCTGAAATAATTCTCGCCGTAGGCATGGGTGTGACTGAAAGCGAATTCTATCTTGTCGAGCGCGCAGTGCACCGTGTCGTAGAGTTGCTCGCTCTCGCCCATCTCCTCGCCCAGCAGGTCCATCAAGCCGTTCTTGGAATGGAAGATCTGACCATTATAGACCAGCTTCAGACCGCTGTTGAGGTAGGCATAATACCGCAAACGACGTGCGATGAAATCCTGATCCCATTGGATGCGCTTGAAAATGCTACGATCCGGCCGAAAGGTGACCTGGGTGCCATTGGGCTCTGCCGACTTGCCCTTTTTATCTTCCTGGATCTGACCCTGGACAAAACGCGCCAGACGGTATTTACCATCACGCCAGGCACAAACCTCGAAATGCTCCGACAGGGCATTCACGGCCTTGGTGCCGACACCGTTGAGCCCCACCGAAAACTGGAACACATCCGTATTGTACTTGCCGCCGGTATTGATCTGCGAGACGCAGTCGACCACCTTACCCAGAGGAATGCCGCGACCGTAGTCGCGCACCGTCAGGGTTCCGTCCGTGAAGGTGATTTCGACCTGCTTGCCGGCCCCCATGATGAACTCGTCGACGGAGTTATCGATCACCTCCTTCAGGAGGATGTAGATGCCATCGTTGATGTTGGAGCCATCGCCAATGCGGCCGATGTACATACCGGTTCGCAACCGGATGTGCTCCAAGGGATCCAGGGTCTTGATTGCACTCTCGTCGTAAACCTTCTTTGCCATCGCATGTGCTCCATATGCCGCTAAAAACCTACATTTTGGGCATCTGGTAGGATGTCAGACCCAGATGTGGCGTCAAGATGAGCAGAATTCGACCAATGTTTGCTTTTGTTTACTTGAAATCAAAAAGCTTTCCCGACCGCCATTCGCCCTGTCCATAACGGAACAAAGGGCCGCTGCAACCAGACCAAGACCCTGCACCCCCACGCCGTTCCCTCGTTGACTCCCTGGCAAAAGCGCATTGCCTGCCGGCCTAGCTTTTGCACCCGCCTGCCCCTGCCGAGGACCCGTCATGAGCGATCGCATCATCTATACCCATACCGACGAAGCCCCGATGCTGGCCACTTTCTCCCTGCTGCCCATTATCCGCGCCTTCACCGCCGGCACCGGGATTGAGATCGAGACCCGCGACATCTCCCTGGCCGGCCGAATCATCGCCGCCTTTCCCGACTACCTCATTGAGCACCAACGCCAAGGCGATGCCCTGGCCGAACTGGGCGCACTGGCCACCACCCCCGAGGCCAACATCATCAAGCTGCCCAACATCAGTGCCTCCCTTCCGCAATTGCAGGCGGCGATCGCGGAGCTCCAGAGCCAGGGCTATGCCCTGCCGGCCTACCCAGCCGAGCCGAAGACGCCGGACGAGGAAGCCATCAAGCAACGCTACGCCAAGGTGCTGGGCAGTGCCGTCAACCCGGTGTTGCGCGAGGGCAACTCCGATCGTCGCGTGGCTGCACCAGTCAAGGCCTACGCCAAGGCCCACCCGCACCACATGGGCGAATGGTCCCAAACCAACAAGACCCGCGTCACCCACATGTCCGATGGTGATTTCTACGGTAGCGAGCAAAGCTGGGTCGCCCCCACGGCCGACCGCGTCCGCATTGAGCTGCGTCCCACCACAGGCGAACCAAGCGTCCTGAAAGAGCTGCCGCTGGAAGCTGGCGAGGTCATCGATGCCGCACGCATGAGCCGCCAGGCGCTACGCCGCTTCCTGGCCGAGGCCATTGAGCAGGCCAAGCAGGACGAGACCCTGTTCTCGCTGCATCTCAAAGCGACCATGATGAAAGTCTCCGATCCCATCCTGTTCGGACATGCGGTCTCGGTCTTTCTTGGCGATGTTTTCGACAAGCATGCTGACACCTTCGTTAAATTGGGCGCCAACCCCAACTATGGCCTGGCCGATCTCACAACCCGGCTCACGGGCCTGGACACGGCCACGCGCACTACTATCGAAAACGACATCATGACCGCCCTGGCCCAAGGACCGCGTTTGGCCATGGTCGACTCTGATCGTGGCATCACCAATCTGCACGTGCCATCCGATGTGATCATCGACGCCTCCATGCCAGCAATGATCCGCGCCGGCGGCAAGATGTGGGGCCCGGACGGCAACACCGCCGACACCCTGGCCGTGATTCCCGACCGCTGCTATGCCGGCGTGTACCAGGAAACCATTACCTTCTGCCGAGAAAACGGCGCCTTCGACCCCGCCACCATGGGCAACGTCGCCAACGTCGGGCTGATGGCGAAAAAAGCCGAGGAATACGGCAGTCACGACAAGACCTTCGAGCTTCCCGTCGACGGCACCGTTGCGGTGGTCAACCAGGCTGGCGACGTGGTGTTGGAGCACACAGTGGAAACAGGTGACATCTGGCGTATGTGCCAGACCAAGGACGTCGCAATCCGTGACTGGGTCAAGCTGGCCGTAACCCGCGCCCGGCTGACCGGCAACCCGACGGTGTTCTGGCTGGATGACAACCGCGCCCACGACACCAACCTGATTGCCAAAGTCGACGAATACCTCAAAGTGCACGACACCACGGGACTGGATCTCCAGATTCTCGCCCCCGAAGCCGCCACTCGCCACGCCCTGCAGCGCTGTCACCATGGCCAAGACACCATCGCCGTCACCGGCAACGTCCTGCGCGATTATCTCACCGACCTGTTCCCCATCCTGGAATTGGGTACCAGCGCCAAAATGCTCTCCATCGTCCCCTTGCTGGCCGGCGGCGGCCTGTTCGAAACCGGCGCTGGCGGCTCGGCACCCAAGCACGTCCAGCAGTTCCTGGCAGAAAACAGCCTGCGCTGGGATAGCCTGGGCGAATTTCTCGCTCTGGGGGTCAGCTTCGAAGACCTGGCTCAAAAGCGCGGCAGTCCCAGGGTCGCCGTACTCGCCGCCACCCTCAATCAGGCCATCGGCCAGGTGCTGGAGCACAACCGCTCACCAGCGCGCCAGGTTGGCCAGCTGGACAACCGCGGCAGCCATTTCTATCTGACCCTGTACTGGGCCCAGGCCCTGGCGGCACAAACGGACGACGCCGAACTGGCCAGCCGTTTCGGCCCCCTGGCCCAGGAACTGGCCTGCAAAGAGGACGACATCGTCCGCGAGCTCAACGACATCCAGGGGAAACCCAACGATATAGGTGGTTACTACCACCCCAACCCCGACAAAACCACCGCTGCCATGCGCCCCTGCACCGCCTTCAACGCCGCCCTGGCGCGCCTGGGCAGCTGACCACAAACGCACGAGACGGCACCCCCACATGGCCGAAGCGTTCCGCTTTGGCCATTTGTCACTACGGCCTCTGCCGTCGATACAATCGCGGCGTCAAACCAGTATCCTGCTTGAAGCAGCGGCCAAAATAATCCGGATCGCTGAAGCCCAGTTCGGCGGCGATGCACTTGACCGGCCAGTCGGTACCCGTCAGCAGTTGCTTGGCTTCGACCATCTTTGACGCCTCCCTCAGAGGTCGAAAGAGGGCCGGATTCGAGACGAAACAAGCGAGCGCGTCCAAGCGCGAAGTCGTCCGACCGAGCGGTGGTTTTGGGCGTAAAATGCGCGAAGCGCCGCCCAAAACGCTCGCGCAGCGAGCGAACCGCGACGGAGGAGCGTGGGGGTGTGCGCCGGAGGCGCGAGGGGGCAGCGCCCCCTCTGAGGGA
>CAYONM010000315.1:0-3737 GCA_964405325.1 uncultured candidatus Brocadiaceae bacterium | reverse complement strand
GAACATCCGGTGATCAGCGCCGATCTCTGTGCTGCCTGCGAGGCAGGGCCTCGCGCTCCGGGTGGGCCGGCACCGAGCATCCGATGGCGCCTGAGGACAGACCAGTTGTTACCTCGGAATAACCAAAACCTCTGTGGCCTCTACAGGCCTCTGTGCAGCCCATCGTTGTGCTCCCGATTTGTGGGTAATGGCCAGCTCCTTAGAGCCCCGGCAGCCAACGGTATTCGAAGTGTGCTCCCTCCAGCACATCGGCCATGGGCATTTTTGGCAACTTGGCTTCCAACAAGGCCTGCAAACCATGCTTGGCCCGATAACGCACCAGGGGTGCCCCGGTATCGCCGATAAGTTTTCGGAGCCGTGCAAGCGCTGCATCCTGATACCCGATCGCATCCACCAAGCCGATCGACAAGGCCTTGTCGGCATGATAGATCCGGCCATCGGCCAATTCGCGCAGACGCGCCTCCAGGGCCTCATCATCCAAACCGGCAAAGACACTGTGGCCGCGACGATTATTCGCCACACAGGTGATAAAGCGATCGTACATGGCATTGATAACGCCCTGCAGCACCGCCTGCTCGGCCTCGCTCATTTCATCAAACGGCGAGGCGATATCCTTCATTGGACCGCTGACAATGGGCGTAGAGCGGATGCCCAACTTCTGATTGAACAATTCTTGCGCATTGAACAAGCGCATAATCACGCCGATAGAGCCGGTGACCGTGGTCGGTGAAGCAATCAGCTCGTCCGCAGCGGAAGCGATGTAATAGCCGCCAGAGGCACACAGGCCGCCCATGTGGACGACCACCGGCATGTCCGTTTCCTGTTTCAGCTGCCGGACCGCTTCGTAGAGCTCGTCCGAGGCACTGACACCGCCACCGAGCGAATCAATGTGCAGCAGGATCGCCGCAATGCGATCATCGTCCGTAGCTCGCTTCAGTTGGCTTCGGATCTGCTCGACCATGGATGGCCGTGGGCCAAACAAGCCCTGTTCCCGCTGATCGGTGATGACCCCCGTCACCGGAATCAGCAGGACGCGCTGCTCACTGGTACCGGCGATCACCTCTTGAAGATCGCCGGTATCATCCAGATCACCGCCGCCAACCATGGCAAACGCCGCCACCAGAACCAGATTGATCAAAAGTGAGGCGCCCAGGGCCATGGCGCAGATGAGCAACAGCCAAAAACTGAGGCCGTGGCTGCGACGTGCTGCCGGTGGGGGCGAAGCGGTATCGAGATCGTTCATGAACATACTCCGGTTTCTGGTGGGTCGGGTGCTGGCCTTGGTCGATTGGGCCATTGTTGCTAAAGGCTAATCACCGCCCCGGGCAGCTCAAACGACCACCTTGTCTCCGCCGCCAAGCGCCGAGCATGCGCGCTCATGGACGAACAAGCCCAGCTGGAGCATTGGCTCAACGACAGCCTCAATCGCGAACGCCAGCCCGATTACAGCGATTGCAAGCTCGACGGCATCCACGCCGTGCTGAATCGCATCGGCCGCCCCCGGCCGGTGACCATTGCCGGCACCAAGGGCAAGGGGTCCGCCCTGCGCATGCTGGAATGCGCTCTCTTGGCAGCAGGAACCCGCTGCATCGCCTTCACCAGCCCGCATGTCACCGAACTGCGCGAGCGCTGGCGCCTGGATGGCGAGCCCATCTCCTGGCAACGGGCCTGGCAGCTGGCACAGGAGGTGGACCACGCCATGGCGGGTGTCGCGCTCAGCTATTTTGAGCGCTGCTTTGCCATGGCCGTCGTCTTGGCGCAGCAAACCACGGACGCACTGTTCCTGTGCGAGGTCGGCCTGGGGGGCCGCCTGGACTGCGCCAACGCCCTGAGCACCCGCCTGGCCCTGGTTACCCACCTGAGCCTGGACCACACCCAGATCCTGGGTGAACACATCACCGACATCGCACGGGAAAAACTCGCCATCGCACGGCCGGAAGCGCCGTTGCTGGTGGGGCCGCAGCATTTGATCGGGATCGACCAGCTCCACCGCTGCGCACCAGACGGCTGTCCCCCTCGCCTGATCAAACGCGAACACCTGCCCCCCGGCCCGCCCTTGGCCCTGCCTGGTGCACACCAGCACGACAACGCCGCGCTCGCCTTCATGGCTGCTCGCGAATTACTGCCCGATGCCGAACCGCAGCTCCTCCGCACGGCTATCGCCGATGCCAGCCTGGCCGCCCGCTGCCAACTGATTCAACAAGATGGTCGACGCATCCTGATCGACGCCGCCCACAACGACACCAGCCTGGTTGCCACCCTGGCCGTTGCCGAAACGGAACTGCGCCCCGGCTGGTGGCTGATCCTGGGCCTGGCCCTGGATAAGGATATCGACCGCATCCATCCCCTGATAGGCGAACCCAATCAGCTGATTCGCTGCGGATACAACTGGCCCCGCGCCCGTGCCGAAGCCGAATGGCCACCAGCCTTGCGCCTCAGGCCCTACGCCGCGAGCATTCGCGACGCCATGGGGATGCTGCCGACAGATGCCGACGTCTGCATCAGTGGCAGTTTCTATCTGGCGGGCGAAGCCCTGGCTTTGCTGACACCGTATTCGACTCCTCCTGGCTGAATTCCAAGGACGCTCCATGCCCACCCTGCTCGATCTGGTCGGCAACACCCCCCTGTGCGACATCTCCCATCTGCCGGACAAGCCCGATGTGCGCTTGCTGGCCAAGCTGGAAGGCAACAACCCCGGCGGCAGTGTCAAAGACCGCGCCGCGCGCAACATGATCCTGCAGGCGAAAACACGCGGCGAACTGCGACCAGGCATGCGCCTGATCGAAGCCACCTCCGGCAACACCGGCATTGCCCTGGCGATGATCGCCAAGGCCGCCGGCGTGCAGATGCACCTGATACTGCCGGGCGGCTCGTCGGTCGAACGCGAACAGACCATGCAGGCCTATGGCGCGGTGGTGCATCGCCTGGAGGGCAGCATCGAAGACTGCCGCGACTACGCCGAAGAGCAGATCCGCGCCACCGCAAACCACCGTGAGGCCTTCCTGCTGCTGGACCAATTCGCCAACCCCGACAACCCGGCCGCGCACTACGCCAGCACCGGGCCGGAAAGCGCAAGTCTGGCGAAGTGCCTGAGTTTTTAGAGGTGCCCTCAAGTGCCCCTGCATAACCGATCGCAGCCACCGACCAACTTCGACCGGTTTGTCGTGCATGCGATACGTGAGCGCATGACGAAGTCGCTTCATGCCTGCTCGCAGGCGTTTGGCGATCGTCTGACGCCGGACGGTGAAACCACCGTCACTGCGTCGCTTGCCGCAGATGTACGTAAAACCAAGGAAGTCGATAGTCTCCGGCTTGCCTTGACCTCGCACCTCAAACCACAAGGTCGGCACCCACGATGGTGATTTCGGAGCTCAATACCGAGCCTACACAACCCCCTGTCAACGCTTGCCACAACCCGTTGCCGGGAAGCAGCCATGACTCGGGGCCACGGGTGATCGCTACTCTTTTCCGTGTGGCGGACTTTCACCGCTTCCTCCTTGCCGGATTCGCCCCGGCGCTTCGATTTGTCCCCACCACAGAAAAAGTCTTGCAGCCCCAAACACGCCGTTAGATTTGCGCCCCCACAGCGAGGGCCAAGCCCCGCCAACGAGCATCATCCCCTGTAGCTCAATGGTAGAGTAGGTGACTGTTAATCACTTGGTTGTTGGTTCGAGTCCAACCGGGGGAGCCAACCTGAAACCACCGGAAGTTCCGGTGGTTTCTTTGTTTACGACCGG
>CAYONM010000314.1:0-3755 GCA_964405325.1 uncultured candidatus Brocadiaceae bacterium | reverse complement strand
CGGCGTGGCGACGGCGAGATCCTGGTAGATGCTCCGGCAAATCTCGCGCAACTCCGGGTGATGCTCGACCAGCAGGCCACCGCCGGCATAGGTCTGGGCGTAGGCCCGGGAAAAGGGGATGCGACCGGCAATCGGCACGCCGACGGCAGCGGCATAGTCGACGATCAAGCGATCATCGCCATCTGAACGGTTGATGACGATGCCGGTGGGCCGGCCGAGTTGCAGGGACAAGGACACCGCCAGCTTGAGATCGTTGAGTCCGAAGGGAGTCGGTTCGGTGACCAGCAATACCGCATCGGCGTCGCTCACTGCTTCAACCACGGAGCAGGCGGTGCCCGGCGCAGCATCGATCAGGTTGATGGCGGCCGGATCGATGTGCGCCTTGACCGCCTTGACCACAGAGGGAGCCAGGGCCTCGGCCACATCCAGGGTGCCGTGCACGAAGGCGAAGGGCTGGTGATCCGGTGCCGCTTCGACCGTCCCGATACGCGTCGCTCGTTCGCTCAGGGCCTGTTCTGGACACACGAACACGCAGGCTCCGCAGGAATGGCAGAGTTCATTGAACACCAGCACCTGTCCTTTGACCACCGCCAGGGCGTTGTAGTTGCAGGCCTCGGCGCAGGCACCGCAGCCGGTGCAGCGATCCTCCGACCACACCGGCTTGGGGACGGTCACCTCCTGCCGTTGGGTGAATTCCGGGCGGACGAACAGGTGGTCGTTCGGCTCCTCGACATCGCAGTCGAGCAGTCGAACCCGTTGCCCATCTTCGGCCAAGACCTGGGCGAGATTGACGGCGAGGGTGGTCTTGCCGGTGCCGCCCTTACCGCTGGCGATGGCGATGATCACGAAGCGCCCCCTCCCGACTGCGGGGCCGCGCCCCTGCCTCGACCGGGTCCTTTACCACGACCACCGCCCATGCCACGACCATCGCCCATGCCACGACCGTGGCCCATCCCGAAATGGCTCTCGACATTAGCCTCGGGCGCGGCCTGGAGCCGACCCGCCCGGCAGGCCTCCACGGCTTCGCGAGCCGAACCCTGGCAGCCGGTGATGAGGCTGATGCCGGCGGCAGATAAGGTGCGGTAGGCGTTGGGACCGCAGTTGCCCGTCAACAGATGGGTGACCCCTCGATCGGCCAACAATTGGGCCGTCTGGATGCCGGCCCCGCCACCCGCCGCGACATGGGGATTCGGCACCATCTCTTCCCCGCCGTCGTCGCCGACGATCAGAAAACTGTGGGCGCGCCCGAAGCGCGGATCGATCTCGGCATCGGAACTGCCGCCGCTCATACTGACCGCAATGATCATGCGTTCCCCTTTGTGTCCTGTTCCAGGCGCTCCATGCGTTGGCGCATCTCCTGCAGAGCAGCTTCGTACTGTTCCACCTGTAGGCGCAGGGTCGAAATTTCCTCATCGCTGCTCGGCGGGGCACCTTCGTTGACCTGGGGCGGAACAGCCCGCTGCCACCCCGGCAGCCCGGTCGCGTAGAAGCGATGTCTCCAGCCTTGTCCGCCACCGCCTCGTCCGCCACCGCCACGGCCGCCACCACCACGGCCGCCGCCACGGCCGAATCCGTTGCCTCTGCCCCCGACCGGGTTGGCAAAGCCTGGCCCAGCGTAACCGGCACAATAGCCGGCCGCTCGACCGCTCATCGGCCCCATTCCCTGGGGTCCGGTTCCATTTCCTCCTGGCATGTCGTTCTCCTTTCTCGTCCGGTACTCGACCGGCGTGTTATGATTGTCTCAAGTTCGGTCGTCGACACCGTGTCCCCGACCATGGCCGCGCCCACCGCGCCCACCGCGCCCACCGCGACCACCGCGATGGCGGTGACGGTGGCGATGACGACAGCCGGGCATCAGCAACTCCGTCTGCGACAGGAGGCCGCTGCGATGGGCTTCGATCACCCGCTCGACTTCGCCACAGATGCCATTGATGACGCGAACCCCTGCGTTTGAGAGCGCCAGGCGATAGGGCTGGGATATCGCCCCGCAGATCACCGCTCCCACCCCCAAGGCGGCGATGGTCCGAGCCCGTAGAGCGGGATCGTGGGAGCCCAGATCAAACTCCTCGCGGAGCTGGTCGCCGTCTTCGCCGTCGGCCAGAACCGCTCTTTGGGCGACATCGAACACCGGCGATACCCGGCCCTGCCAGATGGGGATTGCTAGTATCATCACCAAGACCATTGCACAGATGATGCCAATCGTCAAAAAATCACATAATCAGTTTTATAGTAATGGCTTACTGTCGTGTTCCCCGAATCTGACAAGATGCGCAACATGACTATATGCATGATTACGGCATGGACAGTCCTTTATTTTGCATGATCGCATGATACCATAAGCAGGATCATGGATACGCCCCCCTTTGCCGCCAAGAGCATCCTCGACTCCCTCAACGAAGGCGTGTTCACCGTCGACCGCGACTGGCGTATCACCGCCTTCAATGCGGCGGCGGAGCAGATCACCGGGGTGCCGGCCGACGAGGCTCTGGGTAGCCCCTGCTGCGAGGTGTTCCGCGCCGATGTCTGCGAAACAGATTGCGTCATGAGGCGGACCATGCGTAGCGGCGAACCGGTGGTCAACGCCCGGGTGGCGATCACCGACCACGACGGCCAACGTATTCCCATCCGCGTCTCCACCGCCTTGCTGCGCGACGACGCCGGAGCGGTGATCGGCGGCGTCGAGTCCTTCCAGGACTGCAGCCAGCTGGTCGCCTTGCAGAAGCAGCTCGCCGCATCCTACACCTTCGAGGACATCGTTGGCCACAGCCATCCCATGCGCGAGCTCTTCGCCATATTGCCGCCGGTCGCGGCAAGCGGCAGCACGGTGCTGATCGAAGGCGAGAGCGGTACCGGCAAGGAACTCGTCGCCCGCGCCATCCACAACCTGTCGTCACGACGCGCCGGCCCCTTCGTCGCGGTCAACTGCGCCGCCCTTCCCGACAACCTGCTCGAAAGCGAGTTGTTCGGCCACAAGCGCGGCGCCTTTACCGGGGCCACCAGCGATCGTCCGGGGTGTTTCGCCACGGCCAACGGCGGCACGCTCTTCCTCGACGAGATCGGTGACATCTCACCAGCGATGCAGGTGCGGCTGTTGCGGGTCCTCCAGGAACAGGAGATCCAGCCGGTCGGCGGCAGCGGCCAGGAGGCGATCGATGTCCGGGTGGTCACCGCCACCAACCGCGATCTCGCGGCGGAAATCGCCGCCGGCCGTTTTCGGTCTGATCTCTACTACCGGGTGCACGTGGTCCCGGTCCACCTGCCGGCCCTGCGCGACCGACGCGAAGACATCCCGGTGCTGATCGATCATTTCATCGCCCGCTGCAGCCATCTCCAGGACCGCTTGATCCGGGGCGCCACCGATGCCTTCGTTGCCCGGCTGGTGGAATACGACTTCCCCGGCAATGTGCGGGAATTGGAAAACATCATCGAACGGGCATGCGTGCTCTGCGACGGCGAGCAACTGGCTACGCGCCAGCTCCCCCCCGAATTGCGTGGCGACGAGCAACCGGCATCGATGAGCGTCCCGACCACCGACCTCAAGACCCTGACGACCTACGCCATTCGTCAGGCTCTGTCGCAACACCACGGCAACCGGCAACTGGCGGCACGCGATCTGGGTATCGATGTCAACACCCTCTACCGCAAACTCCGCCAGGGCGACATCGAAACCCCCGACCGCGACGGCCGGGGCCGCCGGCGCAAGAGCGATGTGACGCTTGCCCGCAGATGAGGACCGTTGCATTCGCCGATACTGG
>CAYONM010000313.1:0-3775 GCA_964405325.1 uncultured candidatus Brocadiaceae bacterium | reverse complement strand
CCACGAGGTCTACGAGATCGATGCCACTGGCGCGCAGCAGCCCCGTGCCCTCGGCTTGGCCGCGCATTTCGCCACCCTGGATGGTATCCAATCGCTGTCGGACGGTTCCTTGCTGGTCTCGGATTGGAAGACCGGCCGCATCTCCCGTATCTCGCCGGACCTGGATGCCGTCACGATCTTCCTGGAACTGGCCAGTCCCGCCGACTTCTGGATCGACGGTGATCGACTGTTGATACCGCAGGTGCTCGACGACAGCGTGCGTATTGTCCGCCCGTAGGGAACAAGCCGATCGCTATCCGGAAACCGAAAGAATCGAAGCTCGTCTGCGACCACGTACAGCACATTGGCTGGGCGTGACTTTCTTTGGCAGAACCGGAACAAGAGCGTGCAGAGCTCCTGTGCTATCAACGCAGCGCAGGCATCCCGTCCATCATGCCGCCCAGGGCCTAAACGCTGGCGACGAAGTTCGGAAGGTGCTCGGGGGATTGCCAGACCACCTGTTTGTCGCGGGTGATCTCCAGGATGACGGGGCTGGTGGGGAGCGGATGCGGAGTGCTTCTCCAGCATCGTCTGCAATCTGGATCAGGCGATCGACTGGGACGGCGAGAACGAACTGCTGATCCGCGTCGGCGCGCTCGCTTGGAAATAAATGGTACATACTCACCAGGGCGTAGTGCTGCCCGGCGAAGATCTTGAAATCGGCCTTGCTGCGCGGGTCGATGGTCATCCGGCCCAACAGGGAATGGCCCACACCGGGGTGCTCGGCCACCTGCTGATGCAGCTGCTTGAGGAATGTGGTCGCGTCCATGGCCCTGGTGTACGCGGGGCTGCGTAGCCGGCTGCATCCGATAGCCGGAGGGCTGGCATTGCCGGGAGGTTTGGGCATTCAGAGTGACGACAGCCAGGTTGGCAGTTCGCTGACCCGGTCGAAGATGGCCCTGGCACTGCTGAGGTCCTGCTGGTCGCTCCAACGGGCGCGGATGGCGACCGCGTCCATGCCGGCGCGGTTGGCCGCGACCAAGCCGCGTTCGGCATCTTCCACCACCAAACAGGCGGCGGCTTTGAGGCCCAGTTGTTGCGCGGCGAGAGCGTACGGTTCCGGGTCGGGTTTGGACCTGATCACGTCTTCACGCAGGATCAGGCAGTCCACCAGTTCCGGGAGGCCGGTGTCGCGGTGGATCAGCTCGAAGTGCTGCCGCAGGCTGCTGGTGACGATGGCTAGGCGATAGTGTTCGCGTAGTTGCCGCAGCGTTTCGACCACGCCGGAGATGACCAACTCGTTTTCAGATAGCAATTCGGCGTAGCGTCGATCGCGTCGAGCACGATGTGCCGGCAGGTCCTCGGTGGGAATGGGAAATTGCTTCCAGGCGCCGGTGCCACTGATCAGGGAACCGGCGACAAAACTGGCTTCGTCCAATTCAAACCCCAGGCTGGCGACTACTTCGGCTGTTGCCTGCAGATAGAAATGCTCGGTGTCCACCAGCACGCCGTCGTTGTCGAACAAAATCGCTTCATACGCCATGTTCGTAGCCTTCCCAGGGCAAGGGGCCGGTGCGACCGCTGGCATCTTCCAGCAGCACCTGGGGATCCGGCAGGCACCAACCGACTTCCGTGATCGGGGTATCGAAGGGCCAGGCCGAGACCAGCTGCGGCCAAGCGGCGGCCTCAATGGCCAGCAGCAGTTCGAAGTCCTCGCCGTCGCAACAGGTGGCCTTGAGGGTGTCGGCGAAGATCGGCACATCGTCGTGGATCGGTACCCGGTCGGCCAGCAGCACGGCGCCGCAGCCGGAAGCCTGGCATAGGCGCGACAGGTCGCTGGCCAGACCATCTGAGAGATCCATCATCGCATGGACAAAGCTCCGGCAGGCCAGCCAGGCGCCTTCGCGGAGCCGTGGTTCGGGCCGTAGGTGCCGGCCGGATGCCAGGCTGCCCCCCAGCGCGCCGGTGACCAGCAACAGGTCACCAGCGGCGGCACCACTGCGGCGCAGTAAACGGCCGCCTGTGGCCGGCTGACCCCAGACGGTGACGCTGACCACCAGTTGGTCCGCGCTGCAGGTGTCGCCGCCCAGCAGCGGCACCTGATGTCGATCCAGCTCTTTGATCAATCCGGCCATCACGGCTGCTGCATTCCAGCGGGCAGGGGCATGCAGGGCGACCGCGGCGCCAGTGGTCAGGGCCCCCATGGCGGCAATATCCGATAAGGCTGCGGCTGCGGCCTTGCGACCGACCAGTTCCGGTGGGGTCTCGGGGGCAAAGTGCACACCTTCCACCACGCTGTCGACCGACAGGCATTGCTCGCCATGAGCCTGCCAGATGCAGCAGTCATCGCCGATACCGATGGTGTCGGTCGGATCGGTCAGCTGTTGGCGGAGCCTGTGGATGAAGTCATTTTCACGCACCGGCTGCCTCGCGCAGCTGCCGGCGGCGTTCGGAGATGGCAGCGCGCAGATCTGCGACCCGGGCCTCCAGTTCAGCGACGCGCGCTGACGGTACTGGATGCACCGGATGATGGGCCAGGTTCAAACTGACCAGCACGGCTTGCAATTCTTCGCGCAGGCTGTCCAGATCGATGTCGGTATCGTGTGGCAGGGGGGCGTGCGGCAGGCTCATGGTTGGTCCTGGCGAGGTTAGAGAGGGATGGTTTCGTCGGGCAGAACGGTCAGCACTTCGGGTGTGCCATCGGTGATGCGGATGGTGCGTTCGAACTGGGCGCTGCATTGCAGGTCGGCGGTGACGGCAGTCCAGTTGTCATCCCACATGCGGTGTTGCCAGGTGCCCATGTTGATCATCGGTTCGATGGTGAACACCATGTCGGGTTCCAGGATCAGATCCTGGGCCTGATCGAAATAATGTGGTACCTGCGGTTCCATGTGGAAACGTTCGCCGACACCGTGACCGACGAAGGCGCGGACCACCGAGTAGCCTTGGCCCGAGACCGTGCGTTCGATGGCCCGGCCAATTTCATTTAACCGAGCACCGGCGCGGGCGGTACCGATGCCGGTCCACATGGCCTGCTCGGTGGTGGTGACCAGCTTGCGGCGTTCGTCGGCCACGTTGCCGACCAGGGCCATGGCCGAGCAGTCGCCGTGATAACCGTCCAGATAAATAGTGACATCAATGTTGACGATGTCGCCATCTTCCAGCGCGCGGTCATCGGGGATGCCGTGGCAGATCACCTCGTTGACCGAGCTACAGATGGACTTGGGGTAGCCATGGTAATTGAGGGTGCTGGGATAACCGCCTTCGTCGATGTAGGCTAGGTGGGCGATGGCATCGATGGCATCGGTAGTCACGCCCGGTTTGATTGCGTCCAAACAGCGCTGCAGGATGCGGCGTGCGGCCTGGCAGGAACGGCGCATTTTGGCCAGTTCCTCGCCTTCGGGTAGGATGCTGAAACCCTTGCCGGCGGCTGGTTTGCCGCTTTCGGCATAATCCGTCAGCACGATGTGGGCCGGCACCGAGCGCATGGGCGAGATGGTACCGGCCTTGATTGGATTGGCAGGTCGGTTGCGGCCGCGCTCCTGCTGGGCCAGAGTAGACACGCGGTCGCGAGCCATGTGGCATTTCTTGTATTTCTTGTTGCTGCCGCACCAACACGGATCATTGGGTCGCAATCGCGTCACCGGACCTCTCCCTGCCTTGCCGAGGAAAGATCATAGAGCACAAGGCGAGGCTGTCACCTGGGGACCGTTATCAGAGGCCTGGATTGCAGAATCTTCGTTGGCGTGCTGGGGTGGGTGGTTAGGGCCCGTCAATAAATAAAGGTAGCGTCTCA
>CAYONM010000312.1:0-3806 GCA_964405325.1 uncultured candidatus Brocadiaceae bacterium | reverse complement strand
TTCTCGCGCTGCCCGTGCTGGTGGTAGCCATGTGGATTGCAGACCAGGGGCACGCCCGAGGTCTCGTCCTCGAGGCAGAACGAGCCATGGGTGTGGCCGGCGATCCACAGGGCGATGTCGGCGCTCATCAATTCACGGCAGTCGGCGACGAAGTAGCCGTTCAGGTCGCTGCCGGCGAACTGCGGCGCGATGCCGGCCGGCGAGGGGACGAAGTGGGTGATGACGACGGTGGGGCCGTCGTGCGGTTCCTGCAGAGCGTCCCGCAGCCAGGTCCAGGACTGCCGGTAGATCGCCCGCATGCGGGCCGGGGTCATCGGCGCCTCGCCTCCATCGCAGCGGATCATGCGGAAGTCGTTGAGGTGCAGCCGCAGGACCTCATCACAAGCCACGCCGATGCCGTCCTCCACCGGCCGCAGCGGCGACCAGAGGGTGCTGCCGAGAAAGCGCACGCCATCCAGGACCAGGGCGCGGTCGTCGAGCAGGTGCAATCCGGGGATGGCCTCCAGCTCGACCCGCACCCGTTCAGGCATCGGCACACGGAAGCGGTCGTATTCGTGATTGCCCGGCACGTAGAGCACTGGGATGCCGCGCGCGGTGAAGGGCTCGATGAAGCGAGCCAACTCGCCAAGCTGCCATAGCTGGACGATATCCCCCGCCAGGACCAGCACGTCGCTGCCCTCGACCGGACGGACCTCCGTCAGGTCGGACCGCCCCTCCAAGCCCTCCAGATGCAGATCGAAGACGTAGTGGATCAGCATGGCTAGCCCTGAAGATCCGCGTCCATTTCCTTGGCCAGACGCGGGAGGCATTCGACGGCATAGGCTGGCAAGGAGAGGAGTTCGTACTGCACCGCCTGACCGGTCGAGGTCACCGTATCGATCGGTTGGCGCGTAGGCGGAGCGCTGTTGAAGCGCACGGCCCAACTCAGGTCACGGCCAGCCATGAACTGGTGCAAACTGCGCATGGCGCCGCCGGGGCCCGCTTTGACTTCAATGGGTAGAACGTAGCTGGTTGGTGCCGTCAGGTAATCGACCTCTGCCGCCGATGATTTCGCATTCCGCTGCCAGTACCACAGAACGGGGTCTTCATTGGCGTAGCCCGTCAAACGCAGCAACTGACCGACAGCCTGTTCAGCGATTGCGCCTTCATTGGCCAGGGTCACATCCTCGTACCGTTCCAGGCTGGCAAGATCGAGTCGAAGGGCAGAGCTGACCAAGCCGATATCCAGCAGAATCACTTTCATCATTTTGTCGTCGGCGGCCGCACCCAGGGGAAGACCGCGACCATCGGTAGCGGTCACCGGATGACAAACGCGGGCAGCGCACAACAACTCCAGGGCTTGGCGCAGGGCCTTCGAATGATCCTCACGGTTCACCTTGGCATAGGTGAACTTCTCACCCAACTGACGAGGGATGCTCTCCAGCGTTTTGGTCAGGCGTTCGTGGTGCACTCTTCCCGCATACTTGGCAAAGTCGTCGCGAACCGTGGCCAGGAGATCGCGGTGAAGCTCACCAACGGGCAAGAATGAACGTTCCTGCACATAGGCGTCTACCGCTGCCGGCATGCCGCCGACCAGCATCCAGGCACGGAATAGTGACATGGCTTTCTGGTGGATGGCTTCTGGAATGCCACTGGTGATCGCATCCAAGGTCAGCCCATCTTGCAGCCATTCGGCCAGCGCCGAGTCGCCACACGCATGGCAGAACTCGATAAAGCCCATCGGCTCCAGGTGGAGGTAGGTGATGCGGCCCACCGGCATGGAGAAGCGATGGTCGGCCAAGGTGAAGTCGAGCAGCGAGCCAGCAGCAATGACTGGGACCTCTGGCAACTCTTCAGCAAACCAACGCAGCTTGGCAAGCACCTCGGGCACGGCCTGGATCTCATCGAGGAACAGCAGGGCGCTCCCATCGCTTGGGATGCGCTCACCGGTGAGTACCTCAAGCAGCTGGATCACCTGGATCGGATCATTGGAGGTAAACGCCGAAGCGACCTCCGGACGGCGCTCCAGGTTGACCTCGACTACCCGTCCGAAGTGCTCGGTGCCCCAGGCGTTGATCAGCCAGGATTTACCCACCTGGCGGGCCCCGCGGAGCACCAAAGGCTTACGTGGGCGCTTCTCAGCCCAGGTAGAGAGGTCATTTGCTCGCATTCTCAGCATGGTACTTACCAGAATACAAGGCAACTTTGGGTACTCAAGTTCTGAAAGTGGGCTATCAAGAGTTTTTTGCCTGCCGCAGTTGACAGGCCAACACAAGGAGTGCCGGTCCATAGTCGGGACCAGGATCAAGCCCGGGCGTCAGAATTCAGACGGGCTCACAGCAGGCTCATGGTAGGCTCGCCAGAGGCTCACCCGCCCTGCCGCAAGGCAGCGTCCTTGAGCCTGTTTCACGCAAAGTAATATTTTGCAGCAGTTTACAAGATGATCCTCCAATGAGCCCGAGTCATTTTGACCCAGCATATCACGCAGAGAATCGTCTATCGTTTGACCGCTTTGCTGCCCAAAGCTGGATTCAAACTACGGCAAAGTGACATGGAGGCTCATGGCCGGGCCCGCCAGCAGGCTCACATGAGCCTGCCGGGAGGCTCATCGCGCTGTCATAAACCATGAGCCTGCTCACTGAGCATCCGCGCTGGACTGGCTTTCACTCCAATGAACGCGAGGATGCCCTTTGGGCTTGAAAGCACAGTGTTCGCTGCGATACTTTCACTATAATGAAGTCAGAAGAGCTCGGAAATCGGATCCGGTCCCGCCGCCTGACCCTCGGCCTCAAGCAGCAATCGCTGGCTGAGATCGCCGGGTTGTCGGTGCATGGCCTGAGCAATATCGAGTCTGGCAAGGGCAACCCCACCCTGGCGGTGCTCAACCAACTGGCGGATGCGCTGGGGCTGGACCTGCGTCTGGATGTGCCCCGGCCTGGTGACCTGGGCACAAAACAGGCAGATGGGTCTGAGGCCTGACCATGCGGACCTGCCAGATATTCCGTCGCGAGGCCGCTGCTGGCACCCTGGTCGAGGACGACGCCGGCCACTTCACTTTCATCTACGAGCCAAGCTACCTCGCCAACGACGGCTTGCCGCCGGTCAGCCTGACGATGCCCAAGCGTGCTGAGCCGTATCGCTCCACACACCTCTTTCCCTGCTTCGTCGCTCTGTTGGCAGAAGGTGCTTTGGCCACCGAACAGTGTCGTCGTCTGCGCCTCGATGAGCGGGACCTCTTTGGTCGGCTCATGGCGACCTGCCGCGGTGATTGCATCGGTAGCCTGCGGATCGAGCCGGTCGGGGAGATGCGGCAATGACATTCTTCTGCCGTTCCACTCTGGCCCCCATCGATGCAGATGGATTCACCCCGAGTGCCCGCACTCGTCTCACCGGAAGCCGCAAGCGCCTACCGCATCGACTCTCGTTCACCCGCGCCGAGGTCATCCGCTACCGCGCCGAGGTCGCCGACCGCATGTCGATCTCCGGCGTGCAGGACAAGGTCTCGCTGCGCTACGAGAAGGGCGACCTCATCCCCACCAAGCACGATGGCGAATTCATCCTCAAGCCCATCCCAGACACGCCGTTGCCCCAGCACACCAACCAGGTGCCGGCCAACGAACATCTGACCATGCAGATCGCCAGCCAGGTCTTCGGCATCGACACTGCCGCCAATGCCTTGGTCACTCTGGCGGACGGCGAACCAGCATATCTGACCCAACGCTTTGATCGGCGGGGGATGAGCAAAGTCGACATGGAAGACTTCTGCGCCCTGGCCGAGCAGTCTCCCGACACCCATGGTCGCAACTACAAGTACGACGGCAGCTACG
>CAYONM010000311.1:0-3814 GCA_964405325.1 uncultured candidatus Brocadiaceae bacterium | reverse complement strand
TGCGCGAAGCGCCGCCAAAAATGCTCGCGAAGCGAGCAAGGTCCGACCGAGGCCGAGGGACCGGAGCCCGGCTGGCGGGTGCGACGGACGTCGCGAGGGGGCGAAGCCCCCTCTGAGGGAAGCGGCATTTCTGATGGCTGATCGAGCACCTGGTGATCGGTAAATCTTCGACTATCGTTGTCGAGCGGGGGCCACCTGATCGATCGGTACTGCCTGGGCAAAGCGGCGGCGGCCGCCGCTGGGCTCTACCGGCAGCGCAATTGCCAGCTGCGAGATCTGCCGGTTGCCGCACTCCGGAAGCATCGGCAGCAGCTGGGGCGAAGGTAGCGCTCGATTGCCTGCCAGATGTGCGCGCCACACTGCAGGCCATGAGCACCGATCTGCAGACCACCATCCAGTCCCACGTTGACGAACTCTGTGCCCTGGCCCGGCCCGCTGGTCGGGCGGTGGCAGCCCTGTCCGATGCCCAGCGGCGCGAGGCTCTGGAGCACCTTGCCCAGGCCATCGAAACCGCGGCGGCAGATATTCTGGCCGCCAATGCTGAGGATCTTGCCGCGGCCAATGCCAGTGGCCTGGCTCCGGCCCTGGTTGATCGTCTGCGCCTGGACCAGCAGCGGCTGGCCGGTGTGGTCGCCGATTTGCGCGGCGTGATCACTCAGGCCGATCCGGTTGGGCGCGGCCTGGAACAACGCGAGCTGCCCAATGGCATCCGGCTGCAAAAGGTCAGCGTGCCGATCGGCGTGATCTGCATCATCTTCGAGAGCCGGCCGAATGTCTGCGTCGACGCCGCCGCGCTCTGCCTGCGCTCGGGTAACGCCTGTATCCTGCGCGGTGGCAAGGAAGCCGTGCATTCCAATCGCGCCTTTGCCGCCGCCATTGGCAGCGGTCTGGCCGCAGCTGGTGTCGATCAGCACGCCGTGCAGTTGGTCCAGGAGCAAGACCGTGCGCTGGTGCGGGCGCTGTTGCAGCGCGACGACGCCATCGATCTGGTGGTGCCTCGTGGTGGTGAGGGCCTGATCCGCGCCGTGGTCGAGATGAGCCGCATTCCGGTGGTGAAGCACGACAAGGGCGTCTGTTCGCAATATGTGCATGCCGCCGCCGATCTGGAAATGGCTGTCAATCTGATTGTCAATTCCAAGTGCCAACGTCCAGGTGTGTGCAATGCCATCGAAAATCTGCTGATCGACCGTTCGATTGCTGCTGATTTCCTGCCACGCATCGAAGCCGCCTTGCTGGCCGAAGGGGTGGAGCTGCGAGCTGATGCATACGCGTTGCCGCATCTGAAACAGGCCATCGCCGCCAGTGAAGAAGATTGGGATATGGAATATCTGGCTCTCGTGCTGAGTGTCCGTTGTGTTGAGGGGGTGGCAGAGGCCATCGCCTTCACCAACGAACATGGCAGTCAGCATTCCGATGGCATCATCACTCAGGACCAGACAGCTGCCGATGCCTACCTGGCTGGGGTTGACTCGGCTTGCGTGTACCACAACGCTTCGACCCGCTTCACCGATGGTGCTCAGTTCGGCCTGGGGGCCGAGGTTGGCATCAGTACCAACCGTCTGCATGCCCGTGGCCCTATGGGGGTGGATGGGCTGTGCACCTACAAGTGGGTGCTGCGCGGGAGTGGCCAGGCGCGCGCTTGAAGCGCGAGGGTGTCAAGGTCTTGTGACAAACTGAACGCTGTTAGGGCTTGCCATTCGTTTGAAATGCCTATCTCTGTCGGTCCGGTCTTCATCTGGAAGGGAACGACATGGCACTGATCCAGCAAGATACGGCTCCGACCACCGATACCTACAAACCCTCGGAAGCCTTCAGCATCCATGGCCGTCTGGAGGAACCCGACGCCGAGATGGATACCGCGCTCTTGCGGATCAAGCGGGACCTGGAGGCCCTCCACCACGAAACCGCGGTGCTGCATCGTCGCAAACGCGAGGAGATGGAAGCGCGGATCACCGAACTGGAGCTGCAGTGTACCGATTTTCAGGCAACCAATCGGGATCTGAGTGCCTGTTTGGAGCGCGAGCGTACCGATGGGCAGCGCCTGAGCGAGAGCATGGAGCAGTTGCAGGCACGCTTGTCTGAAAAACAGCAGTTGCTGGATAAGCAGATCAAGCGGCATGAGCGTCTGCAGTGCTTGGTGCCGCGGAGCGCTGCCGGCAAGGAGCCCTTGACCGAAGCCGTCTTGGGTCAGATCGAGCATCTGAGCTTGTTGCTGGGGCTGGAGAGTCGGAGTGATCTTGGCCGTATCGCGCAGGCGGTGTCCCGACTGCAGGATGACAAGATAGCTGTCGAGCGAGAGCGCAACGAATTCAAGGCCAACCTGGCGAAAACCCAGGAGGAGTTGGCGATCAGCCAACGGTGCACCAGCAATCTGATCGACGAGCAGCGTCGGCAGCACAAAAAGCTTGTGGGTGCAGAAGACCGCATGCAGCAGGTCGCCAATCGCTGGCAGAGTCTCTGTGAAAGTTGCGATGGCATCAGCGATCTGCTGATCGACGCCGTGCAGCAGAACCGTTTCCATCGTGGCCATGGCTTTGCCGACAACGGCGGACCGACTCGCTCGCCCAGCAACCCGGCCATCGAGGTGGAGGATATCGACAAGCAGGGGCAGCGGGATGACGATGTCACCTGCAGTACCAAGCGCCTGAAAGCGCTCTGAGTATGCCGCGGCGGATCTTCGGATCCTGCTTGGCTGCCGCTCTGGTCACCAGCACCATCTCGCTACCGGCGGTGGTATTGGTAGATGACGCCTTCAGTGACCTGGCCGTTTGGCAGGATCTCAGTACCGCGGTCAGCTGGGGTGAACCGGCAACCGAGCAATCGGCATTTCGGTTGACCACCAACGGCATAACGGTGTCCGCGGCGGCGCGCGACTACGCCGGCTATGGCGATGCGGCGCAATTGAAGACCTTCACCTGCTTGGATTATCGTTTCGATCGGGCGATCGAGCACGCCAGCAGCGTGGTCGAGATCGATTTCCAGATTCGTTGGGAAGCCCTGTCGACAGGAAGCGGCGAGTCCAACCGCTTCATGATCATCCTCAACCACGCCTATCCGGTTGAGGGATTGGATCTGGCGGTGGATACGCGCGTGTCCGATTTTAGCCAGGCCTGGTGGGCGCGGCCGGCTTACCACCTGCGCATGCGCGGCGGTGCTGGTCGTCAGGCCACCAGCATGCTGCAGTACGGCGGTGGTGCCACCGAACTGGGGGAATACGAAGCCACCACTGAGTGGTGGTTGCCGGGTTTCATCAGCGGCGCGGGTGGTGTGCCGCCGGGCACAGCCGCTGATTTTCCCGTCAACAGTTGGGTGCAGAGTGCTGCCGGTTTAGCGCGAACCGAGGCCATCTGGTATCGTTACCGGATCGGATCCGAGCGCCAACAGGTGTATCTCGATGACAATGATGATGGCGAATTTTCGGACAATGAACTGGTGATCACCATGCCCTTGCCAGCCAGCAGCGAGGCGCCGCTGTATCGCTGGTTCGAGCACTTCGAGGGGATCCGTCTGTACTGGCGTGCCGTTGGCGGTGATCAGGCGGTGCTGCATCGTCTGATTGTGCGGGTTGAATCGACTGCAACGTCGCGTCGCAGCCTGGGGATCAGTCGAGTCCAGCCGGATTACAGTTGGAATTGCGATCCCGTCGGCGATCTGGACAACAGCGACGACCCGGTTATCTGGTCGGAGCTCGATCCACAGCTGGATCACGAGCTGAGCCCGGTACCGGTCAGCGGTGGGGATTGATTTTGCGGTGACCGGAACCGATGACGCTTCCCTCAGAGGGGGCGTTGCCCCCTCGCGACGTCCGTCGCAC
>CAYONM010000310.1:0-3817 GCA_964405325.1 uncultured candidatus Brocadiaceae bacterium | reverse complement strand
AAGGGCGGCAAAAGATCAAGCGAAATGTAATGTTTATTTTTTGACGGGCCCTTAACTGCGCGGCTGTATGTCCGATGCGCAAGATGCGCAATGTGGTCTTGCGATCCATACGGTCGACCTATCGTAATTCTACGATACACGATCAAGCAAACCTCCCAACGCCGGAGCCGGACGATACGTACCAAGCCCGGACACAAAGGAACCAGTATGAGCGCTACTTTCGACCCCCTTCGCGACCAGGTCCGTCAGGGCTATGCCCAGATCGCCCAAGGTCAGACCGTTGCCGATCACGTCATGGCAGCTGACCGCAGCGGCTGCTGTAGCAGCACCGCCGGCTGCTGCGCCCCGGCCTATGATGCCGATGACTTGGCCAACAAGATCGGCTATAGCGTCGAGGAACTGCAGGCCCTGCCGGAAGGCAGCAATCTCGGCCTGAGCTGCGGCAACCCGGCCGCGATCGCCGCACTGAACGCTGGCGAGGTGGTGCTGGACCTGGGCTCCGGTGCTGGCTTTGATTGTTTCCTCTGCGGTCCCAAGGTCGGCACCGAAGGCCGGGTGATCGGGGTCGACATGACCCACGAGATGCTGGCCAAGGCGCGTAGCGCCACCGCCAACTACCGCGATCGCAGCGGCCTGGACAACGTTGAATTCCGACTGGGAGAAATCGAGCACCTGCCGGTGGCTGATCAATCGGTGGACGTGGTCATCTCCAACTGCGTCATCAATCTGTCGACCGACAAGGCCCAGGTTTGGAGCGAGATCGGCCGGGTGCTGAAACCCGGCGGACGGGTCTCGGCCTCGGACATCGCCCTGTTCCAGCCGCTACCCGAGGCGGTTCGCGACCTGGTCAACAACTGGATCGGCTGCGTCGCCGGTGCCGTGCTGGTGGATGAGTATCGTGCCACCATCCAGGCCGCCGGCCTGCAGGCGGTCACGCTCACGCCCAAGCCGGAGTATGTCGCCACCCTGATGGCGGGTGGCGACCGTTTCTACCAGCAGATCCAGGCCGCCCTGCCCGCGGGTACCACGCCGGCGGATTATATCACCAGCCTGGACGTACTAGCGGTAAAGACCGAACCAACCTGCTGCGGCGGCAGTGGCTGCGGCTGAGCCATCCCTGGCCCACCACACCACCACTGACCTTGCCCAGATCCAAACGGTCAACTAAGCTGTCCGTGCAGGAAACGCCACTGCATGGACACCACCGCATGGACAGTCAGACCATCGATATCGAATTCTACCTGGTCGACAACAATCAGCTGATAACCGTACTGCAATTCGGCCAGCGTTATCTGTTTGGACGCAGCCAGGAAGCCGCCTTCTGCTTGGCCGATACCCTGGCCTCGCGGGAGCACTGTGAGATCGACTGGAACGACCGCGGCATGCCGGTACTCAGGGATCTGGGCAGCCGCAATGGCACTTACATCAATTCCGAAAAGATCAAAGGGTTCCGTCCCCTTCAGGATTTCGACCAAGTCCAGGTCGGCGGCCTGCAATTCACCCTGCGTATGCTGCCGGTGGGCAGCGACCAGCAGACCCTGGTGGAAGATGGGGATGCCCTTGAGATCAACAAACTGGAGACCTTCCAGCTCTCCGCCAGTGGCCACTTCGGCGCCACCCAGGGCGCGAGCTTCTCTGGCGGCCTGCGCGATCGCAAACTCGGCGGCCTCCTCCGTTTTTTCAGTCTGACCGACAAGACCGGGGTGCTGATCCTGGATGACGATCCCCGCCGTCGCATCTGGTTCGTCGAGGGCACACCTCGCGATGCGATTTGCGATACCCTCGATGGCATGGACGCCCTGCAGACCCTCTGCCTGCAGCCGGGTGATTCCTTCGCCTTTTTAGAAGGGGAGCAGCCCACCCGCCCGGCCACCATCTCCGGACCCGAGCGCGACGTCCTTGGCGCCGTGTTGCCGCCGACCGAACTGGCCGAGCTCGGTATCGACGCCTCCGATCTGGCCCGCGCCGAGGACCTGCAGAAGCACCTGCTCGGTCGTGCGCCGGACATACCTGGTTATCAGATCGGTCTGTTCTATCGCGGGCGCTCCGGGGTCAGCGGCGACCTCTATGATATCGGCCGCATGGCCGATGGCCGACTGCTGATCTTTCTGGCTGATGTCAGCGGCCATGGCATCCAAGCCGCCATGGTCGTCACCAACACCCTCAAGACGCTGCGCTTCCTGCGCGCGCAGCATCATGAACTGCTGCCGCTGCTGACCGCCCTCAACGATGAGATCCGGAGCGACCTGCTGACGGGACAGTTCCTGACCTGCTTCGCCGCCCTGGTGGACCCCAGCAAAAGCAAGGTCCAAATCGCCCTGGCGGGCCACCACCCCGGGCTACTGTTCGATCTGGAAAGCGGACAATTGGCCGAAGATATCGGTAAACGCGGGCTCGGCCTCGGTCTGATGGATGGCCATCTGTTTTCCGAGCAGATCCAGATCCAAGTGATGGACCTGCATCCGGGCGATGTCCTACTGCAATACACTGACGGTTTGTCCGAGGCCAGCAATGCCGATGGTGAAGAATTTGGTCGCGAGCGCATCGATGCCGTCATCGCCGATATGGCCGGCTGTTCGGTGCAGCACCTGGTCGACCAACTGGCGGCACGCGCCGCCGCCTTTGCCACCAGTCTCGCTGATGACTGCACCATCCTCGCCCTCCATCGCCTGATCGATACCGATACCACCAATGTGATCCAAGTGCGAGTCGGCAGCGACACCGAACAGAGCAGTACCGGCACCTACATCAAGTCCGACAGGCGCCAGAGCACCGATACTGAACAGTCTCTGCAACCAACCCATCACCCCATCGATGCCACCGGCCCGACCTTCGATCCCGGACCGTGGATCGGCCGGGTCCTCGGCAATGTCGAACTGACCCGTCACCTCGGCCAGAGCGCGGTAGCACACGTCTTTGCCGGTCAACACACCACCATGGACACCGTCGCCGCCATCAAGCTGATGCGCCTGCCAGCAATCGGCGATGCTCGCAACCAGGTCCTGCGCCGAGCCACAGCGGCTGGCCGTATCAGTCACACCAACGTCATCCAGGTCTTCGATGCCGGCACCACCAACGATGGCTATACTTGGCTGGCCATGCAATTGGCAGAAAATGGCGACCTGGAGACCCGCATCGTCGAACGCGGTCGGATCCGCCTCGGCAGCTTCCTGTCGGTCGCCGAACCGATCGCATCCGGACTGCAGGCGATCCACAGCCAAAGCACCGTCCATGGCGACCTGCGTCCGGCCAACATCCTCTTCGATCAGTCCGACACCCCAAAAATCGCCGATTTCGCCATCGCTACTCGCAGCGGTAGCCACAACCCCTACATCGCGCCCGAATGCTGCGGTGGCCAGGAACTGACCGAAGCGAGCGATGTGTTCGCCCTCGGCGGCATCTTCCAGTACATGCTCACTGGCACGCCACCGGCAAGCGAAGCTGATTGCAAAACCCAATTGCGGAAAGCCGTTCCTGGCATCGAAGCCCCACTGCTGGCATTGTTGGCGTCCTGCCTGCATTCCGACCCTAATGAACGTCCCCGAGCCAACGATCTTGCCCGACGCCTGCGCCATGCCCAGACCCTGTACAGCAGCCGCCAGGTCGCCTTGGCCCCCCGCGAACCCGACCGGCACACACCCTGGCTGCTGATCCTGCTGGTCGTCCTGCTGGCCCTGGCCTGCACCACCCTGCTGGGCCTGCTGTTGCTGCGTTGAAAGACGGTGCGATGTTTTCCCGCGCCGTCTCTCGCCCGACGATTCGCTTCAGGGCACCTCTATAAACTCAGGTCGAGCCAGGCGCAGACGATTTTTGGTCC
>CAYONM010000309.1:0-3817 GCA_964405325.1 uncultured candidatus Brocadiaceae bacterium | reverse complement strand
ACCATCCCTCGGTCGGCCGGTCTCGCGCTTGGACGCGCTCGCCTGGCTCTTATCGAATTCGTGCCGAATTCGTGCCGAATTCGACCTCTGAGGGAGGCGTCAAAAATGCCGCCTTCGCCAATTGTGCGGGCGTCGCCTTCGGCGCGTTCCATCCGCGGGAGGCGCTCAGCCACCGGCTCTTCGATCCGGATTGGAATGACAAGCAGGTCGGCCCGGTGCGTGTCGACCGCTACCAGGGCAATCCCTGGGGGCTGAAGCACATGCTGGGCAATGTCGCGGAATGGACCCGTACCGCCTACCGGCCCTACCCCTACGTCGCCGGCGACGGGCGCAACGACATCACAGCCACCGGCAAGCGCGTGGTGCGGGGCGGCTCGTTTTTCTTTCCGCACCCTAACAGCATTGGAGCCGACCGGTCATTGATCCCTAGCGTCGCCGTTTCACCTTGCGTGGTTTGCGGAACACGCCTTGTGAGCGGCTGACCTGTTCGCCGGCTTCGATGGTGTGAATCTGATCACGGAGTTTGGCGGCTTCTTCGAAACGCAGTTCCTCTGCCGCGGCCAGCATCAGTTGTTTCAATTCGGAAATATCCTGCTTCGAGACCACATAGTCGGCGCCAGGTTCGGCGACGCGGCGGGCGGCGAGTTGTTCGGCAAAGTCTTGGCTGTCGTCGCGGCGGATGGTGGAGCGCGGCACGATGCCGTGTTCGGCGTTGTAGGCCAACTGCTTGGTCCGGCGTCGGTCGGCTTCGGCGATGGCGGCGCGCATGGACGGGGTTTCTTTGTCGGCGTACAGAATCACGCTGCCCTGTACGTGGCGGGCGGCGCGGCCCATGGTTTGGATCAGGCTGGTTTCCGATCGAAGGAAGCCTTCCTTGTCGGCATCGAGAATGGCAACCAGGCTGACTTCCGGCAGGTCCAGGCCCTCGCGTAACAGATTCACGCCGACCACACAGTCGACGCTGCCGCCGCGCAGGTCGTGTAGGATGTCGATGCGTTCCAGGGCATCGAGTTCTGAGTGCAGGTAGGTGGTTGATATGCCGGCTTCGGCAAGATATTCGGCCAGGTCTTCGGCCAGGCGCTTGGTTACCGTGGTGATCAGGGCGCGTTCGCCGCGCTGGACCCGCGCTTGGATTTCTGAGATCAGGTCCTCCACCTGGCCGGCGGTAGGACGCACGCTAACCGCCGGGTCCACCAGGCCGGTGGGTCGGATCAGCTGTTCGGCGCGGACGGATTCCTTGTCTGCTTCGTAACTGCTGGGGGTGGCGCTGACGAACAGGACCTGGTCGACCATCTGTTCCCACTCGGCGAATCGCATCGGACGATTGTCCAGTGCCGAAGGAAGCCGGAAGCCGTGCTCCACCAGATTCTGTTTGCGCGAACGGTCGCCCTCGAACATGCCGCCGATCTGCGGCACGGTGACGTGGGATTCGTCGACGAAACAGAGGAAGTCCGGTGGGAAGAAATCGTACAGACAGTAGGGCCGTTCACCGGCTCCACGGCCGGACAGGTAGCGGGAATAATTTTCGATCCCGGAGCAGTAGCCGACTTCCTCCAGCATCTCGATGTCGTACTGGGTGCGCGCCTGCAGGCGTTGGGCTTCCACCAGGGCGCCCTGGTTCAGCAGCTCGGTGTGGCGGAGCTTCAGATCGGCTCTGATCTGGTCGACGGCTTTCTCCAGGGTGTTTTCTTCCACCACGAAGTGTTTGGCCGGGTAGATATTCAGGCGCTCGTGCTCGCCGACCACTTCACCGGTCAGGCTGTGCACGGTGCAGATGCGTTCGATCTCGTCACCGAAAAACTCGATGCGGATCACGGTGTCGTCATAGGCTGGCCAGACCTCCACCACATCGCCGCGCACTCGGAACTTGCCGCGGGCGAAGGCGATATCCGAACGCTTGTATTGGATTGCGACCAGTTCCAGCAGCATGGTGTCGCGTTCGACCTCGGCACCGACCTGGATCTGGACGGTCAGATCCTCGTAGCTCTTGGGTGAGCCCAGGCCGTAGATGGAGGAGACTGAGGCGACGATGATCACATCCCGGCGCTGTAGCAGCGAACGGGTGGCCGACAGCCGCAGCTTGTCGATCTCCTCGTTGATCGAGCTCTCTTTCTCAATGTACAGGTCCTTGGACGGGACGTAGGCCTCGGGCTGATAGTAGTCGTAGTAAGAGACGAAGTACTCAACCGCGTTGTGCGGGAAAAAGCCCTTGAATTCGCTGTAGAGCTGTGCCGCCAGGGTCTTGTTGTGCGACAGCACCAAGGTCGGGCGCTGCAGCTGTTGGATGAGATTGGCCATGGTGAAGGTCTTGCCGGAGCCGGTCACGCCCAGCAGCGTGGCATGACGAATGTCGCGCTGGAAGGCATCGAACAGGGTGGCGATGGCCTCGGGCTGGTCGCCGGTGGGCTGGTAGGGGGCCTGCAGCTGGAATCCGGCGGGGGGATGCTCGCTCATGGCGGCATGGTCCGGCTGCCGGCCTCGCTTTCCAGTCTGGGTCGTTTGAAGCTGGGACTTGCGCCGAGCCGCGCTTGCGTCGGGAATCATGCTGCAGTCGTATCTCTGAGCGCTTGCTGCCACGGAGCGATTGCGGCAGGACAGGTCTTCTGCGCCTTTGCTCTTCAGCGAGAGACTTTTCTGGTGCGGACACCCGTCAGGCGAGGATTCTTGCATTGTTGGTCAGATTGACAGTATCCCCGGCGAACACGTACTTGTACCAAGGCAAGGAGGGGTCATGTCCTTTACGGTGGTCATTGCTGGCGCCACGGGTGCCGTCGGCGTTGAAATGATTCAGGTTCTGGAGCGTCGGAACTTCCCGCTGAAGGAGCTGCGCCTATTGGCGTCTAGCCGTTCGGCTGGCAAAAAGATGACTTACAAAGACCAGGAACTCACCGTTCAGGAGCTGACCGAGTCCTCCTTCGAGGGGGTCGATCTGGCCTTGTTCAGTGCAGGCAGCGGCATTTCCAAGCGCTTCGTCGAGGCCTGCCGGAAAGCCGGCTGCCTGATGGTGGACAACAGCTCCGCCTTCCGCATGGATGACGATGTGCCGCTGGTGGTGCCCGAGGTCAACGCTGCGGCGGCCAAGAGCCACAACGGCGTCATCGCCAATCCCAACTGCACCACCATCATCATGCTCACGGCCTTGGCACCGCTGCACCGTGAGGTGGGCATCCAGCGTATCCACGCCGCCACCTATCAGGCGGCCTCTGGTGCCGGGCATGCCGCCATGGTGGAACTGGAGCAAGGTACTCGTGCCTATCTGGATGGTAAGGATTTCACCCCCGAGGTGTTGCCGTATCCCTACGCGTTCAACATGTTCCCGCACAACTCGCCCTTGAAGGACAACGGTTACTGCGAGGAAGAGCTGAAGATGGTCTTCGAGACCCGCAAGATCATGGCTGATCCATCCATGCGAGTGCATGCCACCTGCGTGCGTGTGCCAGTACTGCGCACGCATGCCGAAGCGCTCAACGTCGAGTTCGCCGACGAGCTGGAGGTGGAGCAGGCCTACGCGCTGCTGGCCAAGGCACCCGGCGTCACGGTGCTGGAAGATCGTGCCGCCAACCGTTGGGCCATGCCCATCGACGTGTCTGGCAAGGACGACGTCTATGTCGGTCGCCTGCGCAAGGACATCAGCCAGGATCGCACCCTGGATCTGTGGGTGGTCGGCGATCAGCTGCTGAAGGGGGCCGCACTCAACGCGGTGCAGGTGGCGGAAGCGGCCTTGCTCTAAGGGCCCGTCAAAAAATAAACATTACATGTCGCCTGATCTTTTGCCGCCCTTCTGCGTTGCTTATCGCTCACATATGCCCGATATGCT
>CAYONM010000308.1:0-3848 GCA_964405325.1 uncultured candidatus Brocadiaceae bacterium | reverse complement strand
CCCCCGGCGCGGACAGCAGGGCGCTGGTCAGCGGATAGGTGATCTGGTCCTCCACCAGGTCGGGGCTGCGCCCGGGCCAGTCGGTGAAAATAATCACCTGCACGTCGGACAGATCGGGGATGGCATCCAGCGGGGCGCGCTGCAGTGCCTGCCAGCCGGCAACGGTCAGGGCCAGCATCACCACCAGCGTAAGCAGGGGGTTGCGGGCGCAATAGCTGATCGTCCGCTGCAGCCAACCCGAGGCTCGGTCATCGCCGGCGTGATACTCCGGCGGGTGCTGCTGCCCGTTGTCTACCATTGTTTCATTCCGCCGTTGAGTCGACTTTCGGCGGCGATGAGGAAGTTGCCCGAGGTGACGACGCGCTCACCGGCCTCGATCCCGTCAATGATTTCGATAAAACCGCCGGCGCGCTGCCCGGTTTGCACCTTGCGCGGCGCCAGCCGGCCCTCACCCAGGTCCTCGAACACCACCCGCAGCTCGCCGGCGATGATTACGGCCGCTTCCGGCACGGTCAGCCGCCGCCCGAGGTCGGCCCGGAGCGTCACTTCGGCGTACATGCCGGGTTTCAGGTGGCCTTCGGGGTTGGCCAGGGTAAGACGCAACCGCCCGGTACGGCTGGTGTCGTCCAGATACGGGTAGATGTAGTCGACCCGGCCTTCGAACGACTCACCGGGCAGGTAGGGCAGGGTCACCGTTGCGGGCATTCCCTCCTTCACCAGGGGCAGTTCGCCCTCGTAGCTATCGGCTTCCACCCAGACCCGTGACAGGTCAGCAATACGCAGCAGTGTCCTGCCGGCCTTGTGGGCGGTACCTGCCACCACATTGCTCATCACCACGATGCCGGCGCTAGGCGCGCGCATGGTGACGTAGTCGAGGGGTTCGCCGCGTTTTTCCAGCATGGCGATTTCCCCGGCACTCATGTCCCACAGTTCGAGCCGCTTGCGGGCGGCACTTACCAGGCCTTGCGACGCGCTGCCGCGTCTTCGCAACTGAAGATATTCCTGCTGAGCGGCGAGGAGCGCCGGGCCGTAAACGGTGAACAACGACTCGCCCTTTTCAACCCGAACGCCCACATAATCGGCGTAGAGCTCGCCGATCCAGGCATCGAACTTGAGGCTGACGTCGGCCAGCCGGGTCGCATCGTAGGCGATCCTGCCCTCCGCGCGGATGCTGCGCGTCATGAGCCTGCTTTGCACCTCGGCGGTCTCGACCCCGATCAACTGACGCCGGCGATTGTCCAGCGTCACGGTGCCCGGCGGCGCCTCTTCGGCCATAGCATCGCCATCGCCATCGCCATCGCCATCGGTGCGGGTGGCGCCCGACGCCAGTTGCAGCCCCTCGCGACCGATGGCCAGATCGAAACTGATCTGCCGCACCGGCTGCCCCGGCGCCTGAATGGTCAGCGTCAGGGGCCAGCTGCCTTCCATGGATGGCTCGAAGGTGCCCCGGTAGAGACCGGGTTCGATCTCCGCCATGGCGGCCGGCGCCTGCATGGCGGGCATGGCGCCCATGGCGGGCATTTCGGCGACGGCCTTGATGGACGCGCCGCTGAGCCTTTCGCCGCCGCGATCCTGCAGCACCACTGTCAGGGTGTTTTTGCCGATCCGGGGTGTTTGCGGCTCGAGTTCGATGCCCAGCTGGAAGGGCCCCGCGCGATAGTCGGGCTGGAGCAATGGACCGGCTGCGGCGGAGTCTCCGCGCTCGCCGTCGGTGCTCGACAGCGTAACGCCAAGCAGTACGCCGACGGCCATAGATATAGCGGCGTGCGTGATAAAGATTCCGGTCTTTCTATAGTCCATGGCCGATCACTCCGGAAGCCGTGCAGCGCCGCGATTGACGGACGGCACCCTGGGATTGGTGACGGAAGCGCCGCCAGGAGGCTGCCCCGCAACGCGTTCCAGCGCCGCCACCGCCCGCAGATAATCCGCGTGGGTGCGGGCCAGGTTGTCCTCGATTCGCAGTTGTTGGCGCTCGGCGTCGATGACGTTCAGAAAATTGCCATGCCCCGCCCGATAATCGGCGACGGCGGCATTGAGGCTTTCTTCGGCCAGGGGCAATAGCCGCTGCCGGTGAATGGCGACGATATCCCGGGTCTCCTGCACTCTGGCCCGCCCCTGTTCCAGTTGCGCCAGCAGTTGCGCCTCGCGATCCGTTAGTTGCCATCGATAGCGCATGACCTCGGCGTTCGCCGCGTCTCGAGTGGCACTGCGTTTGCCGGAGAAATCAAAGGGCAGGTTGATGCTCAGACCGACGATCCAGCGTTGCTCGTCATCCATCAATAAAGCGTTGTAGCCCGCCGACAGTTCGAAGTCGGGAAAATAGTCCTGCTCGGCCAGGCCGTGCCGGGCGCCTGCCTCGGCAATCCGCGCTTGAATGCGCCGCAGTTCCGGGTGCCCATCCAGCGCGGCGACCCTCAGCTGCTGCAGGGCGGGCGGTGCGACGGGATCGGGCAGCGGTGCCGGCGGGGGCAGCGGGCCTTCGGGGGAGCGGTTCAGCAAGCCGTTGATCATCGCCCGCACCGCCCGCTCGTGGCGCTGATGAGTGACGATAGCGGTGTCGATCCGGGCGGTTTCCACTTCCGCCTGCAATACATCCTGTTGCCGGGCCCGGCCCGACGCGTATTGGGTTTCCGCAACGCGGCGCAATTCGGTGAGCAGTTTCCGGTGAGCGCGGTTGATTTGCAGGGTCCGGTGGACATAAGCCCATTCGGCAAAGAGCTTCTTGGCGGCCGCGCTCAGGGCCAGGCGGCGATCTGCCAGGGATTCTTTCGCAACCGCCGCCCGGGCCCGGGCCGCGTCCTCGCGCAGGCCGAGCTTACCCGGCCAGGGCAGGCTCTGGCTCAACGCCACCCGCTCCTGAAAGCCCCGGGGCCCGCCAGCGGTCGCCGGCGCTCCCGCGTAGGCCAACCGGGGATCGTCCAGAGCGCCGGCGGGGGCAATCCGGTAGTTCGCCGCCTCGACGGCAGCAGCCAGCCCCCGCAGCCCCGGATTTCGCGTGAGCACGGTGGCCAGCAACGCGTCGGCGGTCAGCGCCTCAACGTCTTGCAGGGGTTGACGGTCCGCTTCCAGCGGCGGCGCAGCAAAACTCGCCGGTGGCGCAAGGAACACCGCCAGAACCAGCAGGCCACGCATTCGGCTGCGCATGGGGAATACCCTCCATCGGCCTATTGAACAATCATCGGTCTCCCCGTAGGGAGAGCTGTCGCCTCAAAAACTCGCGGGCGGATTAATCAGATACGCAGACGCAGGGTGGAGAAATAAATGGAACGACCGCTTCTGGCCCGGGCGAGGAGCCAGCCGGGGTCGGGGTAGGGGGCTGTCGTGGCCAGCGGGGCCGGAGGCTCCGCGTGGGGTCCATGCAGGAGGGCAAGGGCGGGGTAGCACAGTTTCGGCGGATCGACGCTCGATGGGGAGGAGGTGACGTCTTCAAACGCCGACTGATATTCCACAGCGCAACAGGCATCGGGTGCGGCGCCGGGATCCGCAACGTCACAACCGTCGTCTTTAGTGTGGGAGGCTGCCCCATCGCGGTGTGTCGTGTCGTCTTCACAACAGCACACGGGCTGGGGCGGTGTATCCAGAGTCTTACAGGCATGGCTTGTATGCCCCCAGACCATGGAGAGCATGATGCACACCATCAACCAGTAGACTTTGCGTTGCATCGCTCGACGCGCCGATCCGGGGAAATTGGAGACTAGCGAACCCCGAAGCCGTTGCCAAGCAGAGATCGCGCCGCAGGTCGCATTGACTGCCCGGGCCGGGATGCGCCCGTCAAGCCGGCGCGGCGTCATCGCCGGATGACCAAATCTTGCCCCTGTTAGCGTTTGCACCAGCCAAACTAAGACCCA
>CAYONM010000307.1:0-3853 GCA_964405325.1 uncultured candidatus Brocadiaceae bacterium | reverse complement strand
TCGACAAAATCTCTGCGCGATCTGTAACGTTTATTTCTTTCCGCACCCTAAGCACTGGTGTCATTGGTTCCACGACCCGCGTCGCTCGACGCGGGTCGTGTGCTTGGAGCGCCGTATGGTCTCAATCTTTCGCGAGCCGTTTCCAGATGTGGTTCGCGCCAATCCTGGCGGCGCTGACGATCCGCTCGGCGAGTCGATCCTCGATTTACGGCAGCCAGCTGTTCGTTTGTTCGAACCGACCTCAATCGCTGCCGTTTTGGGGCGGCATCAGGATCCCCATCGAGAGCTTGTGGTGTCGGCCTTGCAGACCGACGGCCGACCGATCTACCGACGTGTCGCCGGTGGCGGGGCCGTGGTGCTGGCGCCGGGCATGTTGGTGGTCGCTTTGCGTCTGCCGCGGCAGGGAATGGCGGTGGATGCCTATTTTACGCGGGTCAATGCCATCCTGACCCCGGTGATTCAGCAACAGGTGCCCGTGGCAGTTGCGACCCGCGGTCATGGCGATCTCGCCCTTCGCGAGACGGATGGCGTGGAGCGCAAGATCCTTGGCGCCTCGCTGCGACAAAGTCGCGATCATGCCTATTATCTGGGCGTGCTGCTGGTCGATGATGCGACGGCCTTGATGCGGCGCTATCTGGCCTTTCCGAGTCGGGAACCGGATTACCGTCAGGGTCGCGATCATGCGGCCTTCTGTACGCATCTGGGGCGCTATGGTCTACGTCTGGATGAGTTGCACAATTCGTTGTGCACAGCTTGCCAGCAGGCGCTGTCAGTCTAGCCTCCCGTCAGTGGTGCTTCCGATTCGCTAGGCCAGCTGTCCTAGCACCGATCGGAGCTGATACCCCCCAACGGAGAATGTCCCTATGCCAGCTATCGCCATCATCGGTTCCGGTCCGGCCGGATATACCGCTGCCATTTACACAGCGCGTGCGAATCTGTCGCCGGTGTTGTTTACCGGCATGCAGGCAGGAGGCCAGCTGACCACCACCACTGACGTCGAGAATTTTCCGGGTTTTCCCGAAGGTGTGATGGGGCCCGAGCTGATGACTCGCATGGAGCAACAAGCCAGCCGTTTCGGTACTCAGGTCAAGATGGGCTGCGAGGTCCACAAGGTGGAGCCGGTCGAGGGCGGCTTTCGGCTGACGTGGAACGACCTGTATCAGGGCCAGGAAGACAGTGAGGTCTTTGCGGCGGTGATCGTCGCCACTGGTGCCAGTGCCAAGTATCTGGGTTTGCCGGGCGAGGAGGGATTCCTGGATGGGACTGGCAAGAAGACCGGTCTGACCGCCTGCGCCACCTGTGACGGAGCCTTCTATCGCGACGTACCGGTGGCCGTGGTTGGCGGTGGCGACACCGCTGCTGAGGAAGGCACCTTCCTGACCCGTTTCGCCAGCAAGGTCTACCTGATCCATCGTCGTGATCAGTTGCGTGCCTCCAAGGTGATGGCTGATCGGGTTCTGGGGCAGCAGAAAGTGGAGCCGTGTTGGAACAAGGTGCCCATCGGTTACATCACCAACGAGCATGGCAAAATGACGGCGCTGCGATTGCGTGACACCACCACTGACGAAGAGAGTCAGATCGACGTTGCCGGCGTCTTCATGGCCATCGGGCACAAGCCGAACACGGATTTCCTTGCTGGCAGTGACGTCGAAATGGACGAGGCTGGTTACATCAAGGTACAGGGGGGGTGTCGAACGTCGGTTCCCGGGATTTTCGCGGCTGGGGATGTACGGGATACCGTGTATCGTCAGGCTGTCACTGCTGCCGGAATGGGCTGCATGGCGGCCTTGGAGGCTGAGCGTTATGTGGAATCGCTGGCTGATTGACCATCTTCGCAGCGTCCAACTTGTACCTGACTTCCTTTGGACGTATGCTACAACTAATCTACTACGAAGCATTTAAGCTGAAACCGATTACCTCGAGGCCCCATGCCAGAGAGCCCGGACAACGACGAGCACGAAGCCTACGATCTGCCGGAACCGGACACCGGTGAGCCGGTAGATGAAGGAACCCCGACCGCCGAGGATTTCGATGCGGTCGGGCGTATCGTCATTGCGGCGGAGGACGAGGTGGACGACAGCGAGACCGGCTTGCCGCAGGTGGTGACCCGGCGGCATGATGGTTCAGCACCCGAGGAAGAGCTCCCCGAGTCCCTGCAGGATCACGATCCGATGATCGGACGCAAATTCGGTGGTTTCGAAATCACCGAACGCATTGGCCACGGCGGCATGGGGACGGTCTACAAGGGTAAACAGGTCAGCCTCGATCGTGAGGTGGCCATCAAGATCCTGAATGCTCAGCTGGTTGACAACACGGAATTCATCCGGCGTTTTCAGCGCGAGGCCAAGAGCATCGCCCGCATCAGTCATCCCAACATCGTTGCGGTGCACGATTTTGGTGAGAGCGCGGGTCATCACTACATGGTGATCGAGTACGTGAAGGGGACCAATCTCTCGCGCATGATCGCCGAGAAGCTGGTACTGACGGTCGATGAATTCCTGCCTATTCTACTGCAAAGCATCGACGGCCTCGAGCATGTCGCCAAGAGCGGCATCGTGCATCGTGACATCAAGCCTGACAACATCCTGATCGATGAGAATGGCACCGCCAAATTGGCCGACTTTGGTCTTGCCAAGAGCATGGATGCCACCCAGGACACCGACCTGACTGCCCATGGTTCGGCCATGGGGACTCCGGCTTATATGAGTCCAGAGCAGTGCATGGGTCGGCATCTGGACATCCGATCGGACATCTATTCTCTCGGTGTGACGGCCTATTACGCCCTGACCGGCGAGAAACCCTTCACCGGACAGTCCAGCTTCGAGATCATGACCAAGCATCGAGAGTATATGCCGCCACCGCCGGGCCAGCTGAATCCCCAGTTGCCGAGTCAGGTTTCGGAAGCGATTATGCGCATACTTGCCAAGGAACCGCGTGAGCGCTGTGAGTCTGCCGCCGAGTGTCGCGACCAATGGACCCAGATCGCTGAAGGTCTGGGTATTCGAACCGGGCATCGTAGCGGTGAATGGTCGGCGCCTACAGACCCTTTTGCGGTGCAGCCGGATCCAGTGCCGATCCCAGTAGATGGCATCGGTTTCGGGCCGGAATCAGCGATTCCCGAGCCGACCGTGCCCGAGGCCTTGCCGCCGGCCATGATGCCCGAGATCGATCTGGGGCCAGCACCATTGCCGTCTGTTCCCAGTGCTGCGATGAGCGAAGAAAAGGAATCGGACCGGCGCATTCCCAGTGAGAGCTTTGAATCCTCCTCCGGCAGCGGAACCTCCAGTTATCGCAAGTCGTCGTCTCATGCGGAGGAGCGGTCGCCAGGCAGCGAATCCGATGCTCGTCAGCGTCGAAGCACGGAGCGGACCGTCGATCCCGATGTTGATGTCAACACCCGCGAACGACGACGTGCAGCGGTGGCGGCGGCCACCCATACTTGTCCGTCTTGCGGCATGCTCAATCACGCTAGCGACGCCCATTGTCAGCGTTGTGGCTATGAATTGATCGATCCCAAGAGCCTTAGCTTTGAAGAGCGTCAGCAGCGCGCCGACGATCTTTTCCGTAAGCAGCGCTGGAAGGAAGCGGCTACGGCCTATGGCCGCTTGGCGGAGTCCGTTTCCGATCGCCGTCAGCGCAGTGTGCTGCGCAGCAAGGAACGGGAAGCGCGCTGCAATTACGAAGAGCAGGTCTATGAATCGCTGGTCAATCGCAGCCAGGAACTGATGGAGAAGGGGGATTTTTCAGGCGGTATGCAGTTGTTGGAGCGTGGAATCGGTGATACCAGCACCTCGGCCGCCTTATCGACTCGACTGACCAACGATCTGACCACCCTGCGGGCTGTGCGGCGGAA
>CAYONM010000306.1:0-3859 GCA_964405325.1 uncultured candidatus Brocadiaceae bacterium | reverse complement strand
TAGGCGGTAGGCGGTAGGCGGTAGGCGGTAGGCGGTAGGCGGTAGGCGGTAGGCGGAAGCCAGCGCTCCTCCCCCATAGCCAGAACCTTCCAATCACCTACCGTCTCGCCATGCCCGAGCTGTTCGTCCTCGCCCTGCCGGTGCTGATCAGTGCCTTCGTCCTCGGTCTCACGGGTTTCGGGTTCGGCCTGGTCGGCATAGGAGTCGCCGCCCTCCTGATAGAGGACATGGAACAAGCCGCAGCGGTCTTGACCATGACCGCGACCCTGGTGGTGGCAGTGCTCGCCTGGCGCGCCAGCCGCCACGGCGCTATCCGCTGGCGTGAGGTCCTGATGCTGCTGCTCTTCACCAGCATCAGCCAGCCCCTGGGTTATGCCTTTATCGCCTGGGCCGGCGATCGGCCGGTATTCCGCATCAGCCTGGGCCTGGTCCTGATCGTCTTCGCCCTGATGGGCTGGCGCGGCGCGCGGACCACTCGTCCCATAGCCCGCCGCTGGGCACCGCCGCTGGGCCTGCTCAGCGGTTTCATCAGCGGTGCCTTCGTCTCCGGGGGACCACCCCTGGTGGTGTACCTGTACAGCCGCGAGCCCGCGGATCCACGGCGCATGGTAGCCAGTCTGCAAATGCTCTTCCTCTGCAACTGCCTGGTGCGCATGGCCATCTGCGCCTGGCGTGGCTATCTGAGCGATCCCGCCACCATGACCGCTGTCGGGCTGGCACTGCCCGGTGGACTGCTGGCACTCTTCGCCGGCTACGGCTTGTCGCGCCGCCTCCCACCGCAGCTGTTCGTAAGCCTCGCCTACGGCTTGGTGCTGATCATGGGTGTGTTGGCAATTGTCCGAGCTCTGCCGCAGCTGGGCTGAGTCAACGACTGCGCGATTATTATGGAGGCAACGAATTCATCCTTTGCAGCCTCGGAAATACCAGTCCCTCACCTTCCAGGCATGCATTTAAAAACGGCAAGTATGGAGCAGATCCACTACTCTGCGTCTCTGCGTCTCTGCGTGAGATTCAAGTGAACAGCCCTTCAGACCGGGCTCTGCCGGTACTGCTTGCGATAAATGCCGGGGGCGCAGCCGAAGCGTTGCCGGAAGCAACGGTAGAAATGGCCGAGATTGCCATGTCCACTGGCCGCGGCGATCGTGGTGACCGGTTCATCGCTGTAGCGCAGCAGGCGGGCGGCGTGATCCAGGCGGCGCAGTGACTGCAATTCTGCCAGGCTCCGATGCAGGTGCCGCCGTGCCAGACGCGCCAGGTGTTCGCGACTGCACCCCACCAAGGCGGCTAGATCGGCCGGTCCACAGGCGAAATACTCCTGCTCGTCCATCAGGGCCAGAGCCCGCCGCAACAGGGGCGGCAGAGTAGGCTGCCGCCGTTGCGAGCGGCGGTAGCGCCAAGCGCATTCCAGCAGCAAGGCCGCTTGCGCCAGATCGTCAGGGCCGTTGGCGGCCTCCAGATCTTCCAGGCGCTCTGCCATCCAGCGATGATCCTCGATCCCGGGTCGCCAGATGCCGCAGGTTTCATCGTTCTGCCATCCGGGCAGGCCCGCCAGAACGTCGCTATATCGCTGCACCAGTTCGGGCCGGCAGGCGAGATTGAAAAATACCAGCGCTTGCCGAGCGGCACGTAGACGATGCCGACAACGGGGAGCGATGAAGATCGCATCACCGGCATGGATGGCATCGTGCCCGCCAGGGTGTTCGTGCTGACCGCTGCCCTGCAGCACGACCGCTAACTCGTGGAAATCGTGGTTGTGCCAGGGAAATCGGAATCCCGGTGGATAGAAAGCCCGCTGCAGTCCGCCGGCTAGGCCATCGTGAACGCCTAGTTCCGTATAGCGTAAATGTAGCTGCATCACAGCAGCGTAGCAGGAAGCAGCTTCCATGGAAGCGCCAGCAAATTGTGCTCGCGAAGCCCTTCCAGCCGTCAACCGTTGTTATTTCCTACAGCGATCCGCACCACCGCATCACAGCAGCGTAATTCAGATCCCATCTACGGAAGCCGGCGGGATCTCGCATCTTAAACTGTATCGGTCGCAACAGCTGGGCGATGCTCGAGCCCCGTCGTCAGCAATACCGACACAAGGAAGGTCCTATGACCGAACTGCTCCCCGATTCGCATCCCCTGGCGGTCGAGATCAATGTCACCCGCCTCTATCGAGCGCATCAGCATGCACACCCGTCCCGCCGCGAGGCGGAGGCGTTGGCCGGGCAGTTCCCGGCGGCGCTGCATCTCCCCGCGGCCAACGATCTGCTCTGCGGTCGCGCCTACCTGAGCAAGGGCGTGCTGGCGGCCAGGCGTCGCCTGCGCGCCGAGCCCGATGCGGCGCTGGAGCTGCGTATTCCGGCTGTGGGCTTCGCCGCTCTGCGACCTGCCGATGGCATGTCCGCGCCCTGGTTCTGGGACCGGCCGCTGTTCGAGCGCAAACTGGACCTGTGTGGATCCCTGCCAGCAGAACTGGCCACGGAATGCCGGGAGCTGATCGCCTTCTGGGATGCGGAAGATCCGGCACGTCGCTGCTGGCGCAGCTTTTCTCCTGAGGTGAAGCGCTGCTTGCCCATGCACACGCCCTTCGGCTGCGATCCGGCCTTGCCGCTGATCCGCATGACCGGCTTCATGCCCGACTGGTCGCAGCTGCTCGACGGCGGCCTACCGGGTCTGCGCGCGCGTCTGACCGCCAACCAAGCTGAGGATGCCGATCCGGAATTCCTCGCGGCAGCCGCCTCGGCCATCGATCGCTGCGTCGCCTGCCTGCGCTGGTACGCCAATGGTATCGAAGCCGGCATGGCAGCTGCCGACCCCCCTCGCGCGACCGAACTGGCACGCATGGCCAGCGATTGTCGGTACCTGACGGGCCACGCTCCGGCAAGCCTGGCCCAGGCCATGCAGCTGCTCTACCTCTGGGCGGTGCTCGGCACCACTTTCCAATTCGCGCGACTGGACGATGCCCTGGGCCATTTCCTGGCCGCGGATCTGCAGGCCGGGCGCATCGACGAGGACCAGGCCCTGGCCCTGATCCGCTCGCTGTGGCGACTGATCCACGACTGCGGCGCGGAATTCGACAACCGGGTCGTCATCGGCGGAGCCGGCAGGAGGCATTCCAAAGCGGCGGACCAGTTCGCGCGTCTGGCCATCGAAGCGACCCGCACCGAAGAACTGCAGCTGCCGCAGCTGAGCCTGCGCCTGCATGCCGATCAGGATCCGGAACTCTATCAGTTGGCCCTGACCAGCATCGGTGAGGGCCGCACCTTCCCCATACTCTACAATGATGTGGTGAATATTCCGGCGATAATGCGTGCCTTCGACGTACCCCACCAGCTGGCAGAGCAGTACGTGCCCTACGGCTGTGGCGAATACGTCCTGGCCGGACAGAGCTTCGGCACGCCGTCTGGCGCGATCAATCTGGCCATGGTGCTGGACCTCACCCTGCGCGGTGGTCGTGACGCCGCGGAACGGCAGATCCTGCCGCCGGGGCCGCGCCTGCCCGATATGCGGGATTTCGAGGAATGTTGGCTATTGTATCGCTGCAATGCCAGTCTGCTCCTGGAGCGGCTGGCCGACCAGCAGAAACAGGAATACGACTTCGTCGCTGGCGAAGCGGGCTATCTGTTCTGGTCGCTGATCGATGCCGGCAGCATGCGTCGCGGCCGCCCTCTGTTCAGCGGCGGCATCGATCACCTGGGCGGCACCATGGAGAGCTACGGTCAGATCAACGCCGCCGACTCCCTGCATGCCATCAAGCGCCTGGTCTTCGATGAGCGCAGCCTGGACCCCGAGGAACTGCTGCGGGCCATGGACGAGGATTTCGTCAACCACGAGCCTCTACGCCAACGCCTGCTGAACATTCCCAAATATGGCA
>CAYONM010000305.1:0-3899 GCA_964405325.1 uncultured candidatus Brocadiaceae bacterium | reverse complement strand
TATTTACGCAGCCTAACCATCTCTATAGTGTCGCAGCGATTACCGACTATTCTGACAAGGGGATTGCTAGGCTGCATTACGGAGCGCATGGTAAAATGATAGCTGGATCTACTGATGAATATATGCTATCGAAGATCGGATACGGATTCACTTCACGGCGCATGGATATAGAGTCTGGTCTTCTCTATATGCGAACCAGGTATTATGGAATACACCAGGGCAGGTTCATTTCCCGAGACCCCCTCGGATATGTTGATGGATACAATCAGCGAAGTGCCCACTGCTTCGGCGCGATGGCATCGGCCCCGGACGGCATCGCAATAGGCACGAATGCAGAGGATTCGACGTTCCCCTCGCTCTCCTGGGCCATGCTGAGCTTCTGCCGCCAATAGTATAGCGCCTGCAGCGACTGCCTGCTGCTGCCCGGCGATACCCGTCCTGGCGGCGACATCCTGCTCGTCAACGGCGCCTATGACGCGGTGGTGCCGCGCGCCTTCGCGGCGACGGGCGAGGCCTGCGGCGCCCGGCGCCACCGCCCGCCGCTGGTCGGCTGGTGCTCGTGGTACGATCGCCGACGCAAGGCTGATCAGGCGCATGTGGCGGCGGTGACCGCCGAGCTGACGCAGCTGCGCCACGCTTTGCGACCAACATGCCGGAGGGCATCCGACCAGAAAGATGTGGGTAATGGCCAGCGGAATGGAGAGGACAAGATACCGCCGGGCCATCAAGGGACCCAGCTCTCCCCTGCCTGCGTCTCCGCGCCTCCGCGAGAGATTCATCTCGGTTCCACAGCAAATGTCGTAGAGCCGGACTTGCCGTTCAGCCATGGTCCTCCAGATCGTATTCGGCGCAGATGTAGGGATGCGACGCGTCATAGCTCGTGAGCGGTCTGGGATCCGGCACGCGCCCACAGGGGCGGCAACCGCGACCCGGGACGCCGGTTCCGCTGTCTCCCAGCTCGGCGCGCGCCTGGGCCGCCACCGCCTGGAGGCGCTCCACCACTGCGGGATTATCGGCGGCGATATCGGTGGTCTCGCCGATATCCTGGCGCAGGTCGTAGAGCTCACACAGCGGCATGGGCTTCTGATTGCTCCAACCACCGCTGAAATCGGTGCCGCAGACCACGAGCTTGTAACGCTCGTCGCGCAGGGCGTTGAGCTGGTTCTTGAAATAATACAGGAAATGCGTCCGCGGGGATGCGGCCAGCGGATCCATCAGGAGCGGGCGGATGTCGACACCGTCGATGGGCCGCTGCGGCAGGTCGGCGCCAGCCAATCCGGCGAAGGTGGGCAGGAGGTCGATGGCGCTGCACAGACGGTCGCAGGTGCTGCCGGCCGGCACCTGCCCGGGCCAGCGGACGATGAAGGGCAGGCGTTGACCACCATCCCAGGTGGTCCCCTTGGTGCCGCGCAGGGGACCGTTCGAACCGCCCTCATCCCGACAGCGTGAACCGTTGTCCGAGGTGAAGATGACCATGGTATCATCGGCGATGCCGAGCCGCTCCAATTCGTGCATTAGAACCCCCGTGGCCCAGTCGATGCAGGCCACCGCCGCCCCGTAGTTGCCGTTGCGCGAGCTCTTGCTGAACCGTTCCGGCGTGTACAGCGGCAGATGCACATACATGTGCGCGAAATACAGCAGGAAGGGCCCATCCCGATGTTCGCGCAGGAAGCGCACCGAGTCCTCGACATAGCGCTCGGTCAGGGCGGCCTGGTCGGGCTGCTCCTGGATCACCTCGGCATCGCGCAGGAGGGGCAGGGGCGGATAATCACCGTGATTCACCTGCCGCCCCATGTCGTTGGAATACGGCAAACCGAAATAATGATCGAAACCATGTTCCGTCGGCAGGAATTCCGGCTGATCGCCGCAATGCCACTTGCCGACGATCCGGGTCGCATAGCCCTGCTGTTTCAACAGCCGCGCGAAGGTGGTCTCCTGCGGATCGAGACCGAACCCCATGCCGGGAAACAGCACCCACGCGCCATCGAAGTCGCCGAAGCCGATGCGCGGCGGATAGCAGCCGGTCAGCATGCCCCCTCGCGAGGGCGTACAGACCGGCGATGCCATATAGAAATCAGTGAAACGCATCCCCTCGGTCGCCAGGCGATCGAGGTGCGGCGTGTCGTTCATCGTGCTGCCGTAGCATCCCAGATCCCCGTAGCCGAGATCGTCGCAGTTGATGAGAATGATATTCGGACGCTTGGCCATGTTCCACTCCTTGGATTTGATGGATTTGATGACAGCCTAGCACCGGATCCCGTCTCGGCATTTGCCGGATGCCTGGGAACGACTTACCATTTTCGCCATGCGTGATCCACCCCCCGCCGCCTGGCGCGCCCTGGTCCACCGACGCTGCCCGCCGGATCGGATGCTCGATGAACGGTCCTTCCGCTTGACCCCGACCACCCACGATGGCGGCGATCTGCGCAGCGGTCTCTACAGCGGATTCGTCACCCGTCAGGAGGGCTGCACCGTACCCCGCTACGTCTGTGCCTGGGTGCTGCGCGGACACGGACGTTTCCGCAGCGAGGATGCCGAGGAACAGGAGCTGGCGCCCGGGCGTTGCTTCCAGCGCTTTCCCGGCCGGCGTCACGACATCCTCTTCGACGAGCCGGACACGGCCGCCTATTGGTTCGCGGGCCTGCCACCCGATTTCAGCCGGGCCTTGGCCCTGCTCGGGCATGCCGATCATCAGCAGCCGGTGATCGAGCCCGGTTGCGACAGCCGACTGCTGCGCCGGGCCCTGGTCTACCATGACGGGATCGCGAGCTGCCCCGACAGCGAGCTCGGACCGCGCATGGCCGAAGCCTTCGCCATCATCTGCGAGCTGCATCAACGGCATCAGCGGCAGCGTGCCCTGGCCCTGGCTCCCTGGCTGGATCGCGCCTGCAGCCTGCTACAGGATGCCGACGTGCCGATCCCGCGCCTCGCGCAGGAGTGCGGACTGAGTCCAAGCGGCTTCCGTGAACATTTTCGCCGGGCTACCGGACTCAGTCCCATCCGCTGGCGCATCCGCCATCGTATCACGCGGGCGCGGGAGCTGCTGCTCGGCGGCCGCAGCTGCCTGGAGGTCGCGATCCAGCTCGGATACCCGAGCGTCCAGTCCTTCACCCGTCAATTCCACCAGGAGATGCGGCAACCGCCCTCACACTGGCTCGCGACACAGCAGCCGGAACGGCTCTGAAGCTGCAACGATCTGCCAAACGACCCCGGCGAGGGTTTCAACCGCATCCGGGATGGCAGGCAGCTCCTGGCGACGAGGCGTGACTGGCCTGAAGCAGCCACCTGTCTGCAGGGAGAGCAAAGGTTTTCTCATAACCCAAGGTGGGCCAGCCCACAACCCAACCAAGGTGGGCCAGGGTCTGGAGGTGGCACATGCTTCTCCGCATGCTCGTGATAGGTGTTCTGCTGGTCCTCCTGGCGGCGTGCAGCGGTGAGATCCAGGATCTCGACCGGAACGCCACCTACGGTTTCCGGGTTGAGCCCCTGCTCACCCCATGATGCCTGAAGCTGCCTCAGAGCGCCGGTACGACACGGATCGATCCGGCTCCGCCTTGAAACAGAACGCCGTCCAGTCGACGAGCTCTTGGGATGCCCATCTTCAGATGGTTTCCAGACGCAGCGACAGGATCTGGTAGGGCCGCACCGCCAGCTCGTCCTGGGCTGACGCGGCCTCGCTGCCATCGGCGGCGCAGGACCGGGCCTGCCAGCCTGTGGCCAGGTGGAGTACCAGACTGCCGTGGCGCCCGGCGACCTCGTGCAGGCGCAGGAGCCAGGCGCCGTCGGGTAGCGGCTGCGCCCAGGCGGGGACCACGGCGGCATCGCCGTCACAGCCGCGCAGGACCTCGTCCACAGCGCTGCCCCGGTAGGGCAGGCAGGGCGTGAACAGGCGGTCGGCC
>CAYONM010000304.1:0-3901 GCA_964405325.1 uncultured candidatus Brocadiaceae bacterium | reverse complement strand
ATGCAGAATCGGTGTGAGCTGTTTGCTGGTGAGACAGTGGCTGAACGCGGTTGAGATGCGGGTTTGCTAGGCATGGACTCTGTGCAAGTTGTTGGAGTGACAGTAATTGTGCATGGCAAAAAAAACAATTGTGCATGGCAACAAAAAAAGACAACAGCAGTCATAAACGATGTTCGATCCATCGCTTATGATGCCCAACATCGCGACCGTCGTTATCCTGACCAGCCAGGAACGCTCGACGAACACACGCTGGCGTCTGATCATCACCGAGGCCAACGACCTCGACCCTACCGTGGTGATCCCGCCGAAGCCATGATCAGGCAGGTATGCGTTCGAGGTATCTCATTCCGCACCGGCATCCAAAGAATATGACTCGAAGCCCTGCTCTGCTTCGGCATCCAGAAGCACCTGGAGATGCTCAAGCAGCCGATCGGACAGCAATAGTTGATTTTCGAGCTCATGGTGAATGGAACGGAAAACCATGGCATTGGACCAGACGAAGGGGCACTCCACCAGAAAGGCCTCAATGGAGGCAGCCCGCGCAGTCAGTGCCGCCCTATCAATGCCCTGATACAGCTTCAGACGTCGGTCCATACCGGAAATCGACCAATACTGGTATGTCCGATAACGAGCCATCGTTTCCAGATACCGATCCAGATGATGACCGGCGAAGACATGCAGCCACTTCGACATGAAAGCAGCTTCCGATTGGCGTAGATACTCCTCCACATCACTCCCCGGCAACGGCGTCCAAGTGAACTGAGGCGGTTTGACGATGGCCTCCAGGGCACGGATAATGCCATCTGATGGGCGCCGAGAACGACTATCCACCAACAACGTCTCGGTTTTCATCAGCCAGGTATGCATGATCTGGGCAATAAGTGTTCCAGCCAATCGGTACTGTGCGTGCATCGATTCCAAGTTCTCATCATCAGGATATACCATCAATCCGGCTTCTAAGGATTCCCGCAAGGCGCGGGAATCCTTATACAGGGAGGAACGGATCATATTCTGCCAGTCACTCGCGACCCAGGATTCGAATTCGCGTCGCGCCAGGTCCAGGTACCGCTGTTCCTGGATCGGATCATCCATCTCGCTACGCAGACGGAGGAAGTGGTTGCGGATCGCCCGCTGCTGTTCCAGCTCCAATGCTGGATTCGACTCGCGAATGAGGGCGTCAAGCTCGTAAGGCAGCTCCAGCGCTGGGAGCACAGGCAGCAGGACAGGAATCAACACTATCACCAGGAACAATCGTTTCATGGTTCCGTTTCCTCTGACTCTACGCGTCCGTCCGGGTGAATGAGCAGGTAACGAGTATCTGGCTTGTGCTCCGGCTGGATCACCGTCTGCACATCCTCCAGATTGAGTTGCATTCCGAGAAGATAGGCTTTTGGTCGGACGTAATAACTCAGCAAATTGAGTGTATTGATAAAGGCACCTGGTATTTCATCGAATACCGTCTGCAATTGCTCTGCACGCTCCGGCATATGCTCGCCTAAGGGCGCATAGAGTTCCATACGCCACTCAGCGTCTTTTGGCGAGAGAGCCTGGGTGTGATAAAAGACTGAATATTTCCTATCAAACCGCTCAAGCACTATCTGCTGCGAGGCTTGAATCAAGCGGACAAGAAGGTCCCAATCGGAGACTGCGATTTGTTCATGTCCATCTTCGGCAGTCCACCACCCGCTGGCATCATCGTTCAGCTGCTGTATCGCCGTATGGATACGCGCTGGACCGAAGCGGGCGTCCGCCGGCATGCGGATGACATCCGCTTCCGCCAACCAGGATCGTATGGCCTGCATGGTCAACCGATGCGCCTCCATCTCCTTGGTTACCACTATCCGGGTCAACTGATCGACTCCCGGATAGCTCCGGAAGAACTGTGCCATCTGTTCGGCAGCCTCTTTCGTTCCGAATCGTTCGCGTGAGTGTTCCAGATCGCTCGCCCGGTGATCACCCCAGGCCGCGATCTGCAGCCGGCAGAGATGTTGGAAGTGCTCAGGTTCCATCTCCGAACGCACCTGCTGCCAGGTCCTCTCGAGCAGCCCCAGGATGGGCTCCGCCTGCTGCTCTGAAATGCCCGGCCATCGCTGGAAGACGAGATCCTTCACCGTCACGATTTCGCTGCCCTGCACCTGCAGGACCATCAGAAGCAGCAACATCATCGAACGCATTGCGATTCCTCTCTCCGTTCAGGATTCAATAGGCTGGCCGTAGATCCTGGTCCACCACCGTATACTCGACATCGGCTGAGAGGGTGAATGACCCGTCCCAGTCGGCCGTGGCATAATTCTCTCGGACGGCCAAGGTCACCTTCATAGGAGCGGAGGCCTCAATGGGAGCACCCGGGGAATGAGCACCGGATTTATGCAAGCGATGCGATGCGCTGGCGTCTCCGGAATCACTGTCGGCTTGAGCCGTTGCGACTGTCTTCGATAGCGAGAGAGAGAAGCCGAGTTTTTTCAATTCGCCGCTTACCGTCCCTTCAATACCCGTTTTATTATACAAAACGCCCGCAGCAAAGGCCTGGCCTGATCCCTCTTGATCGCCCACCTTTACTTTTACTGCGGCAATGACCGTCGCCGCTGAACTGGCGGAGACGGTAAATTTCAAGGGTATTACCGATGCGGTCACAGAGCCCTTGGCTTCTCCCTGCGCGGTAAAGGTGTATTCACCTTTGAATTGGTCCTGCCTCGGTTCATATCGCATCAAGTAGGTCTTCGATTCCGATCCTTCCTCGGACCTCGTAACGGAATCATTCCTCGTGTACCGATCTCCAGCGCGATGCCAGAATCGTGCCGTCACCCAGGTATTATCACGAGAACGTTCTATATCACTTGAACGTGCGATCACCGTCATGACCTGTGTGGTTGGCGTGACAACACCAAGCCCGGGCCGCACACTGATGGTGACGGTGTTGCCCTCAGCAATGGTGGCTATTTCACCTGGCTTACCTGGAAACTCCCAAATGATATCGCCAGCAGTCGTTTTCCCAGTAATCTGGATGGATGCTCTGCCGCTTTTGTAATAGCTCATGCTGCTATCCTGACAAATCGGCGCCAAGACTACCCCCCTTTTTTTTTACACAAGCGACGATTTCACAGTCCAGTTCACGAAGGCAGAGCGATCAATGCCACCAAGCCCGCGACAGGCGCCGATTTCAAGGCTTCAAGTATTTGCCATCAAAGTGCTTGGAAAAAGCAAGCAGGTTCTGCAAGCCGGTTGGCTGGACCAAGAGAAAGCTACCATGCAGTGCGCCGGGACAAGCCGGCAAGGAGTAGAGGGTGCAAGTCCCTTACACGGTAAAGAGTAGCGATCAGCCGTGGCCCCGAGTCATGGGCGGCAGCCCGCAAGGTCTGCCGTTAAGCGTTGACAGGGGATGGTATAGGCTCGGTATTGAGCTCCGAAATCGACGATGCGGAGGCGGACCTTGTTGCGTGATGGGGAACGCAGAATCGACCGGCGCGCCAGCGCAAGCGCCGACCGGCTCCGTCGGAGTCGCAGACTCGATGCAGAGAAAGCTGCCATGCACACATATCTCGTCGAGAGAAAGCTGCCACGAAAGAGCAGCCGGACACGAGAGAAAGCTGCCATGCACACATATGTCTGGACACAGGACTTACAGCATGAGACTCAGTACCAGCCGGAAGGAGAATCATCATGCCCGTGCCGCGTCGAAAGCAGTTTGATCCGTCGAATCCGCCGTGGGTGCATTGCATCTCCCGCTGTGTTCGCCGAGCGTTCTTGGCTGGTCAGGATCACGATGGCCGTGATGTTGAGCACCGTAAGCGTTGGATTGAAAGCCGTTTACGCCTGCTAGCGCAAGCGGCGGCGTGTGAGGTAAGCAGTTACAGCTGTATGTCGAACCACCTGCATGTCGTGTTGCGTATTTTGCCCAAGC
>CAYONM010000303.1:0-3923 GCA_964405325.1 uncultured candidatus Brocadiaceae bacterium | reverse complement strand
GTTCGGCTTTCCAGTCGCAGATGTGGTAGGCATGCAACAGACCTTGCCGGCCGGCTCGGGCGATTTCCTCTGCCAGCTGGTCGTCCCACCAGACGTGGTAGACGTCGACGGCGATGCCGACCGGGGCGCTGTCGCAGGTAGCGGTGGCCTGTTTGCCGCCCAGCAATTGTTCGCAGATCTGACGAGCCTGGGCCATGGTGTTGACCGCCGATCGATCGGCGGCGTAGCAGGGATGCAGGGGTTCGATGGCGAGTTTGACGCCGCAGGCCTGGGCATGCGGCAGCACCGCGGCGATGCCGTCGGTGATCTGGGCGCGGGCCTCGGCCAGCGGCATGCCCGGGACCGCACCGCAAACCAGGACCACCAGCGGCGCGCCGATGGTGGCGGCCTCGTCAATGGCAAGCAAGTTGTCATCAATGGATTTTTGCCGGTCAGCGCTTTTGTGATGGGTGAAAAAGCCTCCGCGGCAGAGAGAAGCAACCTGCAGGCCGTGGTCGTCAAGGATGGTTCGCGCGGCTGTGGCGTTGTTCTCCGGCAGATGCTGCCGCCAGACGGTGATCCAAGGGATCTCCTTCGCGGCGTAGTTGGCTGCGGCTTCAGCTAGCGACCAGGGCTTGGTGGTCATGGTGTGCAGGCAGCAACGATCGAGGTGGTCGAGCATGGTGGGTCGCTTTCGGCAGAGGGTTAGAGCTTGGCAATATCCACCCAGCGCCGTTCTCGCCAGCTTTGCAGACCGGCCTCGGCTAGTTGCACCCCCTTGGCGCCTTCGCGCAGGGTCCAGCGGAAAGGGTCGTCGCAGGCGACATGTTTCAGGAACATTTCCCACTGCACCTTGAAAGCGTTGTCGTAGGGGCAGGCGTCGGGGACCTCGCTCCAGCCGCCGCCAAAATCGATGGGATTGGGAATGTCTGGATTCCAGGTTGGCCGGGGGGTGGTGCTATGGTCTTGGGTCCAGCATTGCCGGAGTCCCGCAACCGCGGAACCATCGGTGCCGTCCACCTGCACGGTCAGCAGGTCGTCCCGGCGGACCCGGACATTCCAGCTGGAGTTGAAGTGACAGATCACATCGCCTTCACAACGGAAGGTGGCATAGGCGCTATCATCAGCGGTGCAGGGATAGGGCTGGCCGTGCTCATCGATGCGCTCTGGAATATGCGTGGCGCCCAGGCAACTGACCGATTCGACATTGCCAAACAGATTGTCGATTACGTAGCGCCAGTGGCAGAGCATGTCGATTATGATCCCACCGCCATCCTCAGCGCGATAATTCCAGCTGGGGCGCTGTGGCTGCTGATCATCGACATGGCCCGTGAAGACCCAGTAGCCGAACTCGCCGCGCACCGACAGGATGCGGCCGAAGAAGCCCTGCTGTTTGAGCATATTTAATTTGCGCAGGCCCGGCAGCCAGAGTTTGTCCTGCACCACGCCGTTTTTGACCCCGGCCTGCTCCGCTTTCTCGGCCAAGGCCAGGGCACCGGCGGTGTCCACCGCGGTGGGTTTTTCGCAGTAGATGGCTTTGCCAGCCGCGATTGCTTTTTCCGCGAAGGGGGCGCGGAACTGGGTCATGGAGGCGTCGAAGAAGATCTCGTACTGCGGATCGGCGAGCGCGGCATCGAGATCGGTGCTGACCGGCAGGGGGCCGCTGGCCGCAGTGCTACAGCGTTTTGATAAGGCCTGCAGTTTAGCCAGGTTGCGACCGGTGAGCAACGGTTTCGGCATCAAGATGGTCTGGTCATCTAGGGTGATGCCGCCTTGCTCGATGATTGCCAGAATCGAGCGGATCAGGTGCTGATTGGTGCCCATGCGGCCAGTAACGCCGTTCATGATGATGCCGATTTCGCGTACGCTCATGTGTATCCTCCAATGTGATGCGATGCGTCATATCGTATATGATATAGGATGCAAGTGGACAGCGTTCCAGTGCTCTCCATACTCATCGGATGGACATCATTCGAAAACCCCGTCAGCGTTTCGCCACCAAGCGCGAACTCGTCCACCATGCCATTCGCGAAGCCATCATGGCCGGTCGCCTTCCGCCAGGAGCGCGGGTGGTCATCGATGAGGTGGCCAGGCGTTTGGAGGTGAGTTCCATTCCCGTGCGTGAAGCGGTGCATCAATTGGAATCCGAAGGACTGGTGATCCTGAAGCCGCATGTCGGTCCGGTGGTGGCCGATGTGCCGGAAGACGCCGTGGTGGAAATCTTCGCCCTGTTGGAAGCGCTGGAGTTGACTGCGGCACGCTATGCGGTTGAGCGCCGCAGTGACGCCGATCTGCTGATGCTGCGAGATTGCCTGATCAATATGAACAGTCTGGCTGGCGATGACGATGTCAATTGGGTGCAGTGGAACAGCCGGTTTCATCGTGGTTTCGCCCAGGCGGCGCGCCTGCCGCGCACCCAGTACCTGATGCGGCAAGTCGGCGAGGACTGGGAGCGGGTTCGTTTGCTCCGTTACCGGACCAAGCCGCAGCCCGATCCTGGGGCTGCCCGCTCCGAGCACGAGGATATGCTTCAATCCCTGGAACAGCGTGATCTGTCAGCTTTGGAGGGCTTGATCCGGCTGCACAATCGGAGCGCCTGTGAGCATTATTTGTAGAAGCTGAGCTCGCAAAAACTTCGAGCAGAAAAAGGGCACCTCTAAAAAATCAGGCACTTCGCCAGACTTGCGCTTTCCGGCCCTGCCTGCGTTGCTGGAACCTCGAAATAGCCCGAGTATATGTAAGTGATAAGCAACGCAGAAGGGCGGCAAAAGATCAAGTGAAATGTAATGTTTATTTTTTGACGGGCCCTAAGCTCACGCCGGAACTTCTTCTTTGGTGGCATCAGATTCTGGGTTTCGAAGGGCGGCGCCCCGAACGCTTACACCCCAAAGCCGGCCTCACCGTCGGATCGAGCCTGGACTCCGGCCGAAGTGTTTGCGGAAGGTGGCGCCGAAGTAGGCCGGCGAGCTGAAGCCGCTCTGAGTGGCGATGTCGGCAACCGACAGATCGGTGTAGGCTAGCAGATGTTGGGCGCGGTGCAGACGTTCTTCGCGCAGCCGCTGCGAGGGGCTGCAGCCCAGGTGCTGACGAAACAGGCGGGCCAGGTGAAACCGGCTGACTCCGGCCTGTTCGGCTAGCGTTGGCAGGCCCAGGTCGGGATCGGTAGCGTGTTGCCGGATGTGGTCGAGGCTGCGGACGATGGCTGCCGGCAGGGTGCTGGCCGGTTTGGCATTGGCAGCTAATTTCGTGAGTCCCACCAAGAGCTGGTACAGCTGCATCGATTGGGTCCATGGTGAGCTTACCTTTTCGGTAACCCGGTTGTCGTAGAAATCACAGAGCATCCGGGCACAATCTTGCCCGGTCAGGTCGAGCACATGGCCCAGGGTGGCGTTGATCTGGCGCACCAGACGGCTGGCCTCGGCACCTCGGAAATTCAACCAGACCCATTCCCAGCTCGCGCCAAAGGGGAGCCGATAGGTGGTGGGTGACGGGATTTCGATCAGGAAAGCTTGCCCCGGGCCGATTCGGTGTTTGCCGCTGCTGTCGTTCAGCCAGCCAGCGCCGGCGGTGGTGTACTGCAGCAGGCAGTAGGGTCCATGCCCCTCGCTGTCGCGCTGCTCGTTCTGCCAATGGATGGCGCGGCTGCCGCGTACCACCGAGTAGCCGATGGCCAGGGGCTGCAGCCCATCCAGTTGCTGGAAGCGGCTGGCGATAAGCGGGTTGACCCGGTGTTGGGGCGACTGGCGTGGGCTGTGGACCGTGCTCATGCCGGCGCCACCGTTGTGCCATCGTCCCAGGTCGGAATTTCCTGGAGGAGCAAGCGGTGATCGGGTAGTCCTGTTTCTCCCTGGCGCAGGCGCTCGTGCAATAATTGTAGTGCCAAGGGGACGGTGAGATTGCTCAGGGCCCGATGCGCGGTGCTTTTGCTGACCCCGGCCTGCTTG
>CAYONM010000302.1:0-3952 GCA_964405325.1 uncultured candidatus Brocadiaceae bacterium | reverse complement strand
GGCGCTTTGCAGGCGCCGACTGAGCATGTCTGGATGATCCTGCAATTCGTGCACGCTGGCGGCGATATTGCCATCGACATCGGAGTTGGAGGTCATGCCGTGGCGATGCGGATACTGGCCCGTCAGCACCGATGCCCGAGCCGGGGTGCAGGCCGGGGTGGTGCAGTAGGCGGTCTCGAAACGGCAGCCGCTGGCGGCCAGCTGGTCCAGGTGGGGGGTCTGACAGATGCGCCCGCCATAGCAACCGAGGGCATCGAGGTTGTGCTGATCGGTCATGATCAAGAGCACGTTCAGGGCTTGGGACATGAATCTTCTCCTGTTGCTGATGACCATCATTGCAGGCATACTTGCCGGCGGAATGGCGGCGATGACTGATTTCCATGTTGTGCCTGATCACCCTCGCTGGGCGGCTCTGTTCTGCCGGCGCAACTGTGCGGTCGATCTCCACCGCGGTCAGGACGACAGAGAGATGGCGGTGTGCGGCTTCGATGCCGATCCGCGCGAGCGGCCGGCACCGCAGCTGCGTCGGGCGCCGTTGCTGGTGCTCAGCCTGTTTTTCGTCGGTCAGGGACGCCTGCGCATGAACGGGCGCGAATGGCCGGTCGGTCAGGGAAGTCTGGTGCTGCGTCTCCCGGATCGGGAGCAGGATCTGACCCTGCAGTCCGTGCCGCGTTACGCCAAAGCCTATCTCTGTCTGCCACCATGGTCGCAGCAGCCGCTGACCCAGTTGGGGCTGCTGACGCCCGAGGAGCCGGTTCGAACGGTGAGCGACCTGAGCGAAGCCGTGCAGGCCTGGTGGTCGCTGCTGCAGCGCTGGCAGCGGGCTGCACCGGCCGGTTCCGGAGCCGCGTGGGCGGATTGTTGTCATCTGATTCAAGCCTGCCGCGCGGTCGGGGCTGATTGCGAAGATGCCTTGAGTCGGGCCGCCCACGTCCTGGCCGAGGATCTGCGCGCCGAATGGGACCTGGCAGATCTGGCCCAGCGCTGCGCCTGTTCCTATAGCAGTTTTCGGCGGCAGTTCCGGCAACGCTACGGCCAGGCGCCAGGCGCATGGCGGCTCCGGCATCGTCAGCGTGTGGCCCTGGAAATGTTGCAGACCCGATCGGTACAGGCGGTCGCCGAGGAACTCGGCTACGCCGACGCCTTCGCCTTTTCAGCCCAGTTCAAGCGCTTCCACGGTCTCAGCCCGCTGCATTATCAGCAGACCATCGGCGGCTGTGGATCGCTCACGAGCCGCTGCTCACCACACTGATTATTCTCGAAATGCGGAGCAACGCACCTTCTGGGTGAACGAATGATTCATACCTACCATGGATTCGATGTATCCCAGACATTGAAATACGATGTCATCGACAAAGACGGGGCACAGCAGAAGCGCATTGTCACCATTGAGGCACGGGCGGTGCGTGTACACTCATCCGCGCTGTTGCGAACGAAAATGGCGACTGGATCTCGCCTAGCCGAACGCGAGTCGAAAAAGGCCCAGAAGCTGATTCGCGACTGGCAGGACTGTGTATATGCCTGTGTTGCGGACGCACAGCGCGCAGCTGATCGACATATCGCGCAAACTCATTTTGCCACTATTGATCTCCATTCTGAGACGGTGCATCATGATGGCCCCGCAAAGAAAGGCCGTGGTCGGCCACGCAAGCGGCCCGAACCAGCGTTGGCGGGCAAGGAACACTGGCGTGTTCGCTACAGCACTATTCCTGTTCCCGAAAATGTCACGGCGCAGCGGCTACACGATCAAGCCACCTTCGTTATTGTTAGAACACGCAATCCAAAATGGATCATCAGTGATGAAGAGATGATTCTCCGATATCAAGGGCAATACAAGGTCGAGCACGGATTTGCCTGGCTAAAAAGCGGCGCCCCTATTGACCCCATATACCTTCATACAGAGCATCGCATAGCCAGTCTCTGCTTTATCTACTGCCTCGGACTGATTATCTGGAATATGATACAGCGGACCGTGCGAGCATACCTCAAATCCACAGAGCAGGGACTGCCATACCACCGTAACGTGCCGAGTGACAATATAACGACACGATTCCTGTTCGAATTGTTTCCGAAAGTCCAGACTGTACCGGTGTCAATCGGCGGTAAATATCAGCATCGTCTGGCCGGAATGGAGCACTGGCAGAAACTGGCCTGCAAAGCTCTCGGAACTCGAGTTTCAGAATTTGAACGGCCGGCAGGATGAACCTGAATGGCGGGTCGAAAGCAGCCATGCACACATATAGCTGGTCACTAGACTTACAGCCTTCTATATGGTTGTGGTAGGATTCTTGGCGATCCGCATCGACCAGCGGTTTCGGCGAGTGATGACATCGATGCGATCGGTAACGGCTTGGCGGTTCTGGCGCATTCGGGGGGACCGGGCGTGATTGCCAGAACATCAGCCGATCGACTTCGCGCCTTTCGCACAGACTTGCTGCCGGGAGCGGATCCGCTTGTGATCGCGCCACTTTTGCAGCGGTCCGGGATCAAGCAGGCCCTGGTTGTCGCCGATGGTTCCGGGTCCGGGAACCGGCCATGTCTAATTGTGCTGGAGACGGGCAGCTACCGGCTGGTCTGACCATCATAACAGGTATGATCAGTGTCAAATTTTTCCATTTTCTTCAAGTTTGGATGGATGTCGGGGGCGGATCTGCCCCAGTCAGCTGTGACGCATCAGAACGATGTGTCACATGCTCGAGCGGCCTTCGTTTGGCCACTGAACAACGCACCCCGCTCATAGGAGCGATAACAAAGGAGTTGCCAAGATGCTGCACGCCTTACGTCTTTTCACCACCGGTCTGCTGCTGGCCTGCAGCCTGCAGTTGACGGCCCAGGAATTGGCCGACACACCGGTCGCAGCCCCAGCTGTTGCAGAAAGTATCGACCCCACCGCCGCCGCAGCCGGTGAGGAAACAAAAACCATCGAAGAGGTTATCGGTACCACCGTGCCCCTGGTAAAACGTTTCCAACAGGGCGGCCTGACCATGTGGTTCCTGCTGGCCCTGTCTTTTGTTGCTGTCACTTTTACTTTCGAACGCTTGGTGCGCTTGCGTAAGGGTATTCTTCTGCCCAAGGGGCTGGCCGACAAAACCAAGCAGGCCTGGGCTGCCAAGGATTTTCAGACGGTCGCCAAGGCTTGTGAGGCGCAACCTAGCGTTTTGGCCCAGGCGATCCGCGTCATGGTTGATCATCGGCATCTTCCGGGTGCGGAAACCAGCATCATGGTTGGTGATGAGGTCAGCCGCCTGATGCGGAAAAACCTGCAGCAAGCCTATCCCTTGGCGGTGGTTGCCACTCTGGCGCCATTGCTGGGTCTGTTGGGAACGGTAACCGGTATGATCGATTCTTTCGAGGTGGTCGCCATTGCCGGTAGTCTGGGCGACGCCTCGCTCTTGGCAGGCGGTATTTCCAAGGCACTGGTCACGACGGCTTTCGGTCTGATCGTATCGATCCCGGCACTCGGCGCCTACCATTTCTTCCGCGGTCGGACCAACGATTTCTCGCTGGAGGTAGAGGAGGAGGTCAACGATCTGTTGGGCCGTTGGTTCCATGCTCCTTCACCAGCCACCACGGCCACGGCCGATTGATCGGGAAGAAGGAGTCGAGTCATGCGTGCCAACTTGCAAGACGACGAACCGGTCGAGGTGGCCATGGCGCCCCTGATCGACTGTGTCTTCCTCCTGTTGATCTTTTTCCTGGTTGCGACCACCCTGAAGAAGATCAACGAGGAATTGCCGCTGACCTTGCCCGATGCGCGTAGCACGGTGGAGGTCCATCAGCCGGATGATTTCCTGGTGGTTTCGGTCGATCGCGATGGTGCTTTCTATCTCGACGGCACTCCGGTGAATATCAGCATGCTGCAAAGCGGTGTGCGTTCGCGTGTCCGTGCCAATCCGGCACTGAAGGTCCGTGTCGACGCCGATAACGGCATTGCTTTCGAGAAGGTCATGCA
>CAYONM010000301.1:0-3996 GCA_964405325.1 uncultured candidatus Brocadiaceae bacterium | reverse complement strand
GACCGGAGCCCGGCTGGCGGGTGCGACGGATGTCGCGAGGGGGCAGCGCCCCCTCCGAGGGACGCGTCACGTTTGACGCCTCCCTCAGAAGTCGAAAGATGGCCGGATTTGAGATGAAACAAGCGAGCGCGTCCAAGCGCGAAGTCGTCCGACCGAGCGGTGGTTTTGGGCGTAAAATGCGCGAAGCGCCGCCCAAAACGCTCGCGCAGCGAGCGAACCGCGACGGAGGAGCGTGGGACCGGAGCCCGGCTGGCGGTGGCGCCGGAGGCGCGAGGGGGCAACGCCCCCTCTGAGGGAAGCATCACGTTTATTTCTTTCCGCACCCTTACGCATAGCCCGTCACTCCCACCCATTCCAGGGCAGTGCCAGCCAGAGCCGCAATGATCACCACCAACCAGGCCGGCTGCCGCCAAATACCCAGCAGACAGAAACCGCCCAGGGCCAAGGCCAGATCGATCTGCGGACAGGGGGCCTGAATCGACTCGACGAAAATCGGCGTGTACAGTGCCGCCAGCAACAAGCCGACCACCGCTGCGGCGATGCCGGCCAGGGCCTTGCGTACCGGCAAGACCAGACGCAGGCGATCCCAGACCGGCAGCAGGCCAGACACCAGGAAGAAACTCGGCAGATAGATGCCACCCAGGGCGGCCAGGCCGCCGGCCAGAGCAAGAGGGCCGGTGAACATGGTCGTGCCCAGGTACATGCTGAGGGTGAAGATGGGACCGGGCATGGCCTGGGTCAGGCCGTAACCGGTCATGAATTGCTGCTGGCTGATCCAGCCGGTGGCCACGACCTCGTCGGCCAACATCGGCAACACCACGTGGCCACCGCCAAAGACGAGGAAGCCGACCCGGAAAAAGGCGGCGAAAACCTCCCAAAGCTGATGCGGAAACAGCCACATGCCGGTGGTTACCAAGACGATGCACGCGATGGTCAGGCTGCCCAATAATCCCAGTCGACGACCGAGATCGACTTCGGAATGCTGTGCCGGATCATCGGGAATGCTGGCCGGCAGGACGGCCCAGCCCCAGAGCGCGCCCAAAATCAGGGCGACGAATTGCATGCCCGGATTGGGAATGACCAGCAGCAGTGCCGCTGCTGACAGCGCGATGGTGGCATGGCGTCGGTCGGGACAGAGCTTTTGGGCCATGCCCCACACCGCCCAGGCGACAATGCCAACTACCGCGGTGTGCAAACCCCGAATCCAGCCGGAGCCGAGCACCTCGCCATAGCCGGTGATACCAAGCGCCAGCAAAAAGAGGATGGTCGCCGCCGGAATCAGGAAGCCGATGCCAGCGGCCATCATGCCGGCGATGCCGGCGCGTTTCAGCCCCAGGCACATGCAGACCTGACTGGACGAGGGGCCCGGCAAAAACTGGCAGAAGGCGACCAAGTCGACGAACGTGGCCTGATCCACCCAGCGTCGTCGGTCCACCAGATCGTGTTGGAATTGCGCCAAGTGCGCTACTGGTCCGCCGAAGCTAATGCAGCCCAGGCGTAGGGCGGCGACAAAGACTTCCAGGGGGCTGCCGGCCGTGCTCATGGCCGGAATGATGGTGATGGTTCAGCCGGGGAAATAGCCGAGGGTTGGGAGTTTGGGCGATAGGCTTTAGTCGAAGCGACGCTTTTCGAAACAGGTGCGACCACGACGGCCGCGTTCCAGCCACGCTTGGATGGCGTCGCCGTTGTTCATCTGCAGAGCGTGCAGCAATTCCCGCTGATGTGACATGCTCTGTTCCAGCTGGTATGCGACGGCATTGCGGTTTTCTTTTAAGATCGCGGTCCAGAGATCTGGCGATGCGGCGGCGATACGGGTGGTGTCGCGGAAACCGGTGGAGGCCAGGGTCAGGCCACGCTCGGTCAGGGCGGCGGCGGCGGCTGAGGCGAGAAGGTGCGGTAGGTGGCTGATTTCAGCCACGGCTTGGTCGTGATCGCTGGGTGAATACGGATGACAGGTACAGCCGACCGAGGTCCAGAAGGCCTGGAGTGCGGCGATGGCCCGGCCGGGGCAGCGTTCGTGCGGGGTGATGGCCGTTCGGCAGCCCTGGTAGATGCTGGGATCGGCGTGATCCAGGCCTTGCAGGTGGCTGCCAGCCATGGGATGGCTGCCGATGAAACGACCTGCTACCGCCAGATCATCGAGCTGACTGCAGATGGTGGTCTTGGTGCTGCCGATGTCGGTGATCACCGCGGTGCCCTCGGCGGCAGCGAGGTTGCGGACATGATCGACGATGACGGTGACCGGGGTGCAGACAATGGCGATATGGCAATCCGGCATGACCTCGCACGGATCGTTTACGGCGACGCCGAAGCCGCGTTCCTGGGCAGCTTCCATCACCTGCACACGACGATGGTGCAGATACACCGTCCAGCCGGCCTGGGTCAGAGCCGCGGCTAGCGAGCCGCCCATGAAACCGAGCCCATACACCAGGGCTGTAGGTGGTGATTCCGCATTCATAGGCCGGGCATGTTCCGGCGCGGGGGCGTCTGTCCAGTCGCCACGGCCGGTGGGTCCGGCCGTTGACCGCTTGGTTCTGGCTTCTAGCCTGCGTCCCCCTTCCATTCATCTCATTTTCCCCCTGTTCCGGAGCTTGCTCATGTCTCGTACCATTGTCATTGCTGGCAACTGGAAGCTCAATCTGAGCGTCGACGCTGGTGTCACCCTGGTCAAGGAGGTCGCTGCCAGCTTGGCTGATCAGCCCTCTGATCGTGACGTGATCGTTTTTCCCACGGCCCTCGGTGTGCACGCTGCGGCTCAGGCTGCCAGCGGTAGCCCGGTCAGCGTTGGCGTACAAAATGCCTATTTCGAGCAGAACGGTGCCTTTACCGGTGAAGCCAGCCCCGAGTTGGCCAAGGCCGCTGGTGCCAACTGGGTCCTATTGGGGCACAGCGAACGCCGTCAGCTGTTTGGTGAAACCGATGAGTGTATCAACAAGAAGTTGGAAGCCGTTTTGGCCAGCGGCCTGAAGCCCATGGTCTGCATCGGCGAGACGCTGGAAGAGCGCGAAGGCGGTCAGCTCGAGAGTGTGCTGAAGACCCAGGTCACCGCTGCGTTGGCTGGCTTCAAGCCGGAGCAGCTGCAGGATCTGGTCCTGGCCTACGAGCCGGTCTGGGCCATCGGCACCGGCGTGGTTGCCAGTGACGAGCAGGCACAGGAAGCACATGCTCTGGTGCGTGGTTTTGTCCGCGACTGCGTCGGCGACCTGGCTGACGGCATGCGCATCCTGTATGGTGGTTCCGTGAAGCCTGCCAATGCCGCAGCGCTGCTGGGCATGGCCGATATCGATGGCGCCCTGATCGGCGGCGCCAGTCTGAAAGCCGATAGTTTCTTGGGCATCCTGCGCGCCTGATCGGCGTCAGTTTCTGCCTGCCTTGGGTGCCGACCGGCACCCGACCCGGAAAAAGGAGATCAACGGGTGTTGGAAACGGTGCAATTTGCGGCCTGGGTGGCCATCTGGTTTCTTTGTCCCATTCTGATCGGTCTGGTGCTGATCCAGGGGGGTGGTGGTGACATGGGCAGTGCGTTTGGCGGCGGTGGCAGCCAGCTGGACAGCTCGCTCGGTGTCGGCGCGGTTCGTAAAATCAGCAAGATCACCGCCTGGCTGGTGTTGATTTTCATGGCAGCGGTCATTCTGGTGGCGATTCGCGGTGAAGGCGAGGACCTGGACCAGCTGGTCAAGCAACCGGCGGTGGTCAGCGACGATGACGTGCCGGTCATGACCGACGCTGAGGCACCTGCCGCCGAAGTCGACAGTGACGCCCAGATCGTGCCCGTCGACGAACCGGTTCCGATCGAAGCGGAAAACCCTGCTGAGCCAGCAAAGCCAGTCGACGACCCATCGCCGGAATTCAGCGGCGGTCCAGACGAGTCTGCGGAGACGGATTCTGCTGCGGACGCGGAGCCAGCGCCCGCTCCGGTTATCGAGCAAGCACCGGCGCAATAAGGGCCCGTCAAAAAATAAACATTACATTTCGCTTGATCTTTTGCCGCCCTTC
>CAYONM010000300.1:0-4048 GCA_964405325.1 uncultured candidatus Brocadiaceae bacterium | reverse complement strand
TGAGACGCTACCTTTATTTATTGACGGGCCCTTAACGCCAGGAATCCAGTTGCTCGCTCAGATCATGCAAACGGAAGGGTTTGCCCATGACCGGGCAGCCGAAACGTCGTTGCATGGCTTCGACGCGGACCGAATGCGGATCGCCGGTGACGATCAGGATGCGCTGGCCGATGGCCGGGTGCAGGTGCAGGGTGCGGCTGATGAATTCTTCGGTATCGCCGTCGCCGAGGTGGGCGTCGATGACCAGGGCTTTGATGGCATGAGTTTCGACCAGGGGGCGGGCAGTGGTCAGGGTGTCGGCGGTATGGACGGCAAAACCCAGTTCGCGACAAGTGTCGGCGACCAGCTCCAGGATCAGCGGCTCATCATCGACGGCGAGCAATTCCAGTTGCCCCGGAGTGGCTTGCTGTACGGAGACGGCACGTCTGATGCGGCTGGTGCTGCGACGGTAGGTGGTGTGTTCGTCGCTGCTGTCCACATTGGTGCTCGAGGCGTTGCTGGCATGCTCGAGGGTGCTTGGTGTCGTCATCAGCAGCGAGACCCGTGCGCCTTCGCCGGAGGGGTGCTGGTTCAGGGTGAGGCTGCAGCCTTGGCGACCCAGCAGCGAAGCGGCCAGGCTGAAGCCCAGGCCAGGGTGGTCGACACCCTTGGTGGTGAAGAAGGGTTTGCCGGCGTTGCGTATCGCCCCGTCGTCCGGGGTCTGGCCATCGTTGTCGAGATGGATGCGCAGACGTTCGCCCAGGTATTCGGTGGAGATGTCGACGCGGGTGGCGCCGGGTATTTCGGCGGCATTTTCCAAGATGTGTTCCAGCGCCTGTACCGTGGCCCGCTGGCTGACGGTAATCTCGAGGACCGGGCCGTGCAGATAACAGGGCAGGGCGTCCTCGCGGCGTTCCAACAAGCGGTCGCAGGCCAGGTTGACCAGGCGTTCCAGGGAGATGTGTTGCGGCGGGTCGCATTCGCGCTGGATGAATTTGCGCAGCTTGGCAATCAATTGCTGGTTGCGCTGTCCTTCTTCCTGGATGATCCGGAAGCATTTGTCCAGTTTCGGGTCATCCTTGTAGCGACGGCCGTAACGCTGGGCGTAGCCGAGGATCACCGCCAGGGGATTGTTGAGCTCGTGCGCCAGGCCTTGCACCAATTGGCTGACGGCCGCCTGGGTTTCCAGGCGGACCAGTTCGTCCTGATAGGCCTTCAATTCCCGGTTGGCCTGCTCCAGACGACGGTTGGCGTCTTCCAGTTTCCGGGTCCGCTCCAGGACCAGTTCCTCGAGCTGGGCGTTGAAGCGATTGAGTTGCTCGTTCTGTTCGGACAGGTGCTCGTTCAGGAGAGCGTTGTGTTGCCGCAGCCAGGCGGTTTGCGCGCCCTGGTGCACCTGCATGTGGAGTTGTTCCTCGCTCCAGGGTTTGGGCAGGAAGGCATCGACGTGGCCGAGGTTGATCGCTTCCACGGCGAAGTCGAAATTTGCCTCGCCAGTGAAGATGATGCGGTAGCAGTATGGGTTGCGCAGCTGCAACTGCGTCAGGTAATCGAGGCCGGATATGGGCGAGCCGGCCAACTTGTGGTCGATCAGCGCCACATCCAACTGTTGCGCCAGTTCCAGGGTCTCGGCCTCGCGGACAGAGGTCGCCAGGTGCACCGCGCAGGACAGGTCCTGCAGTTGCCGTGCCACGGCCCGGGCTACGGGCAATTCGTCGTCCAGGACCAGGACGTGTATCACTTCATTCAACGGTGGGGTGTTGATGCGCATGGTGCTGCCTAGCTGTCCTTGGCGAAACGGCGGGTTTCCGGGGAAGCGACCGGTTTATTTTGCGGTGCGGCACTCAGGGCCATGCCGCGCGGGCCGAGGTCGACGATCTCGTAATGCCAGCCATCGGTGTCCAGGCAAGGTCCGGTGCGTGTGTGGAGCCAGTCGATCAAGTGGTTGGGCAAGGCCTCGTCCACATCCATGCCTGGGATGGCGGTCGGGAAAATATTTTCTGCCAGCAGGTTGGTGAGGGTGATCAGACCCTGCGGATCGATGCCAATAATCGCCACCGGTAGACGGTCCAGCAATTCCTGGTTCAGGTCCAAGGCCTGCTCCCGGTAGGCGACATCGGTACCCAGGTTGACGTTGTTCTGTTCCAGATCGCGCTGGTGGGCTTGTTCGCGCCGCAGCAGCTGGGTGCGCTCCAAGGCGTGTCGCACGGCCAGGCGCAACTCGTCGTCGTCCCAGGGCTTGGCGATGAAGCGATAGACCTCGCCAGTGTTCACCGCATTGCGCAGCAATTCGATGTCGACGTGGCCGCTGAACAGGATGCGGCTGCAGAAGGGATCGCGCCTGCGGATCTCGCGGAGCAATTCCACCCCTTCCATGCCGGGCATGTGCTGGTCCGAGACCACCACATCAATGCTGCGTTCGGTCATGATCGTCAAAGCGGCTGCGCCGCTGTCGGCGGCCAGGACCTCGTGTTCGTCGAAGAGCAGCAGGCGGCGCAGCGAACTGCGGATAGGAGTTTCGTCGTCCACCACCAGCACCACCCCAGTGCTCATGACGGCTCGCAGGGCAAATTGATCACGAAGCGGGCTCCGCCCAGTTTCTGGCCACGCTCATAATGCAGGTGGCCATGGTGGTCTTCGGCGATCTGTTGCACAATGGCCAGGCCCAGGCCGGTGCCGACTCCGGCTGCCTTGGTGGTGAAGTAGGCCGTGAAGACATTGGCGATATCCTCTTCGGGTACGCCGGGGCCGCTGTCTTCGACCGCGATCAGGATGGTGTCCTGCTGATGCTGGCTCTGGATCAGGATGGAGCCGTGATCGCCCATCGCCTGGACGGCATTGTGAATCAGATTGGTCAGGGCTTGGATCACTTGCGCCCGGACCAGCGGCAGCACCGGCAGTTGGTCCAGATCCCGGTGGACCGTAAAACCGTGCTTCAGGCGATGGTGCAGCACGTTGAGGGCGCTGGTGATGCAGACGTTGGGGTCCACCTGTTCGCGGCTGCCGGTGGAACGGCCCAGCGTTTTCAGGTCGGCCACCAGGGCCTTCAGGTGCTCGGTGCCTTCGCGGGTTTCCAGCAGCAATTCTGGCAGGTCGGCGCAGATGGTCTTCCATTTGTGGCGGTCGCCGAGTTCGCGCCACATGTCGGGATCGCAGTGCCGCGAGACTTCCTCCATCATCAGCAGGATGCGTTGGACGTAACGTTCCAGGGTGCCGAGGTTGGAGGAGATGTAGCCGATGGGATTGTTCAGTTCATGCGCAACGCCGGCAGTCAGCTGACCGAGCATCGCCAGCTTGTCCCGTTGGATCAGGTTCAGATCCAGGCCGCTGTCACCCACGGAACCTATCCCTTCTTGAGGCTGACCTCGATGGTGAAGTTGCCGATGCTGGACGTGAATGAGATCACGATGCAAGGGAGCGAGCGGGATTGTGCGGTGACGTAATTGCGGCCGACCACGATCTTGGGCAGGCCGATGTCGAAGGAGTAGCCCTTCTGCCCCAGGCGGTTTTTGGCATCACCGGCAATGATGTTGGTGAGCTCACCAACACCGTCGACCACTTCGGCACTGATGTTGTCGTAGGCTTCACCGACAAAGGATCCCACTGCCGACATGGCGACCTCGGCCGGGAAGTTCAGCACCACCGAGCCGGAGGCCTCGCCGCCCAGGCCGATGATACCTGTGACGCCGTAGACTTCGCTGCCTTCACCCTTCAAAAAGATCTTGTCGCGCTTGGCGTCCACCGAGCACATGGTTTGAAAGGTGTTGATCGTCGCCTCGATGAAGGGATTGATGTAATCGACGTTCAGACCGCTGCCCATGGCTCTGGCATCCTGCTTGGGAGAAGAAGGGCTTGATGAAAGTTGAAAGTGGCGGAGCGAGCCGCCAGAAGAACATACGTCGCATTTCTGGAGCGCGCAAGGCGATGCGAGTGATGGCCGACCGGGTGATACAAAAACACCCGCGCCGGTGGGGCGCGGGTGTTTGGTTTGCGTCGTGTGAGCGGCTTAGGGCCTGTCAATAAATAAAGGTAGCGTCTCACTTGATCTTTTGCCGCCCTTCTGCGTTGC
>CAYONM010000299.1:0-4052 GCA_964405325.1 uncultured candidatus Brocadiaceae bacterium | reverse complement strand
CTTCGCCAGACTTGCGCTTTCCGGCCCTGCCTGCGTTGCTGAAACCTCGAAATAGCCCATCTATTCCTTCGGTTTCAGCGCCTTGGCAGGACCGAAAATCGGCTGCGCCTGGCTCGACCTGAGTTTATAGAGGTGCCCTGACGAGATACCTGGAATTGTACCCAGGAAGGAGCAGAGAGCGGCTACGGCGAAAATGCACCTGCTGATTGCGTTCCCGATGCAGATCCGGCATGCATCTGCCTGCGTATCACCGAACCGGCTGCTTGCAGCAGTTCCGGACGCATTTCGCCGAAATGCCGGGACAGCAGGATTCCCTGCGCACCCGCGCGATAGCAGGCTTCGGCGCAATCGCGGATCAGATCGACATTTTCAGCGTTCTCACCTGCGGGGATGCCGATGCCAAGGCCAGCATAGAGCGGGCGCGGGCTGCAGGCGGTGCGCAGGCGACGGCATTCACGTTCCACCCAATCGGCACCGAAGGCGGCCTCCCCCATGTCATCGCTCGTGATATCCGGCAAGTCGGCCGGATCATGGCCGCCGATCCAGCACAAGAAATCACGCGCCACTGATAGGGGCATATCGCGCAACAGGAAGTGGTGCATGCGTCGCAGATGACGGCTGGCGCGCACGCCGGAGGCCCCGGGATAGACGGAGGGCTTCACCCAATCCGCGTATTCCACGACGCGTTCTGGATCGTCACCGGCACGCCAGGGGAAGTGCAGCATCAGTGTGGCATGTTGGAAATGGAAGCCGACGTCTGCCTCTGGGCGCAGCGCCTTGATCACACCGACGATGGCGGCGCGATAATCGTGCAGGCTGTCCCACCACAGCTGATCCCAAGCCATGATCTCCGGATAACGCATCAACAGGCGCCAGATGGAAACAAACCAGCCATCGGTCGGACGATCCTCGTCGGCCTCGGCTCGCTGCTGCAGGATCGACAGGGCACGATAGCCTTCGCGCGCGCGACAGGGATCCAGGCCCCGATCCCGGCCCTTCCGGCAGCAGTCTTCACAGAAACAAAAACCCTTGTGGCCGTCGCCGTAGCCGGAACCGGCGAAGATGCTGGACAGCGGACCCTGCCGTTCGTGCATGAACATGAAGCTGCGCAGCTGGGGATGCAGACGAATGGTGTCTTCCATGCAGCCGATCTGGAAGTCGCGCCAGGCCGGACGGTTGACGCAGGATTGGCGATGTATCCGGCCCAGGTGGTCGACCATACCGATGGTGGTGTAGCCGCGGTAGACGTCTTGATAACCCCAGCATTCTTCACCGATGCCCATGATCACCCGGATGTTGCGAGGCTCGGCGGCGGCAAGCATACGGTCGAGCACGTCGCGTCCTTGCTCGTCCACATACTGCACCGGTTGCTGCAAGTGCGATCCACCCTGATGGCCCTCTTCGCGGCGCAGGCATTTGCCAGGAAATATGGAGGCTGCGTTCAAGGGCAGGGCCGCCTGGATGCGATCGAAGGCGGCACCGGCATCATTATCGATGAAATCCGTGGCGGTCATCTGGATGCCGCACATGGCAAAGGGTCGAAGATCACTCATGATCGCTCCTGATGGTTATTCGGACCATTCATGGTATCAGGTGCAGCGGAACAGCAACGGCCCGATCCGCTATGCCAGGCTGTCTCGATGCTATTCGATGCGCTCGCTGTAGCTCTCCAACCAGCTGCCGGGAGTGCAGCCGAAGGTCTTTTTGAAGACTGCGATGAAGTGACTGGGATGTTTGTAGCCGCAGGTGGCGGCGATAGCGCGGATCTGCAGGCGGCCCTCGCGCAGCAAATCGCAGGCCCGCTGCATGCGCAGATGGGTCAGATATTCATTGAACCCCATGCCGGTGTGCTGCTGGATCAGGCGGCTGACATGACTGGGGCTGACGTTGCACGCCTTTGCGGTGCGCTCGCGGTTGCGGTTCAGATCGAGGTGGCGGCGGATGTAGCGGTCGATGTCCGCCCAGCGGTTGACACTGGGGCTGGCGCCGTCTACCGGTGCCTGCCGAAGAACGGCAAGCGCCTCGCCCAGCAAGGCGGTGATCATGGCCGCCGCTGCCAGATCGTCCGTGGAGCCGATGTCGAGGATACGTTGGATCACATGCCCCACCACGGGATCGGCGGCGCCCGGCACGACATGACCGAGAATGCTTTCTGGTGCCTGGCCGGGTCGCTTGGAGACGATCACCCGCGCAATGAAAGTATGGCTGTCATCCCAGGTGAAGCGCCAATATTCTCCGATCTCACTGCTGCGGAAGCGCGCTTCGGCACCGGGAGCGAACAGAATGCCATCTCCGGCCGTGACCAGTGTTTCGTCGAGGCCGTCCCGTTGGTAGATCAGATGTCCTTGCACTGGCAGCAGGAGATAGGGAACCAGAGTAATAGGCCGCCGCTCATCCGGATGCGGTGGCGGGCGTAGCGGCTGCACCAGATGGCAGCTGCCGATCTTGTGGTTGCGCAGCAGCTCGGCCAGACCGGCGCCCAGTTCGGACGCCGGCACTTTCAGATAGTTCGGTAGGGCCATCAGGGCCACGACCGCCCTCCGGGCATGCTATGCTCATTCATTATCAGTTGGCTTCCAATTCAGTCAGCCGGGCCTGGTTATGAAAGGACGGATTGACATCGGCCGGCACCCAGGGCGAGGGCAGCACGAAGGGCACACGCTCGATGGTGCCGCTGTCCTTGAATGGATTGTAGCGGGATTTGTCCATGACGGTGCTGTAGTAATCGGCGTTGTTGTCGACCCAGGTGACGAGCTTCAACCAATCCTCCTCCGAAATCTTGGCCTTCACCTTGTCCCTGTGCATAGGGTCGTCCAGCAAGGTCCGGATCAGCTTGCTGCGGTTGGAGCCGAATTGGTAGGGCATGGTGATATCGGCCTCGCGGCTCATGCGATCGGAGACGAAGACCAATTGTCCGGGTTGCTTGTTGTTGGGGATCAGATCCTTCGTGATCTTCTGTGCTGCCTTGTCGGTAAGGTAGGCATGGTCGATCGCATCCGGATTCAGCTTGTTGTGGATGTCCATATCGTCGATGGGGGTGGGATCCCCAGGCTTCAGACCGAAGATGGTGCGGTAGGACTGCATGAAGCCACCGATTTTACGGCTGCTGAATTCCAGTCCGGCTTTCGGCTGCTCCGGTCCATGGCACGAGACGCAATGCTGGTCGAATACCGGCTGCACATGGGTCTCGTAGTCGAGCACCGTATTGATCCCCCAGGGCGGCGGTTCGGGCATGGCCGGGCCACGGGACAGGAGTTCCGAAGGATAACTGATGTTCCGCTGTACGGCATCCTGCCGGCTCTCATGGCAGCCGACACAGCCACGGAATTCGCCCCGTTGCAGCGTGAAGCTGGAGCGCATACGGCGGACCTCGCAATGATTCTCGTCCAGGGCCTGGAGATAGACCGGAGTCCCGGCTGGCACCTTGAAGAAGGCGCTGCCGTCTTCTTCCATCGCCACCGTACCGATAGTGCGTGCCGGGCCCCAGGACCAGCAGCCGAGATGGCCCGCAAGTACGCCGCCCGGCAGCCAGTGCAGGTGGTTGAAGTCATAGCTCTGCGTATCCACCGGTGCTGGCAGGAAGAGCTTCTGGCTCAGGCGCAGGTATTTCACCGCGCCCTTCTCGACGCCCGGCAGGTCGTTGTAGACGTTTTCGACGAAGACTACGGCATGATCCTGGTCTGGGCGGACGGTGTCGGCCACTACCGGCGGCCGCACCCGCGGTCGCAGCGGGAACGGCTCGTAGGCGCCCATGGTCTGGTCCCGGTGCAGGAGTTCTCGGTTGCCCCAGACATCGATGTAGTAGATGCCGAAATCGTACATGGTGTTGGTGAGATCGTGCCCGACCACGAAGGCCTTGTCCGACATGGGGAAGGGATCGATATAGAGGCCGCCACGATTCCGCACGCCGCCCTCGGCCACGATCTGCTTCTTCAGCGGACCGATGCCACCCTCGACTGCGTCGATACCGGGTGTGATGGTCCACATGGCCTCGCTATTGTTGATGCCTTGGGCTGGATCGATCAGGATCACCGGTCCCTGATGACCGTTGT
>CAYONM010000298.1:0-4119 GCA_964405325.1 uncultured candidatus Brocadiaceae bacterium | reverse complement strand
GGTGCCCAGTAGGCCTGAGTAGTGACGAATTAGCAATTTGTCCAGCAATGAAAGGCAGATCCGCTACACCGAGATCGGTGCGAAGATCGGCAATCAGTTTCGTCAGCTTGGCCAGATAGTCGAGATCGCCCATCCCTTTCTCGCCTTGATCCAACCACTACACCGACCGATGCGCAAATCCGTCGCGATAAATATCCCCACGCAAATAAGCCGCCCAGTCTTTTTCAAACACGATGCCGGCCAGGTCTTCGTGACAACGCAGCGTTTCGGCGCGGACCTGACAGCTGCTGCCATCGAAATGGACCACCAGCTTCCGGGTTTTGTCCTGGTCCCGCTCGCGCCGGAAACGCAGCGCTTCCACCAGACCGTGACGATTGTCCGGGGCCTGGGCACCGGCGGCATCGAGATAGGCTCGAGCGCCACGGCTACCGCCACCGTCTGCACAGTAACTCGCCATGGCGGTGAGAACCGCCTCCGAGACCAACGCCTGTTGCCGCCAACGAAACAGGTCGGCTACCTGGCTTGGTCGGGCCGGACGCAATTCGCGCCAAACACGCTGCCTAAGCCGGACAGCTGCCTGCTGCGCGTCGTTGATGCCGCTGACAGCACACAGGAATCCGGCCTGATCGCTCATGCGGTCCTGAATTTCACTGCGAACCGCCGCCGGATCCAGCCCACCGGAGCCGCTCATCACGCGGGTGACGTTGTTTTGACAGGCACGTATTTCCGATAACAACATCTCTGCCGACAAGGGCTTTGATGGCACCGCCGCAATATGCTCGGCCGCGCGCAAGGCCCACACTTGGCCGGCATTTAGCGCACTACCGCCAGGACGGGTCACACCGTGGGTACCGGCCACCTCGCCCACCGCATACAAGCCGGGGAGGCTGCTCCGACTCCAGCCGTCGACGGCAATGCCGCCATTCATGTGCTGGTTGTTGACCGCAAAGGCCAGGGGCTCGCAGGTCAGGTCGGCGCCATGCATTTTATACAATTCGATGGCCAGGGGATTCATCGTCTGCAAGCGCTGAATCGGCGTCTCCAGACCAGCCTGATTGGCCTGCAGATAAGCGCGCGCATCGGCATCCAGTTGTTCGAGAGTGAAGCCGCAGGGATTACGCAGGAAATCCATGAATACGGTCCGGCCGCGCCGAGTCTGCTCGAACACCGCCACGTCCACCAGACTGGAGCCAAAGCCCAGCATGCGCTCGGCATGGAAGGGCCACTGATAGCCCTTGCGGAACAGGTTGCTGGCGGCCTCGGCCGGATTCCGATACCAGTCCTCCAGAACGTCGAATTCCCGGCCGGCCGCATCGCGGGCAACCAGCCGCGGCATGGCCTGGGCATAGGTACCGGACAAATTCCACGGAAATTCCTGTCGCCGGGTACCAATGCCGAATTGGCTTTCGGTGATATTGCAGACCTCAACACCAGCCTCGAGCGCCATGCCCAGAGAGCCATAACAGTGCCGCGGATACACCGAATCGCGATACAGCTCACCCGGACCGCCGGTCGCAAGAATCACATCCGGTGCCGACAGCAGACACAAGCCGTGCTGCTGATCGCGCTGTTCGTGATCGATGGCAATCAGACCGGCAACCGCATTGGCCTCGGTCACGATGCGCACGGCCTCGCACTTGGGCAGACAACGTACCCCCAGACGAATCGCTTCGCGCGCCAGGACCTGCACCATCAAACGTGAGGTGCGCGGCCCACAGCTGGTGGCCCGGCCGACGGCATCATGATCGGTCTGATAACGCAGCACCGCGCCGAAGCGATCGGTGGGCAGCGGCAGCCCCAGATAGCGCAGACCCTCCATGGCCTGCAAGGAGCCGACCGACTCAATATATGCAGCATCGGCATCCATACAGCCACCCGCGCCAAGGTCGACAGCCAACTGCTGAAAATCATCTCCTCGACGGCTGGTTCCTGCGGTATGGAGGGTTTGTTTATCCGACCCAGAACAGGCCGAAGTGCCGCCATAGGGGCTCATGCTGGCCAGCAGCACATCGACACCCCGGCGCTGCAATTCCACCGCCGCGCGCAAACCCGCCGCCCCAGAACCGAGGACCACCACCTGAGCCTGATACACCGGCCACTGCTGCCCATCCACCGAGAGCTGGCGTGCCGGCACGGCCGTCCGGGCCATGGCTGGCATCTCGACCCGAGTCAGACGATCAAGGGTTTCCTGGGGAACCATGGTCTTCCTTTCGGTTTTTTTCGCGATATGGCGACATTATTACGGCAGAAAGCAGAGACGCGTAGCCTGACCAACCAGTCGTCCGCTGATCACCGAACAAGGTTCAATGCTTTCAATGTGGATCGCTTTTCTGTGCTGCTGTGCCCGCTGCTCCAGCAAAGGGAGACCAGCATCACAGTCGCCGAAGGTGGAAGCCACCGTCAATATCGATCACCGTCCCAGTCGAAAATGGAAAATTACCACGCAATAAGGATGCCACCCCCTGGCCGATGTCCGCGGGTGTACCCCAGCGCTTCTGCGGCACCAGGCCGTCGGCGATCAGGGCATCGTATTTCTCGGTGACAGCTGCGGTCATGTCGGTCTTCATAATGCCGGGGCGGACCTCGTACACGGGAATACCGTGTTCCGCGAGGCGCGTCGACCACAGTTGCGTCGCCATACCGAGCCCCGCCTTCGAGACGCAATACTCACCACGACTGACCGATACCGTATGGGCAGAAATGCTGCCGACAAACACGACGCAAAAGCCCTGCGGCTGAAGCGGTTTGTACTCAGCTTGCAGCCAATGCCGGGCCACTGCCTGCGTCAGAAAATACGGCCCCTGGAGATTGACCCGCATCAACTCGGCAAAACTGTCCTCAGATGCATCCAAGATATCGGCGCGCTGCTTGGGCGCGATGCCGGCATTATTGACCAGAGCGTCCAGGCGACCGAAGTGCGCCAGGGTCTGTTCCAACAGCTGTTGCCGACTGACAGCATCACCAATATCGCCCTGCACCGGCTCGAAACGCTGCTCGGGTGCACCGGCGGCTTCAGCGCAGAGCACCGCGCAGGCCTCGGCAGCCTCACTATTACCAGCGTAATTTATGGCCACACTATAACCAGCCTGGGCCAATTGGATGGCGATACCGCGTCCCAGTCCACGACTGGCTCCGGTGACAAGCGCGACTGGTGTCATGCACGGATCTCCTGCACCAGGTGACTGGCCTGCTGAGCGCGTTTGCTGATTCCCTGAAAATCGCCGGCTGCCAACAAATCGCTGGGCGCGATCCAGGTGCCGCCAACCACGAACACCCCAGGTGCCTGCAGCCATTCGCCCAGGTTGTCCGGCTTGACACCACCAGTTGGCATGAAGCGGATCCCGCGATGCCGATAAGGCGCATACAAGCTTTTCAGCATCGGAATGCCACCGGCCGCACTGGCGGGGAAGAATTTCAGATCGGTGCAGCCGGCTTCCAGCGCCGCTTCCACATCGGACGGGGTACAGACCCCCGGCAGAAAGGGCAGGCCCTGCGCCTGGGCCTGGGCCAGAATGCGTGGATTGGTGCCCGGCGCGACGGCGAACTGCGAGCCTGCCTGCACCGCGGCAGTGACTTCCTCTGGCGTGGTTACCGTACCGGCCCCGACACAGAGTCGTGGTCGCTCCCGACGCAACAGGGCAATAGCCTCGGCAGCAGCGGCGGTGCGGAAGGTGACTTCAATCACTGGCAAGCCGCCAGCCAGCAGTGCATCTGCCAGTGGCAGAGCTTGATCAACACGTTCGAGCGCGATCACCGGCACCACGCCGGCCTGGGAAATGGTGGTCTGAAGCGCTTGGTTCATGGGCCCTGTCCTATCATATATGATATACGATGCAACGAGTCAGATCTCGCTACTCTTAGGGTGCGGAAAGAAATAAACGTTACAGATCGCGCAGAGATTTTGTCGCTCCTTCAAGGCGCGAAGAATGAGCATATCGGGCATATGTGAGCGATAAGCAACGCAGAAGGGCGGCAAAAAGATCAAGCGAAATGTAATGTTTATTTTTGACGGGCCCTTAGCACCTCACGGACTTATAGCCGCACAAAATAACGAGTTATTAAATGAGCGCGGCTGTAAGTCCGTGAGGTGCAGGGGGTTCGGGGGACGCAGTCCCCTGA
>CAYONM010000297.1:0-4120 GCA_964405325.1 uncultured candidatus Brocadiaceae bacterium | reverse complement strand
CCCTCAGAGGGGGCGTTGCCCCCTCGCGACATCCGTCGCACACCCCCACGCTCCTCCGTCGCGACTTGCCCGCTTCGCGGGCATTTTTCGGCGCGCTTCGCGCATTATCGCCGAAAAACCGCCGCTCGGTCGGCCGGGCTCGCGCTTGGACGCGCTCGCTTTAGCACAGCTGAAAATGCCACGAATTCGACCTTTGAGGGAGGCCTCATCCGTGACTGGCAACCCTGGAGCTTTAGCCAGCAGCTGGAGCAGGGCCTGCGCGACACCTTCGATGACCTGTGCACCGGCTGCGGCTACTGCCTGCCCTGCCCACAGGAGCTACCGATTCCGCAGCTGATGGACGCCTACAACCAGCAGATGCTCGCCGGCGGCAACACCCAGGCCGCGATCAACCGCATGAAGTGGCACTGGCAGATCCGCGAAGACCTGACTCTGCAATGCACCGAATGCGGCCGCTGCGAAGAAGCCTGCACTCAGCACCTGCCAATCCGGCAACGCCTGCGTGAACTGCCGTCACCAACCTGACGGGTCCCTTGACGCCGGCCGCCGCCGCCATACCTTCTCGCGCCCTTCCGGGGCCCGCCCCGGCGGTGATCCATTGTCCTGACGAAAGCGATCGACCATGCCAGTCCCGAAGCGCAAAACCACTCCTCGCCGCCGTAATCTGCGCCGTAGCCACCATGCCCTGAGCACACCGGGCCTGGCTATCGACAAACAGACCAAGTCGGTGCATCGCCCACACCACATCGACCTGAAAACCGGTATCTATCGGGGTCAACAGATCCTGTTCAAGGAATCGGAAGAAGACGTCGACACCGACCAGGGCGAAGAATAGTCACCCGTCCTATGCGATTAGCCCTGGATGCGATGGGGGGCGATGAAGCTCCCCAGGCGATGGTAGCCGGTGCTCTGGACTATGCCCGCGACCATCGCGAGCATCAGGTGATATTGGTCGGCCGCGAAGACGCGCTGCAGCCCTTGCTGCCCTCCACCGCGCCGGCCAATTTGACCATCCACCACGCCACCGAAGTCATCACCATGGCCGACAAGATCGGCGCCCTGAAAGACAAGCCGGACGACAGCATCAATACCGCGTCCCGGCTGGTAAAGAACGGCGACGCCGATGCCATGGTGCTGTGCGGCAACACCGCCTGCTCGGTGGCGGCGGCACAGCTGCACCTGCGCCGGATCGCCGGTGTGAAACGCGCCGGCATCCTGACCCCCCTGCCCAATCCCTTCGGTCTGACCTGGGTGGTGGACTGCGGCGCCAATGCCGTCGGCAAACCTGAACATCTGGCCCAGTTCGCCGAGATGGCCGACGTCTTCCTGCGCAACTACAGCAACATCGAGAAACCGCGCATCGGTGTGCTGTCCATCGGCTCGGAAGACGGCAAAGGCGACGATCTGACCCAGCAGACGCTGGACCTGATCCGCGCCAGCCACCTGAACTCGGTCGGCAACGTCGAGGGCAACCACATCTACACTGGCAATGTCGATATCGTGGTCTGCGATGGCTTCACCGGCAACGTGGTGCTGAAAACCTCCGAAGGCGTGGCCAGTGCCATCAAGGTGATCCTGAGCCAGGCCGTCAAAAAGAGCTGGCGCCGTATGCTCGGCTATTGGCTGGCCAAACCGGCCTTCGAAGAACTGCGCGAGCGCACGCACTGGAGCCTGGTGGGTGGCTGTATGCTGCTGGGCGTCAACGGCAACGCCATCATCGGGCACGGCCGCTCCGGCCCCGTGGCGGTCTACAACGCCCTGAAGCAAGCCGCCCGCTGTGTCGAAACCAAAGTCGTCAACCAACTGGCCGACTACTACAAGCATCGGGAACCCACCCGCATCGGTGCCTAACGGCCCGTTATGGCCAGCCCGGACCTTCTCCTGGACGTACACAGCCCTCCCAGCCGCGCCATGCGCGGCTGGTCTTGGCTGCTAGCCGCAGCCACCTGCCTGGGCTGCGCCCTGGCCCTGCCGGCCATTGCCGCCGCCAGCTACAACCCGGGCTGGCTGAGTCTGGGCGGCCTGATCGGCGCGGGCCTGGGGATGATCATCGTCCGCTCCGTCGCCGCCGGGGCTCGAGTCACCGTCGACGCTGATGGCACCCTGACCTATTACCTGGGCCAACGACCGAACTTTAGCCTGCCCTTGGGGGCAGTACGCGACATCCGGCCGATCCAGGCCGGCCTGTTGCGTGGCATCGGCTGCGACTGCCCCCTGGACCAGGTCCACTTCCACCACCGCAAGGGCATCAGCCTGGCCGCCATGCAGGCGCAGCAGCAGCAACTGGGCGTGGGGGTGGTCCTGGAACATCTGGATCAAGCGGCACAACAAGCCCGCTCGTGGCAACGCGCAATCGTCTGCGCAAGCGTCAGTCTGAGCCATGATCGCGATTGCGACTGGCTCAATCTCCTCAGTCGAGTATTATGGCTCTTTTGATCGGCAGTGTTTCAACTCCAAACGAAACGGCTAGCCTATGCGCGCGCTACGCTTCAGCCTCCTCTCCTTGATCACCATCGGTCACTTCCACCTGGCCGCGGCCGAGCTACCACCCGTGCCCGATCCCTTCGGTCTGGGCGAACGCCTGGCCCTGATCGACTATCTGCGCGAACAAGGGCAAGACATTCCCGCCGGCACGGAGCTGATCGAGCTACAGCAACGCTATCGGCAGCTGCTCCAACAGGAGCCAGAACCAACGGCTGAAGCATACGCCCTGGCCGACCAACGTCGTCGCCTGCGCAACTGGCTGATCAGCCAGTACCAGACAGACATCGGTCCGGACGCCAGCCTGGAAGCCCTGCAGACCCTGAAGGCGAAAAAACAGCAGGCCGAAAACGCCGCCGTCGCTGCCATGCTGGCCGCCTCAGAAGCCGAAGGCCTGGCAGCAGCAGCTCAGGAACCGAGCGCCTCAGCACCAGCCAGTGAAGCCAGCGCCACCCTCCACCGGACACCGCAGCATAGCAACGCAGCTGAACCAGCTTGGCGGCCACGCAACTATCCGACGGTGTTCATCGACCGCATTCACGAGATTCCCGATCTCTATCAGGTCTCACGCCGACTGGGTCACCAAGGGGGCGGTTACTTCCACTGCGTGCCGACGGCGATATCCAACTCCTTGATGTGGTTGGCCAATCAGGGCTATGCCAAGCTGGCCTTCGACCGGCCGGGCCAGGATCGCGCCCACTGGGAATTGGCACGCCTCTTGGCCTCGCCGGAGTACATGGGCACCGATGCCCGCAGCGGGACCCTGATCACCGACACGATGCAGGGCATCAAGCGTTTCATTGGCGAATGCGGCTACGACCTGGTCAACCTGGAAACCCAGGGCCTGCCCTTCAACCGCGAGTTCACGCATTGGAACCAGCCCTCCAGCTTGGCTTTCATCAAGTCAGGCCTGATGGGCGACAGCGCCATCTGGCTGACGGTCGGCTACTATGAACGCGAAGGCGACGCCCTCTTCCGGCGCGCTGGCCACCTGGTGACCGTGACCGGCTATGGTCGCAACAAGCGTGGCGATCGCGACCCGAACGTTCTGGTGATCAACGATCCCGCCGACGGCGAACGCAACATCATGGCCTATGTCCAGACCGACACCTTGCCGGCTGAAACCTATCTGGCGCACGGGCGCCACCGCTTCTCCCTGGCCGATTTTCTGATCCTGGGCGATGGCTACCCCACCGGCCCCGATGGCCTGCTGGCCGTGGTCGAGGTAACGATTCATCTGGAGATCAGGCGCTGATCCTCCACAAAACCGATCGCCAGAACGCCCAGCCCACTTGCCCCCCGTTTTTTTTCACCAAGGTACCTGCCATGCGCAGCCAGATCAGCCGGTATTACGACTATTTTACCACGTTCACACGGACGACTGGCCCCGCCGCTGCGTAGAATGCCCCCCAACGACACGCAACCAGCCCGGCCAATCGGCCGGGTTTTTTCGTGCCCGCCCAACGAGGACGAATCATGCCACGCACCCACGACATCCGGATCATGGAATCGAAGCGCATCAGCTGCGCAACTGAGCTACGGCCAGAGCATCACCGATGCCTGCATCGACCTGAAGGCCACCAGCCAGGCCCTGGAAGCCCTGGCCCATGGCGTACTACAGGCACAGTAGAAGCTGAGG
>CAYONM010000296.1:0-4188 GCA_964405325.1 uncultured candidatus Brocadiaceae bacterium | reverse complement strand
AAGGGCGGCAAAAGATCAAGTGAGACGCTACCTTTATTTATTGACGGGCCCTTAGGCCGTTTACCTCTCCGTCGATAGCCTGAGACTGCGGTGATGCTTGCGACCGCTGCGCTGGATCTGTATCGACAACTGCTGCCACGGTTGATGCAACAACGCCGCGACGATGGCTGCGGCTGGCGTGGGCAGCTGTCTTCCAGTGCCCTGTCGACGGCGGTGGCCTGCATTGCCTACCGGGTCTGTCAGCACAACGAAAGCGGACGCGCTGCTGGTCTGCGTTGGTTGGCAGCTCACCAGAACAAAGATGGCGGCTGGGGTGATACCACCGCTTCGCCATCGAATACCAGCACCAGCTTGTTGGTCTGGTCGGCCCTGGCTGGCAGCGAGGAGCGCGCCGCGGCGATGCAACTGGAGCGCTATTTGCGCCGCCAGCTGGGGAGCCTGAGCGCGACGGCGGTGGTGGCGCATATCGAACAGAAATATGGCAAGGACCGGACCTTCGCCGTGCCCATCCTGGCCGCCTGCGCCCTGGCCGGACGCCTGGAGCCCGATGAGACCGCCTGGAGCCAGGTGCGACAGCTGCCCTTCGAGCTGGCCGTGTTGCCGCGGCGTTTCTTCACCCTGATCCGCATGCCGGTGGTCAGCTACGCGTTGCCGGCCTTGATCAGTATCGGTCTGTTGGTGCACCGGCGGCGCAGCGGCTTGTCGTTGCTTGGGCCGCTACGCGGTTTTGTCGCCGATCGTTGCCTGGCCATCCTGCAGCGCATGCAGCCCAGTTCCGGCGGTTTTTTGGAGGCGACGCCGCTGACCGCCTTTGTCGCCATGAGTTTGTACGGTGCCGGCGAAACCGAGCATCCGGTGCTGCGCCAGAGCTTGGATTTTCTCGATCAATCCCAGCGCGGTGATGGCGCTTGGCCGATCGATTCCGACTTGGCCAACTGGGTGACGAGCCTGGCGGTGAACGCCTGCCGGGTGGAGGATTTGCCTGAACGCGAGGCTTTGTTGACGCATATCCAGGCGCAGCAGAGCGAACGGGAGCATCCCTTCACCGGTGCTGCGCCTGGTGGTTGGGCCTGGACCGATCTGCCCGGTGGCGTGCCCGATGCCGACGACACCGCCGGAGCGCTGATCGCCCTACGGCGGCTGGCGGGCGCAGCGGCGGCACCGCGTGCCCTGGCCGGCTTGGCCTGGCTGCGCGGGGTGCACAACCGCGACGGCGGTATTCCCACCTTTTGCCGTGGCTGGGGTTCGTTGCCCTTCGACCAATCTTCGCCGGATATCACCGCGCATGCCTTACGTGCTTTCGATGCCTGGCGCAAAGATGTGGACAGCGCCGATCTGGTGAAAGCTCGTGCCGATTGTCTGCGTTATCTGGAGCAGCAGCAGACCTTGGAGGGGGCTTGGAACCCGCTTTGGTTCGGGCATCAGGGTCATCCCCAACAGCAGAATCCCCTGTACGGCACCAGTCGCGTACTGTTGGCCTTGGCCGATGCCGATCGTTTGGCCGCTGGCGCACGGCAGGCGCGGCAGCGAGGGGTGCGCTTTTTGTTGGCGCAGCAATTGCCCGATGGCGGCTGGAGCAGCGGCGGTGTGGGCACGGTGGAAGAGACGGCCTTGGTGTTGGAAGCGCTGGCGTTGTGCCGGGATGTCGATCCGAGCGTACGTGCGGCCTGTCAGCGGGGCCTGCAGTGGCTGACTCGCGCTTGGCAGCAGCCGGTGGTGCCGCAGCCTATCGGTCTGTATTTTGCCAGCCTGTGGTATGATGAAGCGCTGTATCCCCTGGTGTTCAGCCTGGCCGCCTGCCGGCGTTTCGTGGAGCGGTGATGATGCCGGTCGTGCTCTTTTGTTACAGTCTGCTGACCATCGGTCTGGGCCTGTTGCCGTGGATTTCCGGAAGCACCTGGCACCGTCTGCACGGGGAAATCGAGTACGGCTATCGCTGGCTGTTTGCCGGGCAGCTTCCCTGGTACATCAAGGCCGACAGCCATGTGCATGCTGTGGTTGCGGCTTTATTGCTGATCGCGGTGTCGGCCTGGTGCCGACACCTTGGTTGGCATCGCTGGTGGGCAGTGCTGATCACTGCAGTGGTACTGATTACTGACGAGAGCCTGCAATTACTGTCGCCCATCCGTAGCGCGCAGTGGTCGGATTTGATCTGCGGCTTTCTGGGAATGGCCATGGCATGGTTGTTTATGTTGGCGTGGTGGTCTTGGCCTCCACGGCCTGTGCCAGCAATTCCAGACAGAAATCCGGGAAGCTGATCGGATCCTCCGGGCTGCAGCGTTGCCGGTAGGCCGCCATCAGCCGTGGATGGAGTCCTGCCTGGAGCTGCATGGTCTTGGTTGGCGAGAGCGGGATGCTGCCGCTCCAGGTGTGGGCCAGGCGGATGTCCTCGGGCAGATCGTCCTCTGTGATTGTGGCTCTGGGCGCCGGTGCGCCGAAAAACAGCCTTTCGGCGTTGCCGCCGGTGAAGGCCTGATAATCGACATCGTCCAGATCTGGTAGCAGCTCGCGGACCCAGGTTTGGGCGCTGGCGATGGTTTCACCGCGCCAATACAGCACCGGATATTCGCTGCCCCAGAGGCAGCGTTGCCAGCCGCATTGAGTGCTGACGCGCTGCAGCCATTCACGCAGGTCGTGCCAGGGAGCCTGCTCGCTGCTGCCCACCTGGCCCTGGCGACTGAAGATCGGATGCACCCGCTCACTGGTCAGCAGCGCGTCCGCCAGTGGGCTATCGAGCAGGCTGCAGTCTGGCTTCAGGAAATGCGGCAGGGCGATGTGCGCTTGCGGATAATCGTTCAACCATTGCAACAGGGCCTCGGTGTGGGTCGGGCTCTTCAGCGGATCGGTGGCAAACAGCCAGCCGCCCTGTTCGCCCATGGCGGTAGTCAGCCAGGGATTTTCCAGATGCTGATCACCCTGGACCCGAAAGCCGATCACCCCGGCCCCTATCTGCAGCATGCCGTCATGCTCGCGTTTATCGGCATCGCCCCAGCTGGGAACGCCGATTAGACGGACGCGATCGGCGGCCAGCTGCTGTGCCGCCAGCAATTGTGGAATATCCGCACAGAACGGTCCCAACACCAGCACCGCCCGTTCGGTGCCCCAGCGGTCCATGGTCTGCAGGGCCGCTTCGGCACTGCCGAAGCGCGGATGGCCGATGTGCATGTAGCTGTCGATAAGCATGGTGTGATCCTTGTGCGTCACCCTTGGCGTGCTGGTTTCAGCAGAACGGGTCGTACAGCTTTTTCAGATCGATGCGACCGGCGGTGTCGTCGACCAGGCGGCAGTTGGCTTCGACCAGTGCTGGGCTGGGCATGCCGATCAGGGCCAGGTCCACCAAGTCATCCGAGAGCACGTACTGGATGGCGGCGGCGGTCAGATCCTGTTTGAAATCCGGTGCGACCAGCTGCAGCCAGCGTTGCAGGATACCCTGGGTGGTGGTGCGCATGGTGGCGATGCCCATGCCTTCCCAGGCCGCCAGCTGCATGGCGCCGGCCTGGCGCCGGGGATCGTGCATACTCTGGTGGGTGACGGAATAATTCAGCTGGCAGCAGGCGAAGCGGCCGGAGCGGATCAGGCGGTCGACGGCCTCGTTGGGTACTTCGGCGGTGAAGCCCAGGTGCTGGACCTTGCCGGCGTCGCGTAGCGCTTCCATGTGCGACAGCAGGCCACCCTCGGCCAGAATGGCATCGGTCTCCTCGGGCCAGAACACGGTGCCGTGCAGCCAGAGCACCTCGACCTGGTCGCGCTGCAGCAGTTGCAGGCTCCGCTCGAGCGAGTCTTCGACACAGAGCTTTTTCTGCTGCCAGGGACCGTATTTGGTTGCGATCTGCACGTCTCGTCCGGCCAGACCCTCGCCAAGGATGCTTTCGCTCAGGCCATCGCCGTAGCCGGGTGCGGTATCGAAGAAGGTGATGCCGGCATCGACTGCGGCGTGGATGGCGCGGATTGCCACCGCCCGGTCTTCAGGTTTTTCCGGGTCATAGGTGCCCAGGTAGTTCTTGAAGCCCAGCACTGCGCCGCCGAATCCAATCCGACTGACCCGCAGGCCGGTTTTTCCGAGTGTGCGATAGTCCATGCTGGCATCCTTCACGGTGGCAGGGAGGGGGAAATTTATTTTCACTGGTCAAAAGTGACTGTTCCCTCAGAGGGGGCGTTGCCCCCTCGCGACGTCCGTCGCACACCCCC
>CAYONM010000295.1:0-4224 GCA_964405325.1 uncultured candidatus Brocadiaceae bacterium | reverse complement strand
AGGGCGGCAAAAGATCAAGTGAGACGCTACCTTTATTTATTGACGGGCCCTTACTGCTGCTTGGGTTTGAAGAAATGCCCGTGAGCCTCGTTCAGCATGCTGCGAACATCCTCCGCTACCGGGCTGCGAGCCGTGTCCACCTGTTCGACCCGATCTGGAGTGGCGTAGGCGCCAGGGAACCAGTTGCCCTTTTCCTGGAACATATTGTAGCGCATGAAGCCGAAGCTCTCCTGGTCGTAACATTTCCACATCCGGCGATGCCGCAGCACCTCCGGAATATTGATGCCAGAAGGATCGGGCAGCAGCTCCCAGCCCTCATAGGCGCTCGCCGGGTCGACCAGCAAGCAGTCGTCCAGACCTTTGGTGATGGCAAGATCCTCGGCTGACAAAGGCACCCGCACCGGGCAGATGCCGCGCATTTCCTCTACGTGCTCTGGCTCGGTCATGCCGAAGGACAGGGTGTGGATCTGCGGGTTGGCCAGGCACCAACGGGCATTCCACTGCACCGGGGTCAAGGGCGCGCACAACTGCCGCAACTTGTCCGAGGGCTCGTACAATTTCCCGCCTTTGTCGTTGGGCGAGATGATGAACACGCCCATATCCTTGGCGCCGGCGTAATCCACCGCGCCACGATTGCGCTGCAAAAAATAATAATAATGCAGGTTGACAAAATCGAACAGGCCGGTGACCAGGCTGTCGATGATCACCTCATAGGGCGCGTGAGTGGAAAAGCCGACGTTGCCAATCAGACCCTCGTCACGCATCTTCAGCAGCTCCTCCACCGGCCCGCCCGTGGCACAGGCGGTCTGATGACGGGCAGAATCATTGATGCCATGCCAACCGTAGAGATCGATGTGATCAATGCGCAGGGCCTGCAGCTGCCCCTCGACCAGAGCGCGCATGTCCGAAGCGGTATCGGCGGCGCCCTTGGTCATCAGGTGGTAGTGGCTGCGCGGCACCTGCAGCACCTCATTCAGCACCTTGCCGTAACAATGCTCGCTCTTGCCGTAACCGTGCGCGGTCTCGATGTGGTTGATGCCCGCATCCAACGCCAACTGGGTGATCCGAGCGCATTGCTCGATCATCTCGGCCGAGGGCTGATCCCGCGGCTCTCCCCAACCTCCCTGGTAACGCATGCCGCCAAGGGTGATCACCGACAGCTGTCGTTCGGTTTTGCCAAAACGGCGATAGTTCATGATCGGCTTGAAATTGCGGATGGTCTGATCGCTCATGTCGTGCATCTCCTGGGGACCACGGCAGCGTGGAGCTGCTGCGGCTGGAGCAAGCCGACTGGCCGCCCTGGTTGACCATCATGCCCCCAATCAGACAACCTGACTCCCATCAGAGGAGCTTCATGCCTCCTCCGAACCTCCCCGGCTTCGCGCCACGTTCGCGGCCTGCACGGGACTTGCGAGGGACCGTCATGCCTGCCAGCCCTATTGATCGCCTGCGTTTCTGGTTCGATGCCTGCCCACAAGCAGCCATCGCCTTCTCCGGCGGGGTCGATTCCGCCGTGGTCGCCTATCTTGCCCGACACTTCCTGGGTCACGAGCGCTGCCGCGCCTGGATCGCTGATTCCGCCAGTCTGAAGCGCGCCGATCTGGCTGAAGCGAAAGCCTTCGCCCAGGACCACGACCTGCCGCTGCAGATCCTGGCCACCCAGGAACTGGCCAACCCCGACTACGCCGCCAACCCGGTAGACCGCTGCTACCACTGCAAGAACACCCTGTTTCAGGACCTGCTCGAGCGCGTCGATCGTGACACCTGGATCCTTTCCGGGGCCAACCACGACGACCGTGGCGACTACCGCCCTGGCATGCAGGCCGCGGCCGAGGCCCAGGTCCGCGCGCCCTTGCTGGAATGCGGCATCGGCAAGGATGGCGTGCGCGCCCTGGCCCGGCACTTCCGCCTGAGCTGCGCCGACAAACCTGCCAGCCCCTGCCTGAGCTCCCGCATCCCCTACGGCCAGGCGGTCACAGCAGAAAAACTCGCCCGCATCGAAGCCGCTGAAGCCTGGCTGCAAGAGCGCGGCTTCCCGGTGTGCCGGGTCCGATACGACCAGAACACCGCCCGCATCGAGGTGCCGGCAGAACAGCTTGCCAGTCTGCTGCCGCTGCAGGATGGACTGGCTCAGGCCTGTCGGAAACTCGGCTTCGATCGCATCGACATCGACCAGGAAGGTTTCGTGTCTGGTAAACTCAATCGGGGCATCGCATCATGACGGATATCGACCTGGACTTTACCCGTTCGCAGCGCATCGGCATGCCGGAAATCATCTACGGCGAGGGAAAATCCACCGATCAACTGGCGCGAATCCTGCAGGCGCACGCCGATCGCGGCGCCAATTGTCTGGTCACCCGTCTGGAGGCCGACCAGGCCGCCGGCTTGCCCGGTGACTACGACCCCATCGCCAGGACGCTGATCCACCAGCACCACGAAGCAGCCCAACGCGGCGGCAGTGTTGGCGTCGCCTTTGCTGGCAGCAGCGATCTACCGGTGGCTGCCGAGGCGGAAAACACCCTGCGTCTCCTGGGCTGCCGGCATCAGCGCTTCGGCGATTGCGGCGTGGCCGGGGTACATCGCCTGCTGAAACATCGCGACACCTTGCTGCAATGTCGCTGCCTGATCGTGATCGCCGGCTTCGAAGGCGCGCTGCCGACCGTGGTCGCGGGCCTGCTCCCCCTGCCGGTGATCGCCGTGCCCACCTCCATCGGCTACGGCGTCGCCGCCGACGGCACCACCGCCCTGCACGCCATGCTAGCCAGTTGCGCCGGTGGCGTGACCGTAGTGAATATCGACAACGGATGCGGCGCTGCCATGGCCGCGCACCGCATCATCGCCAGTCAGGAAATGACCGCATGACCCTCTTGCTCATCGACGCCCAAGCCGGCTGTGCCGGCGACATGTTCGTGGCCGCTGCTGCCAGCCTGGCCGACTGCGAGGACGACATCCTCGCCCTCCCCGATAAGCTTGGCCTGGACGGCGTCCGCTGCCAATTTCGCGACGTTTTGCGCGGTGGCATGCAGTGCCGGAAATTCGACGTGCTGCTGGGCGACCACCCAGCCGAGGAGCTTCATCCGCAAGCCACCGACAGCCACCGACACGAACATGGCCAGCACCACCACCACGAACATGGCCAGCACCACCACCAGCACGAGCACGGCCAGCACCAGCACCACGAGCACCAGCACCACGAACACCGCAGCCTGACCGTGATCGAAGCGATGATCGACCGCGCCGAACTCGACCCGGCGGTCCAGACGCGCGCCAAGCGCCTGTTCCGCCGCCTGGGCGAGGTGGAAGCCGCCGCACACGGCGTCGACATCCAGCAGGTGCATTTCCACGAGGTCGGCGCCATCGACAGCCTTATTGACATTGTCGCTGCGGCCGTGTGCATCGAACGCCTGCAGCTGACCGCCTGCCACGGCAGCCCGATCGGGATCGGCCAGGGCACCGTGAAAACCGAGCACGGGATCCTGCCAGTACCAGCCCCGGCCACCGAGCGTCTGCTGCGCGGCATGCCCTGTCAAACCGGCGGCATCGACGGCGAGTGGTGCACGCCGACCGGTGCCTTGATCCTGGCAGAATTACAACCCAGCTTCCATTTTCCCGTCTGCACCGTCAGCGCTGCGGCCTGGGGTGCCGGCGGCAAGGACCTGCACCAGCGCCCCAACGCGCTGCGCCTACGCCTGGCCGACAGCCAGAGCGACGCCAGGCTGGAGCACGACCGGATCGTGGTCCTGACCAGCAATCTCGACGACTGCAGCGGCGAGGCCTTGGGCTCGGATTTCCAGACACGCCTGTTCCAAGCCGGCGCAGTGGATGTGAGTCTGCAGCCGATCCTGATGAAAAAAGGCCGCCCCGGCCAACGCCTGGAGGTGCTGGCGCCGGAAGCGAGCGCCCAGGCCGTCGCCAATGCCATTCTGCAGCATTCCAGCGCCATCGGTTTACGCAGCCAACTGCAGGATCGGCTCAAATTACCGCGCCGTACCCAGCCGGTCAGCACCCCCTACGGCAACTTGGATGTCAAAATATGCCAGCTGCCGGATGGCAACGAGCGCATCAGCCCGGAATACGAGGCCTGTCAGCAGGCCGCCAGCACCCACCAGGTACCCCTGGCGCGGGTGATGCAGGCGGTGTATGCGGCCTGGTCGTAAGGGCCCGTCAATAAATAAACATTACATTTCACTTGATCTTTTGCCGCCCTTCTGCGTTGCTTATCGC
>CAYONM010000294.1:0-4232 GCA_964405325.1 uncultured candidatus Brocadiaceae bacterium | reverse complement strand
GGTCGGCAATCGCCAATCAGGTTGCGGGCGGTGGCTACCGCGTGCCGCATATCGGGGGCCAGTCGGTAGCGGATGCCTCGTGCGCGGCAACCGGCGGCCAGCTTGTTGGCGGTGGCACCCAGCAGCACCACAGCGTACGCACGTTTGTGCCATTCGCCCAGCAGCGTGCTGAAATCGGCTTGCTTGCTGGAGCCGCCGGCGATCACCACCACCCGACCGGACATCGCCTGGATACCGGCGATCGCGGCCTGGGGATTGGTGGCGGCGCTGTCGTCGAGGTAGCTGATGCCGTTCGCCTGATGCACCGGACAGAGTCGGTGCGGTAGCGGCTGCAGGCCCCGCAGCCGTATCGCCAGCGTGTCCGGGTCAATGCCAGCACGCCGAGCGGCGCTGATCGCCAATGCGATGTTGGTTCGGTTGTGCGCCCCGAGCAGGGGAAGATCCGGCGGGGCTTCCTGGTCTGGTTCGTGCAGGTGCCAGGCGCACCAGGCCGGCAGCTGCGCCTTGGCCTGTTGGTAGTGCTCTAGGCTGTCGTGCCAGTCCAGGTGGTCGATGCCGATGCTAGTGGTGAGGCCTCCCGAGAAACGCGGCTGCAGGTGGCGCAGGTGCCAGAGCTGGAAGCTGGAGAGTTCGCAGACCAGGGCGGTCTCGGGGCCCAGGCGATCGAGTACGGCGGCGATGGGTTCTCCGGAATTGCCGCAAACGGTCGCGTCCAACAGTCGTGCCAGAGCGGCAGCGGTGGTGCTCTTGCCTTTGGTGCCGGTGACCGCGTAACGCACACCGCGGTGCTCGGCCAGGGCCAGGGCTTCGGGGCAGGTGATCGGCCGATCGATACCGGCCAGGGCGCGTGGCGGAATCGCCGGTGAGCAGACGATCAGGTCCACCTCGTGCAGCAACGGATGCCTGGCATCGCCCTGATGGCAGGGCCAGGGGACCGTGATCTCGAGCTGCGCTGGGCTGCAGACATCCAACATTTGTACCTGGGCGCCGCGTCGTTGGCAGAAACGCGCGGCTGCCAGGCCGCCGCCGTGACGACCGATTCCCCAGATGCAGACTCGCAGGCCGGGCGGCAGCGACGGCGTTTCAGGCATCGTCGCGCATGGCCTCGCAATCCACGCCTGAGCACACACCGTTGACGCGGGAGTAGTACTGCAGACGGCCGCACATCACCTCGGCCTCGGCTTGTAGCAGGCCGCGGCGGACCAGGGCGGAGCCGGTGGTGTGGGCCTCCATGGCGACCATTTCGGCCACCTCGCTCGACAGCCCGGCGGCCCGCATCAGGGCGAAGATCACCACCGGAAACGGGGTGATGTCGTCGTTGTACAGGATCACCTTCCAACCGGGGTCCGGGCGGATCTCGATCTCGGCGTCCAGGGCTGGGGCGGTGGTGGGCTGATCGTCGGGCATCAAAGAGTGACTATCATGGACGGCGGGGCGCTGGCAATCACCGCACCTGCTTGCCCGAGACGGGTTTGCCACAGGCTTTTGGTGATGAACGATTATCCCAACGTACCAGTGCGTCCCTTTCTGTTGGTCCTGTCCGGGCCCTCGGGTTCCGGCAAGAGCACCGTGATCGATGGGTTCATGGCCAATCGCCGCGATTTCGTCCGTAGCATCAGCGTCACCACCCGGGCGCCGCGTGGCCAGGAACGCGACGGGGTCGACTACTTCTTTATAGACGAGGCGCGTCTCCAGCGCCTGATTGACGAGGACGCGCTCCTGGAATACGCCCAGGTTTTCGGCAAGCACAGCTACGGTACGCCCCGACATTTCGTCGAGGAGCAATTCCGTGCCGGGCATTCGGTGGTGATGGACATCGATGTCCAGGGTGCGCTGCAGATCCGCGGGCGCCTGCCCGAGCGCAGCTGTCTGGTGTTTGTGACACCGCCGAGTCTGGTGGAATTGGAGCGGCGCCTGCGCGGTCGGGCCACCGACAGCGACGAGGCGATCGCGCGCCGTCTGGTTACGGCGCAGCAGGAGCTGGCGCAGTGGCGGCAATACGATCAGCTGGTGATCAACGACCAGCTCGAGCAGGCCATCCAGGACCTGCAGGCCATCGTGCGGGCCCGGGAACTCACGATAGCAAGGGGAGAGGCATGCAGAAATTCGCTGGCCCACTGATCCTGATCGGCCTGGGTTGCGCCTGGTTGCTGAAGGCTTTGAACGTCTCCAACAGCGTCGATTGGGTCTGGGTGATCCTGCTCGGCGTGATCGGGGTGGTGCTGTTGATCTGGCGACCGACCGCGCGTTGGCGTCTGGGCACGGGCCTGTGGTTGCTGGGCGCCTGTCTGACCAGCCTGCTGCGTATGTTGGGTCAGATCGAGGTGAAGCATGAGGTACCGATCCTGGTGATCCTGGCGGGTCTGTTCTGGGGGGCGATGAGCCTGCTGCCAGCAAACGCCAAGGAAAAAGCGGCCGGCGAGAAAACTGCCGATCAGCAGGCAAATCCCGACGAAAACCGTTAACGCAATGGATCAAGCAGGCGGCCCAGACCGTTGATCCGCATCTCGTACGCGGTCGCTAGTAGCTGCCCCAGGCGACCGCGCGGCCAGCCTTGGCGTTGAAACCAGCACAGGTAGGCCTCGGGTAGATCCAGCAGCCGGGTGCCCTGGTATTTGCCGAAGGGCATCGTGGCACTGGCCAGTTCGCGTAGCAGTTCCAGATCGGGTTCCATGTCGGGCTCCGCTGGTTGTCCCCTGGTTTGCGGCACGCTATCCTGCCAGCATGCGTCACAAGTTCCTGTTCAGCTTCTTGCTTGCATGCCTGTTTGTTCTGGTCGGCTGCGGTGGCGATGGCTTTCCCAAGAATCCCAACCTGGTCACGGACGAAGATCTCCGTGTCTTTGTCGATGCGATCATGCATCAGCAATATTACTGGTCCGCGGAGACCAAGACGGTGGACCCACTCAGCTATGACGATGCCGAGAGTCTGCTGCTGGATTTGCGCCAGGCCGACTATGATCGTTGGACTTATCTGACGACGCCAGGCGAACAGGATGCCTATTATTCGGAGGGACAATACGTCGGTTTCGGCTATTCCTCCCGCTGGTGCGATGATGACAGCATCGAATTGTTGATCGTACAGCCGGGTTCTCCGGCCGATCGGGCTGGTTTGCGACGCGGCAGCCGTCTTATTGCCATTGCCGGAATTCCGACCAGCGATTTGCGTTCGGATGCGGTGGCCTACCAGCAGGCCCTGGGTGAGCAGGCGGAAGGAGTTTCGGTGGATTTTACGGTGGTCTATTCCGATGGCAGCCAGCGTGAGCTCCGAATGACCCGGGCAGTGGTCACGCTGGATCCAGTGCCAACGGCGGTCGTGCAATCCCTTTCGGGTGGGACGCGGGTTGGCTATCTGGTGTTCCATCAGTTTATTTCCCCCGCCCGCGCGGCATTCACGCAGGCCCTGAAGGATCTCCGCTCGGCCGGGATCGACGAGTTGGTGATCGATCTCCGTTACAATGGTGGTGGTTCCCTGCAGGTGGCGCAGGAGCTTCTGTCGCTGCTGCTGCCGCCACAGCCAGTAGCGCGAGCCGGACTGTGGCCCTTTGCCGACATGGCCAGCGGGCTCAGCAGCCGCCCATTGTTGTTCACGTTACAGTTCAACGACACCGGCTGGCAGGGTGATCGCCATTTCTACCGCCTAAATCTGGCAGCAGAGGGCCCGGTTGTCGATCGAATCGTCTTTCTGACCGGGGCTGGTACGGCTTCGGCATCGGAAACCGTGATCAACAGTCTGAGACCTTATTTGGATGTGATCCTGATCGGCGACACCACGCATGGCAAGCCCGTGGGGATGAACAGCTTCAGCCATCCACCCAGCGGTAAGCTGCTGGTTCCCATCACCTTTCGGGTGATCAATGCCGCTGGCGAGGGCGATTATTTCGACGGTTTTGCACCGGACGCTGTGGCCACGGACAGTACCGCCTGGGCCTTGGGCGATACCGACGAGCCATTGTTGCAGACGGCCCTGCAGTATTTTCTGACTGGCCAGCTGCAGGGCACGGCAACGGCCAGCAGCACCCGTGTGCGGGAACTGAATCCGCAGGAAGCCTATTCAGGATTCAACGGCGCCATCAACTGGCTGTGACCGGAACATTACCTGCTTTTTCGGGCCAGGTTCTTTTCCGCATATCGCCGTCGCTGATAATGGAGTCGAACCCATGCGTTGCGTTGTTCTTTGACGCCTCCCTCAGAGGGGGCGTTGCCCCCTCGCGACATCCGTCGCACACCCCC
>CAYONM010000293.1:0-4243 GCA_964405325.1 uncultured candidatus Brocadiaceae bacterium | reverse complement strand
GCGAAGCGAGCGAGCGCGTCCAAGCGCGAAGCCGTCCGACCGAGCGGCGGTTTTTTGGCGATAATGCGCGAAGCGCGCCGAAAAATGCCCGCGAAGCGGGCAAGTCGCGACGGAGGAGCGTGGGACCGGAGCCCGGCTGGCGGGTGCGACGGACGTCGCGAGGGGGCAGCGCCCCCTCTGAGGGACGCGTCATTATTGACCATATCCAGTTCAAAATCTTGGAGTAAACAAACCGGTCGCTGCCCGGAGCCCCATGGCTCGATTGTATCGGTCGGCGCCCGGTTTTGACTCTTACATCGAGCGGCAAGCCCCTCGGACCCCGAGGACTTCGCTTTCCAGGGCTTCGGAATCAATCGTGGTAATGGTGGCGATTAGAGCGGCGTCATCCCCGACGGAACACCGGCCGGTTGACCGCGCCAAGCAGTAGACGGTCGACGGCGCCCAGGTCGATGCCAGCGCGCAGGACCTGGCTGGCTTTACGGTAGGCGGCGATGGTTTGATCGATGTCGGCATCGGAATGTGCGGTGCAGATGAATTGGCTACCCAGGAAGAGAATGCCGTGGCGCAGCATTTCCTGTTGGAACAGGGTCTTCAGGGTCAGGCCGCCCCAGGGTTCGCAGTCTTCGAACACGATCACCGTCCATGGCGGAAGCCCGGCGCAGTGGGCGGGCAGATCGAATTCGGTCATCAGTTGGTTGAAGGCCTGTTGCAGGCGGCCGCCCAGGCGCTCGGCGTGAGCCCAGTAGTCGACCTCGTCCATGATCCGCATGGTTTCGCGAGCGGCTGCCAGGCTGGCGCATTCACCGCCAAAGGTGAAGGAGAAGAAGATCTCTTCGAACACCTGCATGTATTCGGTGCGACCGCAGACGATGGACAGCGGCAGACCGTTGGCCACGCCCTTGCCCATGGCGCACAGATCTGGCGTGATGCCGAAGCGTTCTTGCGCCCCACCGCGGGCGTAGCGGAAGCCGGTGATCACCTCGTCAAAAATGAAGACTGCGCCGTAGTGATGCGCCAGATCGCGCACCGTCCGTAAGTACCCCGGTTCGGGTGGGTGCAGGTTGGCCGGCTCCATGATGACCGCGGCGTGTTCCTGCTTTGACAGCAATGATTCCAAGTTGTTCAGGTCATTGTAGGCGAAGGGTCGGGTCAGGGCCATGGTGGCGGCGGGGACACCGCGCGATCGGATGCCGTAGCTGCTATCGATGGCCCAGTCCTGCCAGCCGTGATAGCCGTGGCGGGCAATGGCGTCGCGGCCGGTGAAGGCCCGTGCGGCCCGTACGCAGGCAGCGGTGGCATCGGAGCCATTCTTGCCGAAGCGAACCCGCTCGGCACAGGGCACCCGCTGGCAGACCATTTCCGCGATTTCCAATTCCAGGGGGTGCATCAAACTGAAGGTGGTGCCCTCGTGCATCTGTTCACAGACCGCGTCGATGATCCGTTCATCGGCGTGCCCGATGGTGATGGGCCCTAGAGCCATGGGGTAATCGATATATTCCTGGCCGTCCACATCCCAGACATGACTGCCTTGGCCGCGGGCGAGATATTTCGGTCCAAAACCGTTGACCCATTGATCCGGGCCTTTGGACAGAGTCTGGGTGCCAGCCGGGATCAATGCTTGGGCACGGCGCCACAGGGCATCGCTGCGGTTGCGAACCGGACGAGGCGCTGCTTGTTCCAATTCTGCCAGCAGGCTGCGCACGGCACCTTCGTTGATGGGCTGTTGCTGACTGCGTTCGATCAGCTCCGGATGCGCTTCGGCGGTGGCGATCAGCGTTGTCAGATCCGGATCGGGATGATTACTGGTCATGATCAGATCGACCAGTAACTGCAAATCGGTGGGTTGATCCACTGACCAATGCCAGCGGCTGCGATCGATGGTGTCGGCGATATTGCTGGAGCGGAAGCGATCCGGCCGGGTGCGGATGAAAGCGGTGACGTGTTCGCGATCGTGTTTGGTTACGGCTTCGCGTTCGGCAACTTCCAGGGCGCTGACCCGGACGATTTCGCAGTCCTGGCCGTCCGGGAAACTCGGTGGCGATACATTGGAGAGGTAGTCCAGCTGTCCGTCGCGAAAGCAGCAGACCAGTTGATCCACCAGGGTGGGATCAATCAGGGCGCAATCGCCGGTGATGCGAACCACGGCATCGGCCTGATGCAGTACCGCTGCGTCCAGCACCCGGCGAAGCACGTCGTCCAAGGCACCGCGATGCACCGCGTAACCGGCGGCTTGCACGGCATCGGCCAGGGCCTCGTCGCCGGTTTCGGTGCTGGTGGCCAGGACCACGCCGTCCAGCTGCTGGCAGCGGTTCAGCCGGTCGAGGACCCAACGGATCAGCGGTTTGCCGGCCAGCGGTGCCAGCATCTTGCCGGGAAATCTGCTCGAACTCATCCGCGCCTGAACCACCGCGATGATACGCATGGACATCCTTTCCCTGGGACCCTTCAGGAATGTTTTGAATTGTTGCCGTGACGACTGCGGCCAGACCATTGGAAGTCAGTCGCTGCGTGAATAAACCGGAGAGGCGTAGGGCGTGGCGAGGCCTTGGAGGAATGGGAACAAGCGGGCATGGGTGAAATGCATTCCTACAGACCTGAGCCGTTACCACTTGCCGAGATGATCTCCTGCAGGGCGTCCGCGTCCAGCCAGCGGTCGTTGTTTTCGCTGCTATAATGGAAGCCGTCGGGGACCGCGGCGGCGCCGGCGGCGCGCATGCGTTCGTAGTTGGCCATGCGCAGGCCGAGGTCAGTTTCTGGGGTGATTACATAATAATCATTGTATTCCAGGCTGTGGCGGGCGTCGTCTTCGCCGATCATGATTTCATGGAGTTTTTCGCCCGGACGGATGCCGGTGATGCTGATCTCGGCCTCCGGGCCGATGGCCCTGGCCAGATCGACGATTCGCATGCTGGGGATTTTTGGCACGAAAACCTCACCGCCGCGCATACGGGCGAAGTTATCAATCACGAAAAGAGCAGCCTGTGGCAAAGTGATCCAGAAACGGGTCATGCGTTCATCGGTCACCTGCAGTTCGCGGCCGCCATCGGCAATGAGTTTGCGCCAGCGCGGGATGATGGAGCCACGGCTGCCAAGCACGTTGCCATAGCGGACCACGGCGAATTTCGGGATGCCGTCTTGGCCCACGTAGGCGTTGCCGGTAACGAACAGCTTGTCTGAGCACAGCTTGGTGGCGCCGTAGAGGTTGACCGGATTGCAAGCCTTGTCGGTGGAGAGGGCGATCACCTTGTCGACGCCGCGCTCGACGGCGGCATCGATGATGTTCATGGCGCCGATGATGTTGGTCTTAACGAATTCGGTGGGGTTGTATTCCGCCGCTGGCACCTGTTTCAGCGCGGCGGCATGCACGATATAGTCGACGCCGCGGAAGGCCCGCATCAAACGGTCGCGATCGCGAACATCCCCTAGGAAGTAGCGGATCCGATCGTGGTCGAAGAGGGGGTCCGACTGCCGCATCTCCCATTGTTTGAATTCGTCGCGGGAGAATACGATCACCTTGCGTGGTTCGTAGCGTTCCAGCAGCAGACGGATGAAGCATTTGCCAAAGGATCCGGTACCACCGGTCACCAGAATGGTGCGATCTTCGAGCAGGGCAGCTGGGTCCATGATCGCTCTCCTCGGGGGCGGCTGATGCAAAAGCCAACACGACACGTCCACCCGCGTTGTGCCGGACGACAAAATAGCCCCTCTTGCACATTAAAGCGCGGTTTGTGCCCAGATCAGGTGGTGGCGTAGCCCAGCACCTCCGCCAGGATCTTGGAGAGGGACGCGCCGGTGAAGGGTTTCTGGATGAAGGCTTGTGCGCCCGCTTGCAGCAGGGCCTGGGCCTCGCCTTCCATGGCGTAGCCGGAAGCGATGATGACCGGCACCTTGGGATTGATGGCGTGCATGGCGTGGAAGGTCGCGGTGCCGTCCAATTCGGGCATGACCATATCCAGAACGACCAGGTCGATGGTCTGATGCTGCTGTTCGAACAGCTGGAGGGCCTGGCGACCATCTTCGGCGAGCAGCACCTGATAACCGAAGTCTGGCAGCATCACCCGCAAGAGGTTGCGGACCATGGGCTCGTCATCCACCACCAGGATGTTGGTGGCACGGGCAGCCAGATGCATGCGGCTGCCGCTGCCCTGACCGGGGGGCTGCTTCGGCTCCAGGCTGACCGGGAGATAGATCAGGAAACGACTCCCCTTGCCGACTTCGCTGTCGACCTGGATACCACCACCGT
>CAYONM010000292.1:0-4257 GCA_964405325.1 uncultured candidatus Brocadiaceae bacterium | reverse complement strand
GCCGGCAGCGAGCAGGGCATGCCTTTCTTCAAGCGGATGATCGATGCCGCCCGTGCCGCCGACCCCAGCCGCCCGCTGGGTTATGTGGCGCATCTGGAGCCGGTACAGCAGGACAACGGCCCGGCAGCGCTGTGCGATTTCATCGGAGTGAATAAATATTTCGGCTGGTATGTTGGCCATGGCCGCAACGACGCCGTCACCACCCAGGCGCTGGTAGATTGCCTGCAATCATTTTACGACACCTACCAGAAACCGATCCTGCTGGCGGAATTCGGCGCCGACACTCAAGCCGGTATCGGCGATGTCCCCGAGCAAGCCTTCTCGGAGGGGTTTCAGGCAGAAATCGTCGTCCGTCAGGCCCGTGCAGTGCAGGACCTGCCCTTCATCCTGGGCGTACACATGTGGAATTTCGCCGACTTCGCCACCGGCCAACAGCTGAACCGCATGCACGGCAACAAGAAGGGCGCCTTCACCCGCAACCGCAAACCAAAAATGGTCGCCTACGGCCTACGGCAGCTCTGGACCGGTATCGGCTTCGGCGAAACCGATACCGGGCCCAATGCAGACATGGTGTTTTCGTTCTGATACCGCTTGATCAACTGGCTCACCAAGACAGGTCACGATACCGCAAGCAGATTCGCTGGCGTTGACCCGACCGGCAACCCAGAAATACCCATCGGCATCACGCCGACATCCGTCCCCGGTAAAAGCATAACGGGTTCCTCAAAAGTCGAAAAAGCCAGGTCTCGGTGCCCGCCAGGCGAGCGCGTCCAAGCCCGAGGACCTGCGGTCCGCGCCTCCGACCGAGGAACGGTTTTTGGCGGAAAATGCGATGAACGCCGCCAAAAATGCTCGCAAAGCGAGCAAGGTCCAACCGAGGACCTACGGTCCGCGCCAGGGGTGTGCGCCGGAGGCGCGAGGGGGCAGCGCCCCCTCTGAGGGGGGGCGTCACGTTTATTTCTTTCCGCACCCTAAGGAGGCCTCCTATTGGAGCAATGAGCGCCTGCCGACCTCAGAGCTTTGAGCGGCTCTGCGCCCCCTCTGAGGGAAGCATCAAGCATGACTTTTCATGGCCATAACCGAGACTTCGATTGCCGATGACCAGATCAGCTGGTGACAACACGTCGGTCTGGCATCAGCACCGCGCTCAGAGGCCGGTCGCGACGGCCGCCGGAGGTGTCGCAGAGGATGCGGCCGGTGGTGCAAACCGCTGACGGCAGCGGGGTATGACCGCTGACCACCCAGGTATTCAACGACAGATCGCAGGGAATGCCCTGCACACGTCGAGCGTACAGGAATGGCGGCAAGGGGCTGAAGGGATCCCACCAGTCGCTAACGCTGGCGATTTCCGCCAGCTGTGGCTCCAGCGGATCGGTGCGGAAGCCCGAATGCACCACCAGATAGCGATGTCGACCATCGAACAGGTCCAGATGCCAGGGCAGACTCGCCATCCAGGGCAAGAGGTCGCCCAAGGCAGCGCGCAGCCCCTCCGGGTCGTCCATGCTGATACCGAAGTTGTCGCAGGTGGCGTCACCGCCGTAGATCACCTGCCACTCCTCAAACAGGGCCGGATCGCCGGGGATATCCAACTCTGGCACCCCCAGGGCGCGCACCAGACCGTATTCGTGATTGCCCATCACGCACAGCGCCTCGCCATGGGCACACAACGCCTGCACCTCTTCCAGCACCTGCCGGCTGGCTGGGCCGCGATCCAACAAATCGCCCACAAAAATCGGTAATCCACGACATTGCCGCAATACTTTCAGTAAGCGGTCGTACCAACCGTGCACATCTCCGATGAAGCTGAATGCCATGGCGTAATTCCGCCGGCAAGGCTATCGGCCTGGGGCCCGAGGCCAATACGGGAAAAGGCGACATCCGAACACCTTGTGTTCACTGCAAAATCCGTCGCACATTCAAGACCAGGGTCTCCATCGCCAACTGCGGATCGGTGCCGGTCAGGCGAAGCTTGGCTTGGGTCTGCAGAACGCCAGCCAGCAGACGCCCCAGACAGCGGCGGCCCAGGCCGCTGGCGCGCTTACGGACGTAATACATGCCGCGGCCAGGACGACCGCGCAGGCCGGCACGGCGATAGACTTCCTTGTCGTCCTCGTGCTCCAGACAGGCCAGCATTTTACGCAGCTCGTTGGCCACCGCGCCCAGAGCCATTTCCGGCGCCAAGCCGCGGCCAGCGTACAAGATCTGCAGGCAGCGCCGGGCTTCGCCAGCGACAAAGGCATTGGTGAATTCATACACCGGCGACTCGGCCACGTCCGACAGCATGGCGGCCACATGCTCGGGACCCACCGGCTCGTCTCCGGCGAAATCGCGCAGGGTCTCCCAGGTCTGCAGGGCCACATCCGGGTCGCTGCCACGATGCGAGAGGATATCCTCGGCCACGTCTCGAGGCCGGTTGACCGCTTGGTCGCAGGCGTGCATCTGCTCGACCAGCCAATCGACCATGCGCCGCGGATCCGGTGGCGATACTTCGGCCACGGCATCGCGCTCCCGCAGGACCGGGAACAATTTGTCGCCACGCTTGGCCGGCAACTTGTCGAACAACAACAACAGCTGTCCACCCTGACCCGGTTGCGCGGCGGTGTTGGCGATCTGCTCCTGATATTTGGCAATCATTTTGTCATCCAGGGCGCAGACACTCAGGGACGGTTCGCCGAACAGATTGGGAGTGCCCAGATCCAACAGGATGGCCGGCAGCTGGGCCGGATCGACGCCACGTTGCACCGGGCCCTGCCAGCCAGCCAGCAGTTCAGCAACCACCCGATCGCGCAGCACGCGGCAACTACCAACCACAGCCGCGATGGGAACATCTCCCTGCAAGGTCACGAGGGCCATACGAAATCCTCCCCCAAATAGGCTTCCCGCACAGCCGGGTCGTCGGCGATCTGCCGCGGGGTGCCGCTAGCCAGGATGCTGCCAGCCTGCATGACGTACAAGCGGTCGACCATGCTCATGATGGCTTCGGCGTGATGATCGGTGATCAGGACGCTGATACCGCGGCCACGCAGCTCTTCGGTGATCTGGCGGATATCAGTCCGACTTTTGGGATCGACGCCGGCGAAAGGCTCATCGAAAAACACCAGTTTGGGCTGGGTGACCAAGGCTCGAGTAATCTCCAGACGCCGTCGTTCACCGCCAGATAGACTGCCAGCCAGACTGTTCTGCACATGCTCCAGATGCAATTCCGCCAGCAACTGCTGCAGGCGGCTGGCGTGCTCGCGTTTGGGCGCGTGAAAGTCCAGGATCATGCGGATGTTGTCGGCAACACTCAGCTGGCTAAAGACCGTCGGCTCCTGCGCTAGATACCCCATGCCCAGGCGGGCACGCTGATGCATGGCACTGCTGGCAACATCTTGCCCGGCAAAATGGATATGACCGGCATCCGGCTGTAGCAGACCCACGATCATCCGGAAGGTGGTGGTCTTGCCGGCACCATTGGCCCCCAGCAGGCCGACGATTTCGCCGGCGGCCAATTCCAGATTGACTCCGCAAACCACTTGGCGGCGGCCGAATCGTTTGGAGAGGCTCTCGACTGCCAACAGCACCATTGTGGAAAACCCTCCCAGACCAGATCAATACTCGATAAAAACTTGTTAAAGCCACCAGCACCATAGTCGCCGACAATCACATAGAAGCCTTATACAACAAGGACTTACAGACGTTTTCAACACTCCCCATCTCTCCACATGCCAGTGCCATCAAGAGGGAGGTGGAATCAAAGCAAGCCCGAATCAATGTGGAAAACTTCGCAGGAAAGCCGGCGGCTAGTGGTGATGCCTGCTGTTCAAGCGCGAATCTCCACCACCACCACCCCGGTGTGTGTGATGAGTCTGCCATGCTCATGCTTAGGCGCCTTTAGCGCACCAGTCCCATGCGCCATGGCGGAAAGGCGATCGCCAATACCTCACCACGGATGTTGGTAGCCGGCACCCAGCCCCAGGCGCGGCCATCCAGACTATGCGGGCTGTTGTCGCCCAGCATCAGGTAGGCCTGGTCTGGCGCTGTGACAGCGGTGTCTTCGCTACAAGCGATGGCCATCATGGCTTGCTTGCTGCCAGCTCGAATCGCTTCGCCGGTCATCTGCTCCCGCACCAAGCGCTGTTGCTCCAACTGATAGTGGTGCAAGGCCACAGCGCTGCTCCATTGCCGGAACATCTGTTGTTTTTCCGCATCGGTGCGCGCCGGCATGGCATCCGGGCCGCGCGCCACCAGTGACCGCAATTTGCGATAGCTGAGGCC
>CAYONM010000291.1:0-4272 GCA_964405325.1 uncultured candidatus Brocadiaceae bacterium | reverse complement strand
ACTGACAGCACGCTACGACTTTTCGCGACGATCCTCATGAGGGATCCAGGCTAGGCGATGTGCGGCCGTTTCGCCAACGTCGAAAACACCGACATGCTGCAGCGCCGCTTCACCGCCGAAGCGGTGGATCTGGCCTGGGACGGCCAGGACGACTGCCGGCCGACGCAGCCATTGCCGGTGGTGGTCGCCAGCCGGGCCAAGCGCTGGCTGCGACCGGCCACCTGGGGACTGCGTTTCGATTGGGCCAAGCAGCCGCTGATCAATGCCCGTGCCGAAACCGCGCCACAGAAACGCAGCTTCGCCGCGCTGTGGCAGCGGCAACGCTGCCTGATCCCGGCCAGCGCTTTCTACGAGTGGGATGCGGGCCAACGCTGCCGGATCAGCTGCAGCGACTTGCCTCTGTTCGCCATGGCCGGCCTGTGGCAGCCAAGCGAGACCGGCGCCCGCTTCGTCATCCTGACCACAGCAGCCAACGAGCTGATCCAGCCAATCCACGAACGGATGCCGGTGATCCTGCCACCGGAGCTGGAAACGAGTTGGCTCCAGGGGGAATTGCAAAGGGTGCTGGAACCGTATCCGACGACGGGGATGCGCTTGAAGCGATAGCCTCAGATGGCCGCCAGATCATCTGCCGACATGCCGATATCCGCTGCGATTTTCCGGAATAATATCGGACTGATGTCCTGACCACGATGAAATGGAACGGTGGTCATTCGCCCATCGTCATGTCGATACTGCCGATGCGATCCCTTTTGCCGAATACAAACGAAGCCGATTTTTCCAAGCTTCTTGTCCACCTCGCGAGGCTTGAGGACATACAACGGCGCCATCAGACATCCATCGTCTGCAAGCCGACAAACTCGGATTCCGGACTGATCGGCCCATCCTCCTGAAGCAGATGAATCGCTTCTTTCAGGTTATCCAACAGTTTATCGATACTTTTACTTTGCGAGTGCGCGCCAGGAATACCCGGAACAAAACCGACATAGAGCCCAGTCTCAGGACATTGCTCGACAATGGCGGTTATTTTCATGGTGCGCATGGTACCTGCACCACCATCGCATGCAATGAATCGAAGGCCTTACCCCACCACCCCCGCCTCCCATTCCCGGCAGAAACCGACCAGGTCCGCCACCGAGGCACTACGCGCCTGCCGGACAAAAAAGCCGCTACTGGCACAACCCAGCTGCAAGGCGGCGTCCGCCGGCCAGTCCAGACAGCTGGCCAGCAGCCAGCCGGCGTTGAAGCGGTCGCCGGCGCCGGTGCTCTTTTTCGGCGCCGCGCAGTAGGGCCCAGCCACGGCATGGCGACCCTGGTCATCAGCCTGCACTGCGTGCCGGATGCTGTGCACCACCACCCGCGACAAACCCAGGGCCTGACGGATCTCATCGGCCTGCTCAGTCATGGCGGTCGGGTCTTCGGCGGATTCGGCGATGCCCAGCAATTCGGCCACGGCGTTGGCCTCGTTGAGATTGCCGCCGAAGACAACGTCGGTCACTGCCGCCAACGCCCGCATCGCGTCCAACATCGCGTGCTGGTCCGCCTGTGAGCGGGAGCGTGGATCAACCAGATCGAGGAAAAGCAGCGGTCGCTGGTGCAGACGGGGCAACAATTCGTCCGCCAACCAGCGCCAACAGTCGGTCATATGCGGATACAGGGTCCAGTTGACCAAGGCCATGGCCGCCGACTGATTCAATGCCTGGCGTAATTCCTCGGCATGCTGCTGCAACAGTGCCGGCGTGACGGCGCCCAGTTGCTCCACCGCCGAGAGCATGTATTTGCCGTCGTGGAATTCGAAGGCCAGGGTCCGACCGAAGGCGGTGCCCAGCGGCTGCAGACGGACCTTGGCCGCAACCGCGGCAAAGGCCGGATGCACCGGATCGCCGACGGTGGCGAAGACCCGGCAATCCACCCCGAGGCTGGCCATGCCGTCGGCCAGGTTGATGGCACAACCACCAGGATGCTGCGCTTCCACCACGATCTCGCGCAGGCTGGAACGTCCCGCCGCCGCCGAAACCAGTTCACCAAAACGGGCAATACTGTCCACCGGCTGGTACTGTTCCAGTCCGTGGCGCTCGTCCACCACCCGGATCATCTCGTCGACAAAGCCATCGAAACCGCTGACCACGGTGGTCTGGGTGATCCGTTCGGCATCAGCCTGGAGCCGTTCGTGCAACTGCATGTCTTTTCCTTAGCCGACATGTGGGCCGAGTTCCGGCACCCGTTGGATGTCCTGATCGGTGAAGATATCGGCATCGTCATGGCTGGCGGTGCTGAACTCCGAAACCACCGCGCCTGCGGGCCCAGCGACAAACCAATGCTTGGTGTTGGGCGCCAGGGTCGCCTGCTCACCGGGCTGCAATTCGATATGTCGATAGACGCTGACCGAATCCTGTTTGCCGGCCGGCAGGTAGGCCGCCGCCGCTTCCGGCCGACCGTCACCCGGTACAAACAGATGGCAAATGCCGGCGCGGACCCGGAAGGTCTCCTCCTTGCCTGGTCCACCTGCGATATCCGGATGGATATGTTCCGGGCACATCATGCCCGGTTCCATGGCCAATTCCTTGGCGCAGCAGCGATCGGTGTTGACATAGACGTGGATCGCCAGACCGATCTCCTCGTAACGGCCCAAGCCGAAATCGGCGATTTCGATCTCGGCCTCCTCCACCCGGCTGAGCACCATGCCAGCGGCACGGATGCGGCTTGCCGCCTGACGCTGCCGATCGGCGACCTGCATAACGGCAAGTCGGCTGTCATCATCCGGCAGACCGGCAGCAGCCTCCGCCGTGGCCCGCCAGCCCTGCGTCGTGAGTTCGTGCCAGCGCGCGGCACCGGGCTCATCGTCTGCCGGCTCCCAGGCCAGGGCATCCACAACGAAGCGCGCCAGGTGATGGCAGGGCAGATCGTGCTTACGACACAAACCCAAGGCACCGATCAGGCGGTCGTCGGCGGCCAATTTCCGAAACGGATCGCGGCCGACCCGAGCCACGGTATCACCCAGATGCGGATTGCGATAGCGCGCCAGCAGATCATCCAGCATGGCGATGCATGCGATGTCCAGCTGTTCCCGCTGCACCGCATCGGCCGCATGCTCGGTGGCCAGGGCACGGCAGATTTCCAGACCGGCGGCGCGTACACCGGCCGCCAGATCGGCATCGGCCATGGCCGTGGCCAGATCGGCATGGCCACGCCGCTGCCCGGCATAGGCCAGGCAGGCGTGGGTGCCATTATGCAGGTACAATTTCTGCTCAAAGGCCAGCTGAAAGGGTGTCACCGGCTTCAAGCCGGTGACACCTTCGGCAACAGGTCCCTTGAAGGCATCGGCTTCCACCGGCAGACAGGCATAAGGCTCGACGGTAATATCCAGGACGTCACCACGCTGATCGGCCGGAATCATCCGACCCACCGACACCCGCACCAAACCGCAACGCTGTTGCCAATCTGCCGGCGCACTGTCGCTGATCGCTTCTGCGAGCAGCGACACCGCCTGCACCCCATTTTCGCAGACCAGCACATCCAGCGGCGCGTCCCCCTGTTGCCAACGGGCGGCCAGACCGGCACCGATAGCCGGGCCGACGTGCTTCAGCGCCCCCAGGCCAACCGCGGTGGCGACCAGATCGGCCTGAGCCACGGCCGAGCGCACCGCTTCGGCATCGGCAGCATTGATCCCCCGCACGCCCTGAACCGTTCGCTCGAAACGGGTCTCAGCACCGACCTCGGTGACCGTATAGGCACCGCGCTGATTGCAGGCCGTGATGGCCGCGTCATCGATGTCGACGAACACCACCTCCCAAGCACTGCTGGCGAAAAGGGGGGCAATGAAACCACGACCGATATTACCGGCCCCAAACTGGACGAGACATGGCATGCGGCCACCTCCTGAAAAATGATGATCAAGCATGCTATCAGACCAGAAGCGATCTCAAGGCAACCGCCTCGCTGTGTGGCGAACAGAGAAACGAACAACACCTCCGACCTTCAGGCCAAACCCTCCAACACATGCCTGGCATTGCCAAAACGCCGCAAAGGCTGGCCATCACCGTCTCGCAGACCCATGCGCTGGCCGATGGCGGTATGCAGGTTGCAGAGTCGACGCTCAGCTTCCTTGTCGAAGCGAAGCAGTCGGCCCGGCCTGATACCGCAGCCCCGTCCGCCAGCCAGAACCACCGTCAGATCGGTCGGATCGTGCTTGTTGCCATCGTTCATGGTCGCGGCGTAGAGCAGCATGGTGTGGTCCAACAGACTGCCCTCGCCTTCAGGAATCGCTGCCAG
>CAYONM010000290.1:0-4334 GCA_964405325.1 uncultured candidatus Brocadiaceae bacterium | reverse complement strand
CCCTGCCACACTCCGACTTCACGGTGCCAGATGACGAGATTCTGGCTCGAGCGCAGGAGCTGATGCCGGATCAGGCGAAAGAAGATCGCGCAATCTACGCAGCCATGGTCATGCGCATCGATCGGGATGTCGGTCGCATTCTGGACCTGCTCCAGAAGCTGGGCATCGATGACAACACCCTGGTGCTCTTCGATTCCGACAACGGCCCGTCCTTTCCCGGCATGAGCAACTTCTTCGACAGCACCTGCGGCATGCGCGGTAGCAAGCGCAGCCTGTATGAAGGTGGCATCCGGGTGCCGTTGATCGCGCGGTGGCCAGGGCATGTCCCAGCAGGACGGGTCAGCGACCATCAGTCGGTGGGCTACGACTTTTTGGCCACCTTCGCGGCTCTCAATAGCACCACAACGCCAGCGGGGACCGATGGCATCTCTTTCCTCCCGACCCTCTTGGGAGAACAACAGGCGCAACCGCCTTTCCGTTATTGGGAATTCGCCGCCGTCAAAAAACGCGCCAGCGGACGGCAACGGGCCGTCCGCCAAGGCGACTGGAAACTGTACCGGCTCGATGACGAAGCGCCGGAGCTCTACGACCTGGCGCAGGATCCGAATGAAAGCCGCAATCTTGCCGATAAGCACCCGACCGTCGTCGCGGAATTGGATGCGATCATAGCTGCCAACATTTCCCCGGACTTCCTGCCCAATTGATCGCGTGATGCATTAATAGTCCCGCAAGGCCGCAGAACTATCATTAATTCGAATGATACCCCTCTGTAATTGTGGGCTGGCCCATCTTGGGAGGAAGAGGCATGTCTCGGTACGATAAGGATGAGCACAACGACAACGATCGCACGGTCAGCGCGCATGACCATGATCAGGAGCAGCAACGCAGGCGCCTGAGCGGAGTAAGCGGCTGGTTGCTCAGTCTCGCGGCTCATGGCCTGATCGCCATGGTGCTGACGAGCATGGTCATCTTCCAGGAAATGGAACAGGAGCATGCGCCCATCCAGCCGGTGGTGTTGGAACCGCCGGAAGAGCAGGAGCAGGAGGAAATTGTCGACCAGGAGTTCGAGGAGGTCCAGGTCACAGTCCAAGCCGAGGCCCTGCAAGAGCAGGAAATGGAAGAGATCGAACTGCCGCAAGAGATCGACCTGGGCGTGGAAGAAGATGTCGGCGATTTCGACGTCATGATGGGCAACCAGGGCAGCGGTGATGACCTGGGAGATTTGAATGGCGATGGCGGCTTTATGAACAGCGCCATCGGCGTCGGCGGCGGCTCCGGCGCCTTCATGAATCGCCAGGGTGGCAACAAGAAGCGGGCCTTAGTCCCTCGAGGCCGCAGAACTATCATCAACTCGAAGATACCCCTCTGTAAGTCGAGTTCCATAAAGGCGGTAGATGCAACGAGTTTTCGGCCTTGAGGGACGGGGTCCTAGGGGCTTGCCCCTAGAAGCAAAGAGCAGAAAGGTGGGCCAGACCACTAGAATTGAACCCTTGGGTTGTGGGCTGGCCCACCTTGGGGCAGCATGGCGGTAGCCGGGAATCCGAAGCCGCGGTGGAAGGCGCTCTGCGCTTTTTCCGCCGGCATCAGAGTCCCAACGGCATGTGGGATGCCAATGGCTATCAGGACAATTGCGATGCCCCTGGCCCCAAATGCGAGCCTGGCAATCATAAATATACGACCGATCCCATGACCGACATCGCCATGACTGCTTATGCGGTACTCTGTTATCTCGGTGCGGGCTACGATCATATCACTCCGAACAAATATCGTACGGTCGTCCGCAGTGGCTTGAGCTGGCTCAAAAATGTCTCGCACCGGGCCGAGGCAGGGATCAAATTCACACCTGGCTCCGGGCCATCGAACCCTCATGATCATGGTATCTATGCCGATGCCATTGCCTGCATGGCGATCGTCGAGGCTTATGCGATGACGCAGGATCGGAACCTGCGCAGTCTCGCACAGGGCTCGGTGGATTATCTGCTGTCGCAGCAGATCATTGATCCGCGTAATAACCAGCCGCTCGGGTGGAATTATGCCCCGAAAGTGGAACGGAACGATACCTCGGTCACGGGCTGGGTGGTGATGGCTTTGAAGAGTGCCGCCGCCGGCGGCCTGAACGTGGGCCAAGGCATGCGTGGCGGTCTGAACATGACCAGACAGGCTTGGGAATACGTGAATAAAAACCACGAGCGGATCGGCGTCAATGACATGAGCACGTTCCCTTATCTCTACAATCCCCTTGCCGAAGCGGACAATGCGAACCGAGGTGGCAATCGTGAATTCATCGGTGCCGTATGCGCTGTGTTTCTGGGGGTAAAGGCTGGTGATCCCATGCTGGAATCGATGATGAACAGCATCATGGCCAAGGCGCCTCAGGCATATCCCTGCAACACCTATAGTCCCTCAAGGCCGCAGAACTATCATTAACTCGAAGATACCCCTCTGTAAGTCGAGTTCCATAAAGGAGGTAGATGCAACGAGTTTTCGGCCTTGAGGGACGGGGTCCTAGGGGCTGGCCCCTAGAAGCAAAGAGCAGAAAGGTGGGCCAGATCACTAAAATCGAACCCTTGGGTTGTGGGCTGGCCCACCTTGGCCTGTACTACAGCTCGCTGGCGATTTTCCAGGCCGGCGGCGATCGTTGGGAGACCTGGAACCGTAGCACGCGTGATCTGATGATCAACAGCCAGGTGCAGAGCGGCGGTGGCTGCCTGGATGGCAGTTGGGATTTCAAGGGTACCGTTTTTACTGGTCATGATGTCGCAGGGCGCTTGTTGAGTACCGCTTACGTATGCCTGAGCTTGGAAGTTTACTACCGATACGTTCGCTTGCATTAAACTTGACGGGTCCCTCAGAGCGCTGTCAGAGGACACAGAGTTCACAGAGAGAGGACAGCCGAGAACACAGAGAATCAGAAGGATAGGACGGAAAGGTCGTTATTCACGAGGCATTCGTCTCTGCTCGAAAAATTTCTCTGTGTCCTCAGTTCCCTCTGTGTCCTCAGTTCCCTCTGTGGTCTCTGTGTCCTCTCAAAAAGGCGCTCTGAGGGACCCGTCAAACTTAAGGGCACCTCTCAAACTCCGGTCGAGCCAGGCGCAGTCGATAGCATTTTTCAGGCCATGCACAGCATGATCAACCCTGCAGGCCGCGGCACCATTGGCGCGGTGTGCAGCCGGTGTGGGCGCGGAACTGCTTGCCGAACTGGCTCGCGTCGCAAAAGCCCAATTGCTGTGCCACCTGCTGCGGTGTCCGTCCGTCCAGGAGCAGGCGGCCGGCTTGTTCAATACGGTGGCGGAGGGCGTAGGCGCGCGGCGGCATGCCGGTGCGGGTGCTGAAGCAGCGGCGGAAGTGGTCGTAACTGAGGCCCAGCCGGCGCGCCACTTCGATCACGGGGATCTGCTGCTCCAGCAGTCGCCGTGCTTGTGACAGCCAATCCGGCTCCTGCGCCTGCTGCGCCGGCTGGGCATGCGCCTGGAACAGGCGACGAGCCCACTCCAGCATGGCCGGCAGCGGCCACTCGCCGTTGCCGTCGGCATGGGCGTGCAGCATATGGATCAGATGCTCCAGACGGTCGCAGCTGGGGCGGTCGAGTATGATCTGGCCGACGCGCACATCGGGTGGCCACAGGCCGAGCACCTCGCCAGCGGCATGGCAATCGGCGCTGATACGCCAGACCGCCATCACCGTCTCATCGACAGTGGCCTGAGGTACTCCACTCGGATCGTTGGGCTGCATGAATGCGAAATCGCCTGGCTGCAGCTGCCGTGAACCGCTACGGGTGCGCAGGGAGGCGGCGCCGTCCAAGATCAGATGCAGCCAGCAGAAGCCCATGTTGCGATCCAAGCCATCGCCAGCGGGGCGACCGGGACAGGTGTAGGCGGTGCCCACCAGGAGGTCCTGCCAGTGACCCTGGAACATCCGCCCGGTATGGGCGAAGCGGGTGCGGCGCAGGCGACGGGGCAGGCTCCAGGACATGCCTCAGGATGCCAAAAGTGTGGGTACTCGGCAAGATGCATGAACCCCCAAAAAGCACCAGAATGTCCGGAAGGGCACGCTGTCCTGGCCTCGCCACGGGGCATAGTCGATGCAATCGATCAAGTTTGAAAAGGAGAACTCATGCGATTGCTCACTTGGCTCTGGATACTGCTGCTCCTGCTGCCCGGCCTGATCCAGGGGCAGGAGACGGGCGGCGAAGCGCTCAGCTTGCAAGCAGGGGCCTGGACGGGATTGATCCTGGAATACAAGCAGATGCTGGGCGATGCGCATGTGCATCTGGAGTGGCTGCCACCGGGCGCTGAGGACCAAGGTGGGCCAGCCCACAACCCAAGGGTTCGATT
>CAYONM010000289.1:0-4349 GCA_964405325.1 uncultured candidatus Brocadiaceae bacterium | reverse complement strand
GCCAGGCTCCGACCGGTAGAATCAACCCTTTTGGGTTCCGGGCGGAGCCTGGCTTATCTACCATACGAAGGCAAGGTCGCTGACAGCATCCATTATTCAAACAGGAACTGGGCGGTCCATCGAAGTGATGCAGCAAACAAAGCGGACGCCGCCTGAAAACTCAGGGGGTCCATTGTATCGGTCATCGCCCGGTTTGTAAGCTGAGCCCGGAACAGGCTCTCAGTCGCTGCGTCATGGACATGGCGCAGGTAATGCCGCCCCAGCGCTTGGCGTCGGGAACATGGTTTGTAAGGCGACATTCGGAGAAAAATCCCTCGCTGAATCGCACACACACAGCGGTTCAGACGAAGGGGAGCAGACCTGATAGCCGGCTGCGTTGCCCTGCGCTTCTGCGAGAGTTCAAAAGACGAATCGCAACACGCCCGTCAGGACGCCAAGGCCTGCCCCAACACTGCTTCGATACGGGCGCGAGTGGTGGCAACGCGCTCCCAGGCGCTGGCGACGACTGGATCTTCCGGGCCATCCTCGTGCGCGTATTCATAGCCGGGGATGACCCGCTGGCCGCGCTCCAGATCACGGGCCTTGGAGCGCTGCACCAATTCGGCATTGCATTGCTCGATGTCGTACAACACGCGCAAACGCTCAGCCAAGTCTTTGCCTGGCAGGAAACGATCGGCCAATTGCCGCGCCAATTCGACGCTGCCTGGCAGCATCGCCTTGCCTTCGGCCTCGCCTAACAAGATACGCAGGGCGTAACGTTCCAAGGCCTGGGTGTAAGCCTCCACCGCTTGTTTACGAGCAGACTCGCGCAGAAAATTCTTGCCGATACCGGGAATATCGTCCTCGGTATAAACCGCTTTCTCCTGCCGGATGGGTTCCAGCCGATCGAGAGCATCCAGCACCAGATGCATGATGGCCGGACGCAGAATATGATGATCCAGTTGGTGCCGACGACTCTTGTCACGCTTGGCGAATTTCTGCTCGGATCGGACCAAGCCGTAGGCCCCCTCGTACAGCGCCCAGCCCGGCAATAATTCATTGAAGGCACGGGGTTGTTGCACGGGCTCCACTGGCGTGGTGATCAGACTGAAGGGGAAGCACACCCGCTGCGGCAGAGTAGAGACACCAGCAGAAATCACGCTGTAGGGCGACTCGGTAAAATTGCTGGGGAAACGGATGGAACAACCCAAACCGAAAAACAGGCCCTCGCCAGCCCATAACTCCTGGTCAGGCGCGCGGCCGGTATGGTTGCTGCCAACCATGGCACCGTAGGCCACGTTGCCCCGGCCCTGGGGCCAGAGGGTGGCGATCAGCATGCTCTGATGATGAAAACCGACAAAGGGCCCCACCAGACAGGCGGTTACCTCGCCTTTGGCGATATGGGTATTGGGCCCGATGATGCTTTCTTCAATGACACCATGGCTGTCAGCTCCGCTGTGCTCCAACAACACACTCTTGCGGACGATGGCACCGCCTGTGACCTGCACCCCCCACTGCAACACGCAATCAGCCACCGCGGCGCCAGTGGTGATGCAGGTCGTCTCCTGGTCGGAGGAAAGCACCGCACAATTACGCACCATCTGCGCCTGATCGATGCTGGCCCCCCGGCCGACGTAGACATCCAGCATGGCAGCAACGTGCCGGACGCGCGCGCCACGACGGATCCACGACACGGGCGATGTGATGGCCGCCTGATACCGCTGCACCGCCATGGTGATGGCGGCCAAGGCCTGCCGCTCGTGTCGCTCCCGGGTGATGAGATCAGCCTCGGGAACGGTCATCTCGGCCCACACCGGCACCTCGCGACCGCCGGTCTCGATGGCGACGCCAACCTGCTGGTCGCAGCCAAAGGCGGCCGCGCCAGAACACGTACAAGCACCGACATCAACCACGACAGCACCGTGCTCGATAATGGTATTGGCAGCAAATCGGACTTTTTCGATCAGGCAATTATTGCCGACTTGGCAGGAATTCAGGCTGCTGTTGTAAATGCCGCAGGGGAGTTGCAGACCGGGCAACACGGTGATCTCACCGGCAAAACTACCGAGGACGCAATCACCGCTGAAAAATGAATCTCGAACCCGGAACGGATCGAAGCCCTCGGCCACGCGCAAACGCGTCCAGTCGTCGGCACGGCAGCCGCGATGCTCCAGGATGGAGATCTCCTGTTTGGTCAATGCCCGCAGCAGGAGACCGAGCACGTTGTCTGGCCGCTTGTCCAAGGCCTGCCTGGCACGGCGCAATTCCGAAGGACCGCTGAGAATGACATCTGCAACCGCCTGCAAGTCAGCGGCACTCACCCCTCGTCCTCCCATTCTATCAGCGGAGTCTGGACTTTGCTGGCGGCATCTTCGTCCAAGACGATGGTCAGGTTGGGATGCCGCAGAGTCAGCTGACTGGCCGGCACCGAAGCCGAAGCCCGGCAATCGATGATGCGATGCGCAGCGTCGGCCTTGCCAATACCCGAGGCGCAGATCACCACATGTCGGGCTTCCAGCAAGGTGGCCAGGCCGGTGGCGATGGCGCTCGAGGGGGTTTCGGTCAGGTTCTTGAAGCGATAGCCGTCCGACAACGCCGCCAGGGTGGAATCGGTGAATTCGACGATCCGGGTCCGGCTCTTGATGGAACTGCCTGGCTCATTGAAGCCCACATGGCCGTTGTAGCCCAGGCCCAGCACCACCAGATCCAGCCCGCCAGCGGACTTGAGCATCAACTCATAACCACGACAAGCGGCATCCAGATCCTTGGCGTCACCAAAGGGTGCACAGGTATTCTCCATGCGCACGTCGATGTGGTGATACAAGCGGGTATTCATAAAAAACCGCGTGCTGCGCTCGTCATTGGGACCAATGCCGACATACTCATCGGTATTGAAACAGCGAACATTCTTGAAGGTGAGATCATCATGCTGGTAGTAGCGACGCACCAGCTCATTGTAGGAACGGCTTGCCGTCCGCCCCGTGGCCAATCCCATGGTCAAGTGTGGATTGTCGCGCACCTCACCTTCGATCAGATCGGCAACTTGCGCCGCTGTCATTTCGGTGGTTTCGCAAACGATAACGCGCATAAGACGGGCCCAAAGGGTGGTGGATAAGCGATTCCGCGAAGCCTATGGCCATGCACCCATTGGTCTAGCAGCAGCACTGTGTGATCTACCAGTCAAGGGATCCACCGGGCCTGTCTGCACGTGCTGATGCGCCAGCCATCCCAACACCAAGCCCAGCACCAGGCAGGCCAAAGCCAGCACCAGCCACCAGCCCACGCGGTTGCTCCGCCGGCGCCGCAACTGCTCGCGCACCTGTTCGACATCGGCGATCAGATGCTCCACCTGGGGATGCCGGGCACCCGGCTGCGCCGACATCGCCCGCGCCACCACGGTCTCCAACCGCGCCGGCACCGAGGGCGCCCGCTTGCGCAGGGGCACCAGCACCAGGCCGGCCCGCACCCGACGGAATTCCTGAAAATCGGTCGCTTCCCGGGCATAGGGCAGCCGCCCGGTGATCATCACATACAACAGCACACCCAGGGCGAAGACATCGGCCCGGTGCGTGACCGGATGCCCCTCCAGCTGCTCGGGTGCGGCAAAGTGCGGACTGCCGCAAATGGAGCGCTTGCCCCCTCGCGCCGACAAGCCCCAATCGAGAATCACCGGCTGATCGGCGTGCATCACCACGATATTGTCCGGCTTCAGATCGCGATGCAGCACTCCTAAGGCATGGGCATGCGCCATCCCCTCGGCCAGACGGACAAACAGTCGCAGACGACGATCCAGATCCACCCCCTCCTGCTCCAACCACACATCCAGCCGCAGGCCACCGACCAGCTGCATGACCAGGAAGTCCAAACCATCGGGCGTCATGCCGACATCAAAGACCTGCGACACGGTGGGGTGCGCCAACTGGCTGAGCAATTCCGCTTCGGCGCGCAGATGCGAGGGACGATACTTGGCGACCTTGATCGCCACCGGCCGATTACACAGCCGATCGATACCGCGGAACACCCGACCCTGACCGCCCTCGCCAATGCCCTCTTCGACCCGATAACGCTCACCCAGATCGAAACGCAGCGCCTCGGCATTGAACAGATCGTCCAACAGAGAGCGAGACAGCTGAGACCAAGCGATCGCAGTCATGGCAAAAGAGTCCGCTCTGCGTGAGGGCGGTCAACGGGGAGGAAACAGGTGCAACCGCCGCAGACAAACCGGGCGTTGCCCCCTCGCGCCTCCGGCGCACCCGCCAGCCGGGCTCCGGTCCCACGGTCTCCGTCGCGACGTGCTCGCTGCGCGAGCATTTTTGGCGGCGCTACGCGCCATTTTCGCCGAAAAACCATCCCTCGGTCGGCCGGTCTCG
>CAYONM010000288.1:0-4369 GCA_964405325.1 uncultured candidatus Brocadiaceae bacterium | reverse complement strand
TGGCATGCGGAATCACCCCGTTCATCGCCAGGCCGTGCAGGCCGATCCAGATGCCGCCAAAGCAGATCAAGGCTGGCTCCAGCCAGCTGCCGGCCCGGACCCGGAACCGTTGCACCGCCGCTGGCAGGATGGCGAAGCCCAGCAGCACTGGTGTGGTCATCATCACCAGGATCACCATCATGGCGGCGCCTTGCCAGGCTGAGGCGGTGATGGCAGCCTGTCCCAAAACCATCATGGTCAGGCCACAGGGGAGAAAGGCCATCACCATGCCCAGCATGAGGGCGAACAACCAGGGCTGCTTGGGGCCTTTTTCCCGGAGCATTTTGAGCATGCGTCCGGCCAGGCCCAGGCCGCCGGCATCGCCGCGGCCTGGTCGCAACCGGCCAAAGGCGCCGAAGCGCTGCAGGCCCCACAACAAAAACGCCGCGGCAATGGCCAGAACCGCGTAGCGGTTGAAGGTGGCGATGGAGCTCGACAGCATTTGCCCGATGCCGCCAATGGCGGCACCGAAGGCAGCATACAGGACCGCTCGGCCACACTGATAGGCCAGTAAATGCCCGCTGGCTGCGGTCAGGCGCTTGCCGCGGCTCGTTTGATCCAGGCCGAAACGGAAGCTGAGGATCAGCGGTCCGCACATGCCGGCGCAGTGAAAGGCCACCATCAATGGCACCATGGTGAACAGCATCATCCAGGGCGTGTCGACAGCGGCGTTGGCCGCAGGGGCATGGCAGCAGGCAGGCATGAGCTTATGATCGTTTGGTGTTGGCCACCACAAGCGTGGCATCACTCTGGCCTGCACCCGAGCGGATCGACCGTTTATAGCCCCATCAATTCCCGGTACAGGGCATTGCCGGTGGCCAATTCGTCGGGAGTACCGCTGGCGACGATGCGGCCCTCGTCCAGCAGGCAGATTCGGTCCGCTAAGCGGGCCGTGGCCAGGCGGCTGGCGATCAACACGATGCTGATGCCATCGGCGCGTTGGCGGAGCCGGGTCAGCACCCGCGCCTCGGTGGCGGCGTCCAGGGCGCTGGTGCTATCATCCGCGATCAGGATGCGCGGCTGCCCGACCAGGGCTCGGGCCAGGCACAGGCGCTGCAGTTGCCCGCCGGACAGGGTCAGGCCGCGTTCGCCACAGAGGCTATCGAGGCCGTCGGCTTGGTTGCGGATGAATGTCGCCAGATCGGCATCCTCCAACGCCTGCCACAGCTGCTGGTCATCGGCTTCCGGTGCCGCTACCTGCAGATTCTCGCGTATCGTACCGGCAAACAGGAAGCTGTCCTGAAAGGCGACCTGCAGCGTCCGGCGGAGTTCGTCCAGGCGCAGGCGTGGCAGGGGCCAGGTTGTACCCTCGGCATCAATCACCGCCACCTCGCCGGCATCGGGATCCAGCAGACGTGGCAGCAGCTGCGCCAACAGGCTCTTGCCGCCGCCGGTGGGGCCCACCAGAGCCAGGACCTCGCCAGGTCGCAGTTCCAGCTCCACGCCGTCGAGCACCGGATGCCCTGGTGGTCCGGCCACCACACCGTGCAGCTGCAGGCCCAGGGGGCCGGCTGGCAGCGCTTCGGGTCCCGAGCTGAAAGCCGGTTCGGCCTCCAGCACCTCGCCCAGCCGTAGCAGCGAGGCGCGGGCATCAGCCAGCCGGCGAATAGCGTTGCCCATGCTGTCGAGACGGAAGATCAGGGTGGTCATGGCCATCAGTGCTGCCACCAGATCGCCCACCTCGATCGTTCCGAGGGACACCTGCCAGGCGCCCACCACCAGCACCCAGCCATGGCCCAGGGCGAACACCGCCAGCGGGATGGCCAGGTTGATCGCGGTGTACAGCACCGTGCGCAGGCTGCGGCCCGAGAAATGATCCACATGACCAGCAAAGCTGGTGGTGCGCGCCTGCTCCAGGCCGAAGGCCTTGATGACGTGCACGCCTTCCACGCCTTCGGTCAGATCCTGGATCAGGTGATCGTAGGCGTTGTCGGCCTGCCGATTCAACTGCGTCAGGCGACCCGCTTGGCGCAGCAGCAACAGCAGCACCACCAGCAACAACAGGCCAGGTAACAAAGCAATCGACAGATCGTACCAGCACAGCAGCGCCAGGCAGCTGAGCACCAGAACGGCGGTTTCCAGCAGATCGTTGGCGGCACCGTACAGGGCCTCGCGTATTTTGTCGCCATCGCGGGTGGTGCGGCTGATTAGTTCGCCGGCGCCATGCAGGCGGTGCCAACGGCTGTCCAGGCGTAGCACCTGGGCATAAATGGTCGCTCGCAGACTGCGCAGCACCCGGGCGCCGAACTGCATTCGGCAGACCTGGGCCACGTACAGCAGCGCCACGCGGCCGAGGGTGAACAGTCCAAACACCAGCAGCCAGAACCACAGCACCGAGGCATCGGCAACACCGTTGTCATAGCGCAGGGCTGTGCCGGCAGCGACATCGTTCAGCGCCCAGCCGAACAGCAGTTGGCCGCCGGGCCAGGAGGCGAACACGATCACCACCAGGATCAGGGTCAGCAGGCCGAAACCGCGATGCGGTCGGATAGCCTGCCACAAATGTCCCAGGGCGCGACGATCAGCGCCTTGCTCAGAGGGGGTGCTGCCTCCCGGGCCCTCCGTCGCGACGGAGGAGCGTGGGGGTGTGCGCCGGAGGCGCGAGGGGGCAACGCCCCCTTTGAGGGAGGCGTCAGATTTCATTGGTCCACGGCGCGCAATTGCTCTCGCAATAGCGGCAGCAATTGCACACGCGCCTCGGCAAAGGGGAATTGCATGGTGCAGCCGGCGGCATAGCGATGGCCACCGCCGCCGAAACGAGTGGCCACCGGCTCGACCGCGTAGGGGGGATTGGCGCGGAGGCTGACCCGACAGCTAGTACGATCAGTATTTTCCCGCAGCAGGTAGGCAATGCGGTTGGTCTGCAGGCTGCGGGGAAATTCGATCAGCTCACCCCAGTCTTCCGGTTCGCCGACGGCATCAATGGCGTCGCGGCTGAGCGCCATGCCGGCCAGGGCAGCTTCCTCCTCGTCGATCAGCAGCTGTTCCAAGCCCAGACGCATGATCGCCAGATCGTGCGGAGTTTTGGTATAGCTGATGGCGCGGTTGATGGCTGCGGCATCGATTCCGGTATCCAGCAGTCCGGCGGTCCAGCGCAGCACTCCGGCATCGGTGTTGGCGTGCATGAAGCGGCCGGTATCGAAGACCACCGCGGCGTAGAGATTGGCGGCCATGGCCTGGTTCAGGTCCACGCCCAGGCCGGTGATCAGGCGTTCGATCACCATGCCAGAACAGGCGGCGTCTTCATCGACCACGTTCAGATCGCCGAAGCGGGTGTTGGAGCGATGATGGTCGGCATTGATCAGCAGCCCGCGCGGCAAGTGCGCGGCACGCTCCAGCCGGTCCAGGCTGCCGCAGTCGCAACTGATCAGCACCTCACAGGGGGGCTGCGCTTCGGCCCAGGCCTGATCGCCGCAGGTTTCCACCAGCGCAAAATCCGGCAGGAAAGCGTTGACCGAGGCGACTTGGCTGGGGCAGATGAAGCGCACCTGCTTGCCCAGCTGGCGCAACGCCTCCAGCAGCGCCAATCCGGAGCCGACCCCATCAGCATCGGGATGGACGTGGGTGGTAACGGTAATGCGCTCGGCGTTGGCGAGGGCATGGACGGCTTGGTCGTAGGCCTGCATGGCGATCCTTATCAGCTTCGGCCATGCAGGGTTGCGTGTGTTGGCGCAAATGCGAGCCCGCGACCGGTGCGAGCTCGCACGCCAGTGGTCATCAGACGATGTAACCACGCTCGTCGTGATCCGACAGATCCAGGCCCAGGTCTTCGTTCTTCGGCTTGGCGCGCAGGCCGATGACCTTGTCGAGCACCACCAGCACCACGACGCTGACCACGCCGGACCACAGGATGGTCACGCCCACCGCCAGCAGCTGTTTGCCCAGCTGGCTGCTCATCTGGTAATCGGCACCGGCCAGCCCACCCAGACCGCCGTAGAACAGCGCCAGACCGGGTAGGGTCATGAACAGGACCAGTGCGGTGGCCACCAGCATCCAGGCGGTATCGCCGGAATCGATGACGGGTGCCGCCTCCTCGGCAAACAAACCGATGGCGGGCAGAGTGCACAGCAGGGCTGTGCGCAGGTGACGAAACAGGTGGTGGGACATGGAACCTCCAGCGGTCATTGCGCATCGATACGCTGATCCCACCACAACATCGCACGGTCGGCCGCATTCGCTGGAATGCAGGGCTGGAGGTCCGTCAGGACCGGCGATGGTGGCCGTTAGCACCTCACGGACTTATAGCCGCACAAAATAACGAGTTATTAAATGAGTGCGGCTGTAAGTCCGTGAGGTGCAGGGGGTTCGGGGGACGCAGTCCCCTGATGAA
>CAYONM010000287.1:0-4381 GCA_964405325.1 uncultured candidatus Brocadiaceae bacterium | reverse complement strand
CCAAGGGCGCCAAGGGCGCCACCAGCTGCCGGCGTTCCGGCTTTTCGAATTGCTCGGCCTGCAGCCACTGCCAGAGGGCCGTGAGTGCCGAGGCCGGTATGGGTGGCTGGGCATTTACCGCGATGTCGACCAGGTCCACCGCCCCCAAGCCCAGGGCCTCCCGATACCGATAGCGCCAAGCAGCGTGCAACAGATACGCCACCGCCGTCCGATGGCGATGCGCCTTGCGTTCCTTCCAGACCTTGGGCATGGGCCGATCCGGCAGATCAGCCGCTTGCAGGCGTTCAGAGCCCGCCTGTCCCCAGTACTCCCTGTCCCCAGTACTCCCGGCAAGCTGGAAGCCGGTCAGCACCTGCCCGAACCAGCACCGGTGCCCTTCGAATTCCGACCAGGACCGAGCCTGGCGCCACCGGCCACGAACTAAACGAATGCACTGATCCTCACCAGACCGAACGCCCCCCGCAGCAAGGCTGCGGGGGGCGTCTTACGTAAACGGGACGTCGAGATAGTCCGATGCAGAAATGTTTTTCCTCACGGAACGGGCGTCACCACATCCACTGCATCGACACGATATTCGTAGGTGGTATTGGCAGTCAAACCGGTGTCGGAATAACTGGTGCTGTCGGCCGGCAGGTTGTCAACATGCACGTCGTTGCGCCAGATCTCGTAACCGGCTTCGCCACTGACGTCGTCCCAGGTGAGTTGGATGGCCTCGTGGCTGGTGGCGACGGCGGAGATATTGGGAATGCCCGGGGTACCGGCGGAACCGGCCTCGAGGCTGATGTTGTCGAGGTAGAACAGCGCACCGTCCGTGTCATCGCTGACGCCGACATCCTCACCGGTCCAACCGATGCTGAGCACGATATAATCGTAGCCGTCACCGAGATCCACGGTCCAGCTCTGGGTGTCCCAGGCATTCAGATTGCTGTTCTGGTGCGCGATGGTCTCGCTCAACAACACCGCGCCGGTGCCGTCTTCGGTCTGGCTATTCTTCGGCGTCTTGATGCTGTCTGCGGTCAAAGCCGCATCAACGGTATCATCATCACCGTTATAGCCGAGTAACTGCACCGTGGCATCCTTGCTCAAAGACAGCAATTGATACAGATCCAGACTGAAGGTGGCTGAACCGGAATGCGCTTTTCCATCCTGGATCAGATATATAAGCGAAGATTCGCTGATATCATTATCCTCACTCATGCCAACACCATTGCTGGCATCGGGGAACTCAGCGATCAGTTGTTTATTATTGAAACTGCGACCTGTATTAGGATTGGCACACCACCTACCGGCATCTGCGGTTTTCAGTATGGAGCTAAAGCCGTAGCTCAGCGGCTGCACCCGCGCTGGCGGATCGCCAGCGGTCGCCTCGAAATCACCATTGGTGATCAATTCGTCAGCGGCCATCAACGAAGCGGTGGCAGCACACAGCAGGGTACCACTGCAGAGTAGGCGGGTCATCATGATGGATCTCCTTCAGGAATGGATTGGGATCGATGCACAGATCCTAGCAGTTCACTACCAAGCCTGGCGAGCGTCCGTTCTTGCCCTTCTGGTCCCATTCCTGCCCTTGACGACTCCGTTTTTGAACCAGTGGTCCAGTTTTTAACCGCAAAGCGGTTGAGCAGGGGCCGTCTGGAAGCCATACTCCCTGGCATGATTCGTACCTTCTCCCTGCGCTTCCGGACCAACAGCCGCTGGCAGCATCTGGCCCAGGCCATCAGCCTGCAGGTGCTGGATGCCACCAGCGCGGCGCAACCGCTGGACGGCGCCAGCTGGCTGCTGCTGCAGTGCTTGCACGGCCAGGCAGCCTGCCGTTGGACCGGTCAGGAGCAGACTCTGCAGGTCGACCAGGCGCTACTTTTGGAACGCTGCGATCTGCCCTCGGTGGAACTGAGCAGCGACAGCCGGCTGCTGCTGTTCGCCTTTACCGGGGCCGAGGCCGAGGCCACCGAGCTGGCCGACGGCTTGCCCACGCCGCTGCCGCTGCCGGCGCGCGCCAGCATCATCAGCCGCCTGTTGGGCTTTGCCCGACTAGCCGCCGACACCCCCGAGCATCCCCTCAGCCTGGCCGACGCCAGCGTACTGGTGCACAGCCTGCTGGCGGCCATCGCGCACCACGGCGATCAGGAGCAGCAACACGGCCCGCATCTGGTCCGGCAGGCCTGCGGCCTGATGCAGCAGGCCGTGGAACAGGCCTACGATGCCAGCGAACTGGCCGAGCAATTGGGCGTCAGCGCCACCTATTTTTGTCGGGTCTTCACCGAAGCCATGCAGGTGAGTCCCGGGCAATACCATAAACAGCTCCGCTTGGCGCACGCCGCCCGACTGTTGAAAGGCAGCCGGCTCAGCATCCAACAGATCGCCGAGCGCATCGGCTATGCCACGCAATCGGCCTTCGCCCGCGCCTTCCGCTCGGTGTACCAGCTGAGCCCACAGGAATATCGCGAGCACGGCAGCATCGCCCTGGCATGAACGACCCCACCGGCCTGACCCGTTTGCAGCAAGCGACCCCGGCACCCAGCTTGAGCCTGGCGGAAGCCGAATTGTTGCTGAACGAGCGTTTCCTGCCACCACGCTTCCGCCTGCAACGCGAATTGCCCGGCGGCGGCCTGAGCCAGGTGTTTCTGGTCGATGACCAGGAGTTGCAGCGCCAAGCGGTGGTGAAATTCACCGACACCCTGCTGCACGAACCGCTGCCGGTCAGCTGTGAACACGCGCATGTCCCGCCCATTTACGACAGCGGCATCGCTGGCGGCCTGCGCTGGACCCTGCAGCGCTATATCCCCGGCGAGAGCCTGGACCAGGTCATGCGCGATGAACCAAACCGGCTGTCGCTGGCCGCGCGGGTACGCATCGTCCAGACCATTGCCGACACCCTGGCCGCCGCACACGAACGCGGTGTGGTACACCTGGATGTGAAACCCGGCAATATCCTGCTGGGCGCGCACGGCGACTGCGCCCTGATCGATTGGGATGGTGCCAGCGGCAGCGGCAGCCAACGGGCCCTACAGGGCACCCCTGGCTTTATGGCCCCGGAACAGGCCGCTGGCAAGGTCTGCGACCACCGGGCTGATATCTTCGCCCTCGGCGCGACCCTGCTGCAGCTGCTCACCGGCCATCGTCCGGATCGCCTGCCGACCGATTTCCACTGGCCCAGCGGCCGCCGTTGGCGTGGCTTGCAGGCCATCTGCGCCCGTGCCATGGCGAAGCAGGTCGAGCAACGATACGTCAACATGGTTGACTTCTCGCAAGACTGCCAGCACTGGCTGGATGACGAGGCCCTGAGCGTGCTGCCCGATCCCTGGTGGCGGCCGGCCCTGCGCTGGTTGCGGCAACAGCGCCTGGCCGCGCTGGCGATCATCTTGGCACTGCTGACCGGCACCGCCCTGCTGCTCCTGTGGCGCTGGCAACAGGGTCAACGACAACGACATTGGCAGACGCTCCTGCAGGAACACTTCGACGCCCCTCTCAGCAGCGATCACTGGCAGAGCTGGGTACTCCCGGACTGGGACTCTGATTCAGCAGAAACCAGACCGCTAAGCGGAGAACGCGCACCCTGGCTGGTAGCTGATGGCAGCCTGCAGGCCCGCCTTCCACCCACCTGGTTTGGCTGTGCCGATCTGGCCTACACCGCGCTCAGCGACACCGACCTGCGCTTACGCTGGACGGTGACCCCGATAATCCGTTTCGGCAACATTAATGTCGTTTTTGGAGCGCATCGAGGCCAGGGCCAGACCCTGCATATCGGCGGCTACAACGAACCCGATCTGATCAAACTGACCGATGCTCACATGAATCCACTCGCCGTCGCCCGCTTTGAGCCGGGCCTGCAGGCGGGCCGAGATTATCACCTGGACCTGCGTTACCACAGCGGCGCCGTGCAACTGCATATTAATGATCAAGCGGTGTTCAGCTATCAGCCGCCGCCCGGTCGCGAACCCCGGCATCTGGCTGCCATCGCCTTCGATGCCACCTTGAACCAGCTCCAGATCGATGATCTCCGCATGGAACGCTTACGCCTGCCAAAGCTGATCGACCAGGAGCAACTGGCCGACTTGCTGGAAGCGCGCGGTGACCATGCCAGCGCCCTGTTGTTGCTGGAATCGCTCCCAGTGCAAACCAGCACCATCCTGGCCCAGGCTCGCTGCCTGCGCGCAATCGGCCGCCACCATCAGGCCATCGAGCTGCTACGCCAGGGCCTGCACCGCATGGCAGATGATCAACTGCGTCTGTTGCTGGCAGACATCCTCTGGCAGATCGGTCGCACCGAGGCCTGCCGACAGGAGCTGGAGCAGCTACATCTGCAGCAAGCCGATGCCATCCGAGCGCTGCACCTGCTGGATGATGTGCTGCAACACCAACTGACCACCCAGTTGGATCT
>CAYONM010000286.1:0-4406 GCA_964405325.1 uncultured candidatus Brocadiaceae bacterium | reverse complement strand
GCTCTTATCGGATTCGTGCCGAATTCGACCTCTGAGGGACCCATCCTGCTTGGCGATATCTCGGATACTGATCCGCTGCGGCATGGCCCGATCATGCGCCTCGGTTGGGGCTCGACCAGCCCCCAGCATGGGCGAGAAAAGGATATGACGATTCGATTCAAGGCCTTGCTTGCGGTGTTGTTGCTGGTGCCGGCCCCGAGTATCGGCGTGCTGGCTGGCATGTACTGGTGGCCGGATTCGGCGTTGGGACAGGGCTTGTGGATGGCCAGCAAGGTCTGGTTGTTGGCTTTGCCCGTGCTGTGGCACCGCCTGGTGGATGGTGAAGCGTGGAGTTGGTCACCAGCGCGCCGGGGCGGTTGGGCTTGGGCCTTGTTTAGTGGCCTGGCAATCGCTGCTGCCATCATCGGCGGTTATCTGCTGGTTCGACCTTGCTTGGATCAGACGGCGCTCGTAGACCAGTTGACCGCGGTCGGTCTGGCGGACCGCTGGTTGTTGCTGGGTCTGGGGCTGTATTGGTGCACGGTCAATGCGATGCTGGAAGAATACGTTTGGCGTTGGTTCCTGGTCAGCCGTGCGGAGCGCATTCTAACCATTGGCGCGGTACCCTTTGCTGCGGCCTGTTTTACCTTGCATCACGTTTTTGCCTTGGCCTGTTATTTTTCTGGTCCGTTCCTGGTGCTGACCAGCTTTGGGGTCTTTTGCGGTGGGGTGGTCTGGTCCTGGCTCTATGCCCGCTACCGCTCCATTTGGCCGGCCTGGCTCAGCCACGCCTGGGCGGATATCGCTATTGTCGGCGTGGCTTGGACGTGGTTATGACCCCTGTCCGAGACGTTCGCCCGTGTAGCGCTCTTCGTGGATGTGTTGCAGCCAGTCCGCGCTGTTCAGATACCAGTGCACCGTCTGCTGCAGGCCGTCGGCAAGTTGGAAATGTGGTTGCCAGTCCAGATCAGTTTCCAAACGGCTTGGGTCAAGGGCATAGCGGCGATCATGGCCGGGGCGATCGGCGACCGGGGTGATGAGATCGCGATAGTCACCGGCAGGACAGGGGCGCAACTGCTGAAGAGCCGTCAACAGTCGTTCCAGCAGATCGCGATTGCTGACCTGCGCTCGGGCGCTGATGTTCCAAGAGCTGCCCGCTGGTGCCGTCTGGATGATGCGCGCCAAGGCCGTGCAGTGGTCCTGGACATGGAGCCAGTCCCGGATCTGCAGGCCATCGCCGTACAGCGGCAGTGCTTCACCGCGGAGCGCTTTGCTGATGACCAAGGGGATCAATTTTTCCGGAAACTGGTACGGGCCGTAATTATTGCCGCAGTTGGAAATGCTGATCGGCAGGCCGTAGGTGCGGGACCAGGCCCGGACCAGGTGATCGGCGGCGGCTTTGCTGGCAGCATAGGGGCTGGACGGAGCGTAGGGAGCTTGTTCGTCGGCGGCGGGGCGCTGCTCCAGGTCGCCGAAGACCTCGTCAGTACTCACCTGATGGAAGCGTACGTCTTGGCGGCCGTCCCAGAACCGGGTCGCGGCGTCGAGCAGGCAGGCGGTGCCATCGACATTGGTCCGAATGAAGGGCATGGGCTCGTCGATGCTGCGATCGACATGACTCTCGGCGGCCAGGTGCACAACGGTATCGATCTGCCGGTCGTGCAGCAGCTCGCCGACCAGGGCAGGGTCAATAATATCGCCAGGAACGAAAAGAATTTGGGATTCGATGTCGTTGAGATTGTGTCGACTGCCGGCGTAGGTCAGTGCGTCCAGGACGGTCAGTTGCCAGTCCGGCTGGTGTTGGATCAGGTGGCGGACGAGATTACAGCCGATGAAGCCAGCGCCGCCGGTGATCAGGACATGGTGTGGCGTATGCATGACGCAGCATGAATCCGGATTCCCAACGACTCAAGGCTTTGGCGGGTGCTGGTGCTGTCTAAGCTGGACCCATGCCTGAACATCCCCTTGCTGGTGACCACCTGCTGCATGCCCTGATCGATGAGGCGGCCTTCGCACATCTGTTGTGGCCGTTGATGTGTGGCGACCCGGAGTTGGTTGCAGACTTGCTCAGTCATCTGGAGCAGGACGGCAAGGATCTGGTTCAGGCGATCGCAGATGTGGATCGGCGGCACATCCATCTCAGTGCCGAACGCTTGGTGAGCACGGCGGGAAGTCTGTGCGCTGGACGCCTGGTGGAATTGACTCAGCGTATTGCCAAGGCCACGGCGGACGGCGGTCTGCGTACTGCTCAGGGCTACTTTGAATTGATCGACCCGGTGCTGCAGGCCACGCTGGTGGAACTACGTCACCGCCTGCTGCAGGCAAATAGATGGGAGGGCTTCTCGTGAGCTACGATCTCTTGTGTATCGGCGAGATTTTGTGGGACGAATTGCCGGATGGTCGGCGTCTGGGGGGCGCGCCACTGAATGTTTGCGTGCATGCCAATCAGGCCGGCCTGCAGGCTGCCTGCGTGTCAGCGGTGGGCGTTGATGACGATGGCCGTGCCATTCGGCAACAATTGGACGAGCTGGGTGTCGCTCAGACCCTCATCACTGATGACCCAGCGCATGCCACGGGTCGAGTCTCGGTCAGTCTGAATGAACAGGGTGTGCCGAGTTACACCATCATCGAGCAGGTCGCTTGGGATCACATCCCGCTGAGCGACCATGTGTTGGATGTGGCGCGTCGGGCGCGAGCGTGTTGTTTCGGTTCGCTGGCGCAGCGCAGCGAGCAGAGTCGGGCCTGCATCCAAGCGGTGATTGGCGCTGTTCCGGAAGACGCCTATCGCATCTTCGACGTCAATCTGCGCGCGCCCTTCTACAGCGCCGAGGTCTTCGAGCGCGGCCTGCAGTTGGCCAATGTCGCCAAGATCAGTGATGAAGAGCTGCCCGAGCTTTGTCGACACCTGGGCCTGCCCAGTGGTGATATCGAGCTGGTGGTGCAGCAGCTCTTTGCGCGCTATCAGTTGCAACTGATCGCCCTGACCATGGGCAGAGATGGTAGCCTGCTGTGTCGACCGGATCAGCCGGTGCATCACCAGCCAATCATCGATGCTCCGGTAGCCGATACGGTTGGTGCCGGTGACAGTTTTACCGCCATTCTGATCACCGGCCTGCTGCGTGGCTGGAGCGATGCTCGCATCAACGAAGTGGCCAATCGCGTGACCGCTTTCGTGGTCAGTCAGACCGGGGCTACGCCCAGCTGGCCAGCCGAGCTCCAGAGTCTGATGGCGGAGTAGCCGCTCTACGACAGCGAGACCATTTGACCGCTGGCGGCTGATTGCCAGAGCGCGTCCATTTTGCGCATGTAGGCAACCCCATCAGCGAAGCTGCAGGGGGGCTGCGGCCAGGGCTGGCCGGTGCGCGCCAGGCGGACCGCGCTTAAGAAGCGGTCTTCGACGTCCCACTGCCAACGTTCGTCGTCGGCTATCGGGACCTCCTGGAAGGCTGCCTGCTCGCCAGTGGTCAGCAGCACTCGACCATGCTCGCAGCACAGGCTGCCCTGGCTGCCGTGGATCAGGACCCGGCTCTGTGTTGGCCCGGCCAGTAGGGAGCTATGCCATTCGGTGATCATTGCGCCATTGGCGAGCCGGCCCTGGATGGCCACTTGCTGCGGGACGTCGATCGCGATGCCATTGGTCGTCGTCGAAGCGACCTGGTCGACATGGGCCTGCAGCTGTTGATACGGTCCAAACCAGGCATTGAGCACCTCGGCCCAGATACCGACCTGCATGATGTGCAGGCCGGAATCGCGGCGATGCTGGCGGAAACTGTCGCTCGGTTGTCGGTTGCTACTGTTGACGACGCGCAATTCCACTGCCAGCAGTCGGCCCAGCTGTGGCAGCAGCCGTTGGACCGTGTGCTCAACGGGCATGCGGTGCGGTGGTGGACAGATTGCCGTGACCAAGTCAGGCCGTTGTTCGGCTGTGGCCAGCATTGCCTCGGCGTCGGCGAGGGTGCCGGCCATGCGAGCCTGGCAGAAGACATGCTTGTTGGCTTGAAGGGCGGCTACGGTCATTTTGCGGTGGCTTACCGGCCAGGTACCGATCCAGACCACATCAATGTCTGGGCGTTTGATCAGCTCTTGCCAATGTTCGTCCCAATGGGTGAAACCAAATTCCTGCTGCACTGCCTGCGACGAAGCGGGGCTGCGGTTGCTGACGCTGACCAGTTCGACGTCGTTTGCCTGCTTCAAGTTTGGAATGTGACGGTTCCGGCAGATGCCGCCGGCGCCAATCATGCCGATGCGAATGGGTTGGGCCATGTGACCAGCTCCTTGCTGGCCGCTAAGCTAAGGGCCCGTCAAAAAATAAACATTACATTTCGCTTGATCTTTTGCCGCCCTTCTGCGTTGCTTATCGCTCACATATGCCCGATATGCTCACTCTTCGCGCCTTGAAGGATCGACAAAATCTCTGCGCGATCTGT